>JBCBCS010000251.1:0-4575 GCA_038530475.1 Pseudomonadota bacterium
TTTGTCTGGGCTGGTAAATCACTGTTGAAAGAGGTCCGGATCGCGCCGGGCGAGCAGGTTGAGATCCGTCTCAGACCAGCCCCGGACGACGCCGTTGATGTGCCGCCTGATGTCATCAATGCCCTGCGAAGTGCTGGCATGACCGACCCATGGGACGCATTGACGCCCGGAAAACGGCGGGGGTTGCTCTATTCTGTCAACAGCGCCAAACGGGCGGAAACGCGTGCCAAGCGCATCGCAAAACTGATGACGGACCTAAAGGACCTCTGACACCCATGCTTGCCTTTCGCGACATCCCCAAATCCGCGTTGATCCTCGGCGTTGCGGGCCTCCTGCCCTTCGTCTGGGGTGTCTTGACGATGTACTCTGAGGCGGCCGCGGCCCTAACGCTCGATACAATCGGCCCGCGCTTTGTCGGACCATTTGTCGGTCTGAACTATGGCCAGCTTATTCTCGCGTTCATGTCGGGGGTGCTGTGGGGATATTCCACCAAAGCCGAAGGCAGTCAGGCGGCCACCGGCTACGCGCTTTCGGTGATCCCCGTATTATGGGTGTTCTTTATGGTAGGCGGCGGGCCAACGACCGCGGCGATGAACCTGATCTTCGCGTTTGTCGGGCTCCTCGGCCTCGACTACGCGTTCTGGAATTGGGGCCTGGCACCGCGCTGGTGGATGGCGCTGCGCATCCTGCTTACTGTCGGCGTCGTAGCCTGCCTACTCCCGATCATCTAAAGGACGCCATATGACCGTCGATCGCAAAACCATCGGAGTTTATGACGCACAGGCGATGGATTACGCAACGCGTTTTGACAGCTCTGGCAAGCCGGGCAAACACCTGCGCCGCTTCATGGACGCTGTGCGCCCGGGTGGCGACATCCTCGATCTTGGTTGTGGGCCTGCGGGCGCGGCCAAGCACATGATCACCGAGGGGTTCGTCGTCGATGCAGTTGACGCCAGCGCCGAGATGGTGCGCGTCGCCGCAGAGGTCAACGGCGTGCAAGCGCGGGTCGCCACGTTCGACGATATCAATGAGGTCGCGGCGTTTGACGGTGTTTGGGCCAACTTTTCGCTGTTGCACGCGCCCAGTGCGTCGTTGCCAAGCTACCTGTCAGCAATCGCCAAGGCGCTGCGATCTGGCGGCATCTTCCATATCGGTATGAAGGTCGGGTCCGGTGCCGCCCGCGACGGCATCGACCGTCTTTATACGTATGTGGAGCGGGATGAGCTGGCGGATTTGCTGCGGGACGCCGGGTTTACTGTCGTGGCGACCGATGACGGCGCTGACGTCGGGCTCGCGGGCACTGAGGATCCTTGGGTCGTGATGATGGCATGCAAAGATGGCTGAGCTTTTCGCTTATACGGACGGGGCCTGTTCGGGCAATCCCGGCCCAGGCGGCTGGGGGGCGTTGCTGGTGGCAATGGACGGCGACACGGTCCTGAAAGAGCGTGAGCTGAAGGGCGGCGAGGCGGACACCACCAACAACCGCATGGAGCTTCTGGCTGCGATCAACGCTCTGGAAAGCCTCAGCCGCGCGAGTGAGATTACGGTCGTCACCGATAGTAATTACGTCAAAGGTGGCATCACCGAATGGATCCACGGTTGGAAACGGCGGGATTGGAAAACCGCTTCGAAGAAGCCAGTGAAGAACGAGGACCTTTGGCGCCGATTGGATGAAGCGACATCGCGGCACCGGGTCACCTGGGAATGGGTGAAGGGCCATGCAGGCCACCCGGAAAATGAACGCGCCGATGAATTGGCTCGTGCCGGAATGGAACCGTTCAAACCCTAGTTCAGACAGACGCCGGCGGTGTCCACCCTTTGAGCAGATCTACGGTGTCTGCGGGACGTTTCCCCGCCCGTTGCGCCCGCAAAATCTCAACCGATCCAGACCCAGCGCCGATCCAAAGGCGACCGTCAGAGACTTGAACCTCTCCTGCTGCCAATTCCTGCGAAGACGGCTGGGCCTGTAACAGCTTCAGCCGCTCGCCCTCCGCCTCAGCCCAGGCACCTGGGAACGGTGACAACCCATTGATCAGCCGCACGATCTGCACCGCAGTCAAAGACCAGTCGATCCGTGCTTCGGCCTTGTCGATCTTTTCAGCATAGGTGACGCCGTCGTCAGGCTGCGGCACAGGCGTTAGGGTATCAAGTTGCTCTAGCGCATCGACAATCGCCTTTGCCCCAAGAGCGGACAGTCGGTCATGCAGAGCGCCGGTTGTGTCCAGTTCCTCAATGTCGATCGCCCGGCGCAACAGCACGGGCCCGGTATCAAGGCCCGCGTCCATTTGCATGATGCACACGCCGGTTTCAGCGTCGCCCGCCATGATGGCGCGGTGAATGGGGGCCGCCCCGCGCCATCGCGGCAGCAAAGAGGCGTGGATGTTCAAGCAGCCGCGCTTCGGCGCATCCAGGATCGCCTGCGGCAAGATCAAACCATACGCCACCACGACGGCTACATCTGCCTTCAAATCAGCGAAGGCGGCCTGTTCGTCCGGGGAACGGAGCGACACCGGATGCCGCACCTCAAGCCCCAAAGCCTCCGCCTTTTGCTGAACCGGGCTGGGCCGATCCTTTTTACCCCGCCCAGCCGGTCGGGGCGGTTGCGTGTAGACGGCACAGACCTCGTGCCCTTCATCCACCAACGCGCCAAGCACTGGGACAGAGAAGTCGGGCGTTCCCATGAAAACGATCCGCATATCAGACCTCCGTAGGGCGGGATTTATCCCGCCGCGCCGTTCAGTTTCTGGGCCTTCTTTAGGAGCATCGACCGTTTTGTTCGCGTCAGATTGTCGAAATACATCCGCCCGTTCAGGTGATCGATCTGGTGCTGCACGGATGTGGCCCACAGACCCACGAACTCTTCCCGGTCGTAGACCCCGGCCTCATTCAAGAATCGCACAGTCACGGCCCGGGGACGCTTCAGCCTGGCCGAGACACCGGGCAAGTTCGGCGACGCCTCTTCATGCTCGCGCAGTTCAACCGAGGCATGTAGGATTGTCGGATTGGCGAGCCGCCGCGCCTGTCCGCGCTTCGCCGACGCATCGACAACCGCCAAGCGCAGCGGGATGCCGAGCTGCGGCGCGGCCAGCCCGTAGCCCGGCATCGCATCCATCGCCGCGATCATCCGGTCCCAGATCGCCCGGACCTCATCGGTAATGTCATGGACCTCGTCTGCCGGTGTGCGCAGCACTTTGGCCGGATACGGCACAAAACCCTCCCGCAAGGGGTCAGCCGGCATTTCGCGCCCGCTCTTTCTTCAGCTTTTGCATCTTGCGGGTGATCATCTGACGCTTAAGCGGTTTGAGATAATCGATGAAGAGCTTGCCGTTCAGGTGGTCGATCTCATGCTGGACGCAGGTGGCCCACAGGCCATCAAAGCGTTCCTTCATCGTCTTGCCCGTCACGTCCTGCCATTCGACGATCACTTCAGCAGGGCGTTCGACTTCGGCGTATTGTTCCGGGATCGACAGGCACCCTTCTTCGTAAATGTTGAGGTCTTCGGAAACCTCAAGGATCTTCGGGTTCACCAGCACCATCGGCTCAGGGGCTGCATCCTCATCCTTAACGCAATCCATCACCAGAACGCGCTGGAGCACGCCGACCTGAGGCGCCGCAAGACCGATGCCCGGTGCGTCATACATCGTCTCAAGCATGTCATCCGCGAACGCCGCGAGGTCCTTGTCAAAGGACACTTGCGGCTCTGCCACGGCCTTCAGCCGGGGGTCGGGATGGATAAGGATTGAACGCTTTGCCATGGTCGGTCATTTAGGCCAGCCGAGGTCCATGTGCAACTGCGGGTCTTGCGCCCGCGCGCGACCCGGGTAGCTTGTGGCAAAAGGAGACACGCATGAGTTTTGACACCCCGATCGACCGCCGCGGCACGCATTGTGTGAAATGGGACATGATGGAAAAGATCTATGGTGTCGACGGTCAGGACGGCATCGCGATGTGGGTCGCGGATATGGAGTTTCGGCCGCCCAAGGTCGTGCAGGATGCCGTCCAGGCCATGCATGAACACGGGGTCTACGGCTATTTCGGGGATGACAGCAAATACCTCGACGCGATCTGCTGGTGGATGGAGACGCGCCATGGCTGGACCGTTGATCCCAAATCCATCTTCACGACCCACGGCCTCGTCAACGGCACGGCGATGTGCATCGATGCCTTCACCCAACCGGGCGACGGGGTCGTCCTGTTTACACCGGTTTATCATGCCTTTGCGCGCGTGATTGACGCCGCCGGTCGGGGCATTGTCGAATGTGAGATGATCAATCGTGATGGCCGGTATGAGTTCGACTTCGACGCCTATGACGCACAGATGAAGGGACATGAGCGGATGGTCATCCTCTGTTCACCCCACAACCCCGGTGGCCGCGTCTGGACCAAGGCTGAGCTTCAGGCGGTTGCCGCCTTTGCCAAGCGTCACGACCTCATCCTCGTGAGCGACGAGATTCACCACGATCTGACGTTCGGGTCGCACCGGCATATTCCGATGGCGCATATTGAGGGGATCGAAGACCGTCTGGTGATGATGACGGCAACCACGAAGACCTTTAACATTGCCGGTTCCCATAT
>JBCBCS010000252.1:0-4574 GCA_038530475.1 Pseudomonadota bacterium
TGTACCGGCTGGGCACGGCTGAGCCGGACCGGATGACCGACGCACGGCCCAGAAACTGGCGCATCTCTTCGGCCATCGGCACCACGTCCAGCACGCGGATCACGGAACGCACCTTGGCAATGTCCCAATCGCCGCGCCCCGCGCCCCAGACAACGCCAAGCACCTTGCGCGGGCCCAGTGGCACCTCGACAAAGGACCCCTGCCAGCATCCGCCTTCAGGTGCTTTATAATCGAGCAGACGGTCCAGCGGCTGCGTTGTCAGCACGCCGACCAACTCCCCCTCATGAAAAAAGGCCTGTTCCATGTCCGTTGGCGGGTCCCAAACTCACCTGCAGCGATCCTGCATTAGACACCCCTCCTGTCCGGCACACAACCGACCCTTTCGGTTTACGCACGGGTAGGATATGACGCCTCCGAACGCCGCCCCGTTAGCCTTAACATCGCAGGAGCCTTCCAGATGAAGTTTTTCGTAGATACCGCCGAAGTAGACGCCATTGCCGAACTCAACGACCTGGGCATGGTCGATGGCGTGACGACGAACCCATCACTGATCGCCAAGTCGGGACGTGATATCCTCGAAGTGACCAAGGAAATCTGCGACATGGTCGAAGGCCCGGTTTCGGCCGAGGTGGTTGCCACTGAGGCGGATGCGATGATTGCCGAAGGCCGAAAGCTCGCCAAGATCGCGGACAACATCGCCGTGAAAGTGCCGTTGACTTGGGACGGGCTCAAGGCGTGCAACGTGCTGACGAACGAAGGCAACATGGTCAACGTGACGCTGTGCTTTTCTGCCAATCAGGCGCTCTTGGCTGCCAAGGCCGGGGCCACGTTCATCTCTCCGTTTATCGGGCGTCTTGACGACCAGAACCTCGACGGGCTTGAGCTGATCGAAGACATCCGCACGATCTATGACAATTACGGGTACGAGACGCAGATCCTGGCTGCCTCCATCCGCTCCGCCAATCACATGAGCGAATGCGCCAAGATCGGCGCGGATGTGGCGACGGCACCGCCGAACGTGATCCATGCTATGGCCAACCACGTTCTGACCGACAAAGGCCTCGCAGCGTTCCTAAAGGATGCCGAAAAGGCCAATATCAAAATCGTCTAGTCTGAAATTGATCGGCGCTGTGCAGGTCGCAGCGCCGCGACTTCAATCCTCAAAGAGACCCGTGGGCAAGCCGTCGATGGTCTGCGTGTTCTTGCGTTGCCAATAGTCACGCACGCCGTCCGCACCCATCTCATCATAAAACGGCAACAGCTCATCCTCAACGCGGTCCTTTTCATAGCGCAGAATCGGCACGCCCGTCCCACACGAGGTCTGCACGCCGTCGATTGCCACATCAAAAATCTGCCGGGACCCCGCCATCGGCGCGAACCCCGCGGCCAACGTGTCCCAGTCCGGGTCGCGTGGATGGATGACCTTCGCCGTGCCATAGACGCGCAGGATGAGGGCATCGCCCTCAAAAGCGCAGAACATCAAAGTGATGCGGTTCAAGGCCTTGATATGACCGGCGGTTTCATTGCCGCTCCCGCTCAGGTTCAACCAAAGCAGGCGGTGCTCGTCCATCACCTTGAGGCTATCGCCCCCTTTCGGGGACAGGTTCACCCGACCATCCGCTGCCGCCGTGGCGACAAAGAACAGCTTCTGGCGTTCGATGAACGAAATCAGGGAGCGGTTCAACTTTGGTCCGAGCGGCATGGCGACGTCCTCCTTTTTCAAAGCGTAGAACAATATAAGAACACTATCCAGCGACTTCGATGCCACACCTGACCGAAGGCTGAAAAACGCCCTAGCCGCCTGACCGCGCCACCTGCTACATCAGCTTCAATAAATAAGTACGAGACGATGATGAGCAGTGATCCCCTTTTGAATGACGACATGCGCTCCAAGATTATGGCCGACCCGGACGCCCTGCTGGACGATCAGGACATCATGCGCGCCCTTGTTGCGGCCAATGAAAAAGCGTTGGGCGGCAATATTGTAGATCTGCGCGGGATCGCGATGGAGCGGCTTGAAGCCCGGCTCGACCGGCTTGAGGACACCCACCGCAATGTCATTGCCGCGGCGTATGAAAACCTTGCCGGAACCAACCAAATTCATCGCGCGGTTCTGCGCCTGATGGATGCAACCAAGTTCGAAAGTTTTTTGGGCGATCTACAGGGTGATGTCTCAGACATCCTGCGGGTAGATGCCGTCCGTCTGGTGCTTGAATCCAGCTCGACTGAGGGCGACCCGTCTTTGCGCCGGTTGCAGCATGTGCTGTCCATCGCCGAGCCCGGATTTGTCGACGATTACATCACGATGGGCCGCTCTGCCCCGCCGCGCCAGGTCACGTTGCGCCAGATCACTTATCGCGACGATGAAATATTTGGTGAGAAGTCGGAATTCATCCGATCCGAGGCCTGCCTGAAGCTCGACCTCGGTCAGGGGCGTCTACCCGGCCTGCTGATCTTCGGCGCGGAAGACCCGCACCAATTCACCCCGCAGCAGGGCACGGACCTGCTCACATTCTTCGCAGGCGTATTTGAGAGAGTGATGCGCCGCTGGCTGAGCTGAGCCGGTGATCTCGCCCGCGCTCACAGCCTCTCTTGAAGAATGGCTCGACCATCTTCGCAGCCTGCGCGGATCGGCCGAGAACACCCTCAAAGCGTACCACGCGGACGTGTTGGGCTTTCTGTCGTTCATGACAACTCACAAAGGGGCCGCACAAGGCCTCGGACCGGTCGCCCGCGTCACCATCTCCGACATGCGCTCGTGGATGGCGCATGAGCGGTCGCGTGGTGTGGCAGCCCGGTCGCTTGCCCGGAGCCTCTCAGCGGTAAAGACCTTCTATGGCTGGCTGGCCGAACGCGAAGGGTTTGAGCCGACCGCCGTCCTCTCGACCCGCGCCCCGAAGTTCAACAAGAAGCTGCCCCGTCCTCTGGCCCCCGACGCCGCCCGCGCGATGCTTGACCGGGTGGAACTACAGGCAGCCGAGCCGTGGATCGCACTCCGCGATGTGGCGGTCGTTACACTGCTTTATGGCTGCGGCCTGCGAATTTCCGAGGCGCTGTCGCTGACCGGCCGCGATCATCCGTTGCCGCAAACCCTACGGATCAAGGGCAAGGGTGGAAAGGAACGGATCGTTCCAGTGATCCCGCAGGCTCGCGCTGCCGTCGCCGCCTATGCCAAGGCTTGCCCCTATGATCTTGAGCCCGACGCCCCGCTGTTCCGGGCGCTACGATCCGGCCCGCTTTACCCCCGCGCCATCCAACTGGTGATGGAGAAAGCCCGCATGCAACTGGGCCTGCCCGCGACGGCAACGCCCCACGCCATGCGCCATAGCTTTGCGACCCATCTGCTCAACGCCGGCGGCGACCTCCGCGCCATTCAGGAGCTTTTGGGCCACGCCTCTCTCTCTACCACCCAAGCCTACACCGCCGTCGACACCGCAAGGTTGATGGAGGTCTACGACGCGGCGCATCCGCGGGCAGAGGCATGACTTCGAACCATTGGTTCACGGACGACGACTTTCACCGCGACCTTGCCATGCAGGCAGCCACCGACAATGACGCCGCCCTCCTGAAGGACCTTCTGGCCAAGTTTCCCGTAACGAAAGGTGATGACACCTGGCTCGGTTACATGATGGAGGACTACATGGGCGCGCTTCAACCCGAATGCGCCCGATTGCTCGTTGAGGCTGGCCTCAACCTCAACATCAGCGATCATGGCTTCCTGCCTCTGCACGTCGCCATTGACCGAGGCGGCAAACTGGCCTGCCAATTGGTGAAAGTCTTGCTGGGCGGCGGCGCTGATCCCAATCTCCACGGCTTCAACGATTGGACCGCTTTGCACCGTGCGGTGCGCTGCCAACCAGACAATCACGACCTGCTGGCCGTGCTTCTGGATGGCGGCGCAAACCCCAACATCCGCACGCGCATCGATCACTATGAAACACCGATAGAGGCCGCCCGCCGGTCCGGGAATCCGGATGCGGCAAAATTCATTGAAACGCGTTGGACCCCATCTCCAAGACCTCGAAAACCAGCCCGTCGGCGGTGAGGCCACCATTGCCCCCCCTCCCCCAACCTGTCATCTACGGCCCATGAAACCCGCCGCCAAAGCCCTCGCCGTTCACTGGCTCACCGCAACTGGAGCCGTCTTCGCCATGCTCGCCATGTTGGAGGCGATTAATAAAGACTGGGCGATGATGTTCGTTTGGTTGATCGTGGCCTTTGTCGTGGATGGGATCGACGGCCCGCTGGCTCGCAAATACCACGTGAAGGCCAATGCTCCGCAATTTGACGGGGTGCTGCTCGACCTGATCATCGACTACCTTACTTATGTCTTCATCCCGGCCTATGCGCTTTATGCCTCTGGGTTGATGGACGGCTGGTCCGGTTGGGTGGCGATCATCGTCATCACCTTTTCCTCGGCGCTTTATTTCGCCGATACCCGGATGAAAACGAACGATAATTCGTTCTCAGGCTTCCCGGGATGCTGGAACATGGCGGTGCTCATCTTGTTTGCGGTCTCACCGCCCTGGTGGGCGTGCCTTGCGCTCGTGGCGGTGCTTGCAGTGGCAATGTTT
>JBCBCS010000253.1:0-4497 GCA_038530475.1 Pseudomonadota bacterium
GCATCGCCTTGAACCAGGCATGCGTGAACAGGTGGAACATCGCCACCGGGTACGCGCCCACGCCCGCCGCCACAAACATGTAGCCCAGTTGCGAACAGGTCGAATAGGCGATTACCCGTTTGATATCGGTCTGAACGAGGCCCACAGTCGCGGCGAAAAACGCCGTGGCGGCTCCCAGCACGGTGACAAAGGCCATCGCCTCCGGCGCGAATTCCATCACCGGCGACATGCGGCAGACAAGGAACACGCCCGCGGTCACCATTGTCGCCGCATGGATCAGCGCGGACACCGGTGTCGGCCCTTCCATCGCGTCGGGCAGCCACGTGTGCAGGATCAACTGCGCCGATTTCCCCATCGCCCCGATGAACAGCAATACCGCGACAAGGTTTGCCGCATTCCATTCGCCCCAGAGGAACGTCAGCTGCGTTTCCGCCAACTCGGGTGCGGCGGCAAAGATGTCGTCAAACTTGATCGAGTCCGTCAGGAAGAACAGCGCAAAGATGCCAAGCGCAAAGCCGAAATCCCCCACGCGGTTCACCACAAACGCCTTGATCGCAGCGGCATTGGCCGACGGCTTGCGGTAGTAAAACCCGATCAGCAGGTAGGACGCGACGCCAACCCCTTCCCAGCCAAAGAACATCTGCACGAGGTTATCGGCCGTCACCAGCATCAGCATCGCAAACGTGAAGAAGGACAGGTAGGCAAAGAACCGCGGCTTGTAGCTTTCGCCCTCGCGCCACTGCGGGTCATGGTCCATGTAGCCAAAGCTGTAAAGGTGCACGAGGCTCGACACCGTCGTGATCACGATCAGCATAATCGCGGTCATCCGATCCAGGCGGATGGCCCAATCGGTCGATAGGCTGCCGCTTTCGATCCAGCGCAGAATCTGGATTTGCTCGGTCGAGCCGTCAAAAGTCAGGAAGACGATCCACGACAGGATCGCGCTCAGGAACAAAAGGCCCGTGGCGATCCAGCACGCCGCAGCCTCGCCGAACAAACGCCAGCCGAAACCGCACAAAAGCGCGCCGATGAGCGGGGCAAAGAGGATGGTGGTTTCCATTGATCTTTAGCCCTTCATCACATTGACGTCTTCGACCGCGATCGTGCCGCGGTTGCGGAAGAAGCAGACGAGGATTGCAAGGCCAATCGCCGCCTCGGCCGCGGCGACGGTCAACACGAACAGGGTGAAGACCTGGCCCACGAGATCCCCGAGAAAGCTGGAAAAGGCAACGAGGTTGATGTTCACCGCCAGCAGCATCAGCTCGATGCTCATCAGCAGGATGATGATGTTCTTGCGGTTGAGAAACAGACCGAAGATGCCGATGACAAAGAGCGTCGCGGCGACGGTGAGGTAGTGTTCTAGTCCGATCATTCTTCGGTCCGTTTGTTTTTTCTGTCGCGCCCCGGGCGTGACCCGGGGCCTGTTCGTCGAGGTCCCGGGTCACGCCCGGGACGGGTGTTTATCCGCTTTTGAGGTCGAAAGCGTCCTTGCCGCCGCGCGCCTCTGGGTAAAGGGCAGCGCATGCGCAGGGTTCGGTCGTCAGCGTGGTGATTTCAATGTCCCGGGCGATCGGGTCGAGGTCGGCGGCCATCCGGTCAAAGGTTGCAAAGGCGCGCGCGCCACTTTGATGACGCTCAATGACCGCGGTGGCCTGTTCCGTTTTGTCAAAGGGCAACCGGCGGCCCATGTTTTCTTCGGCGGTCTGGAACCGCAGCATCTGGCCCGGGTCGCAATCGACAATGACGATCCACTTGGCCGAGCCTTCTTGGCTCCACCAGTCAAGCCATGCGACCCGACCTTCGCCGAGGTCGCGATGGCCGATCTCGCCGCCGTGGGAGATGTGGGTGGTGCGGTCGCAGTCTGTGAGGGTCAGCGCGCTTAGGGCGCCAGCGTTCAAAAGTATAACAGCCCAAGATGTCATGCGCGCAATGATCATGTCTTAGGCTCCGGCTCTGGTATTGCGACGTGCAATGGTTGCCAACCATCAGGGGTCTGAGCCGCCTCAGGGTAATAAACCGCACAGCCGCAAGTAGAGTTGTGCGACATCCACCCGTTAAGCTGCGCCTGAATGCCACGGTGCAGCATCTGATTGACGACCTCTTCCATCGAAAGAACCTGAGCTGATGCGAGGGCCCTTTCAAATATCCGGGTTGCTCTCTTTGATCGTGTTCCGTCAACCACGGCGATATTGGTCATAGAAGGGCAATGAATGAACAGCGATCTTTCTATCGGTCGGTCAAAACCAAGTCTTGTGTTCAAGAACACGAACCCGTCGCCCAGATCCGCGTAGTCAGTGTGCGCAACTCCATCCACCTCGAATTCACATTGGTCTATTTCTTTTGATTGCGCAGCAACGACTGTGCAAACGACGAAAAAAAGCCCAAGATATAGCCTACGCCCTCGCATCAACTATAACCCCTGCCCCGGCTTGACGTCGCGCAACTCCATCGCCGTGGCCGGATCGCGGTACATTTGCGCCAGCACATCCTGGCGTTTCACATCGGCACGGTGGCGCAGGGTCAGGACGATGGCGCCGACCATCGCAACCAGCAGGATCAGACCCGACAGCTGGAACAGCAGGAAATACTGATCATAGAGGATCAACCCCAGCGCTTCGGTGTTGTGCCGGTCCACCGGCGTGACCTGCGCACGCAGATCAGGGGCGGCGGTACTGCTTTCCCACGCGCCAAAGGCCAGCACGAACTGCATCAGGATCACCACGCCGATGAGCAGCGCCAGCGGTAGGTATTTCGCCATCTCCGCCTTCAGCTCGGCAAAGTCCACGTCGAGCATCATCACAACAAACAGGAACAGCACGGCCACCGCGCCCACATAGACGATGATCAGCAGCATCGCCACGAACTCGGCCCCAAGCAGGACAAACAGCCCCGCCGCACTCAGGAACGACAGGATCAGCCACAGGACCGAATGCACCGGGTTGCGGCTGATCACGGTGAACAGCCCTCCGGTGATCACCGACACGGCAAAAAGATAAAAGGCATAAACCGTCATGTGTCGTCACCGTCCTGCATGGCCTCTTGGGCCAGTTGCATCGCCTTTGTGGTTGCGGGCACGCCGGCAAAGACGGTCATCAGCCCAATCGTTTCGATCACTTGCTGCTTGCTTGCGCCCGCCTTGATCGCGTGCCGCACGGTCTGGCGCACGGGCGTTTCGGCCTGCGCGCCTTGCATCGTCAGCCCCGCCAGGGTCAAGAGCAGACGCGTTTTGGCGTCCAGCCCGTCGGGATTCATCGCGTTGCCGAACCACGCCTCCATGACCTCTTTGGGCATGGTGGGCCACATCGCTTCGAACGCCTTGGCATCAAAGCCTTTTGTCGGGTCGAACGCATCCGCCCCGGGCATTGCTTTCATCATGTCCTGCATCTGGGCCATCATGGCTGCAAAGGGATTGGGCGCGTCACTCATCGGTAGGGCGCGTCCAGTTCGAGGTTGCGGGCAATCTCGGCTTCCCAGCGCTCGCCGTTGGCCAGCAGCTTTTCCTTGTCATAAAACAGCTCTTCGCGCGTTTCGGTCGAAAACTCGAAATTCGGACCCTCGACGATCGCATCCACTGGACACGCCTCCTGACAGAAGCCGCAGTAGATGCACTTGGTCATGTCGATGTCGTAGCGGGTGGTGCGGCGGCTGCCGTCTTCGCGCGGTTCGGCGTCGATGGTGATGGCCTGGGCGGGGCAGACGGCCTCGCACAGTTTGCACGCGATGCAGCGTTCTTCGCCGTTGGGATAGCGGCGCAGCGCATGTTCGCCGCGAAAACGGGGGCTTAGCGGGCCTTTTTCATGCGGATAGTTCACCGTCGCCTTGGGCGAAAAGAAGTATTTCAGGCCCAGTTTCATGCCGACCCAGAAATCCTGCAGCAGGAAGTACTTGGCGGCGCGGGAGTAATCGATGTTCGCCATGCGCTAGATCCCTACCATTTTGTTCATTTGAGGTGCTGTTTTGTACAAAATCATCCCCTCACTCGACGCCTGGAGCGTTAAGATTCATATAAGCCCACGCCTTGAGCGCGGACACGATATCAGCGGGATCCAAAGTGGGCGCTGCAGCAGTATCAGCCGCGCTGCCGCATTCCGATTTGATGTATCCCGCCAGATCATCCAGCAGGTTCTCCGGCGCTTCCGAAATTGCCTGAGCCAGCCCCATCATGCACCTCCCATCGCGTAGCGGGCGTAGATGCCCCAGAACCATTCGAACTTTGCCGCAAAGGCTACGAACACGACCCAGATCAGGCTGAAGGGCAGGAACACTTTCCAGCCCAGCCGCATCAGCTGGTCATAGCGGTATCGGGGTGTGATCGCCTTGACCATGGCAAAGAGGAAGAAGAAGAACCCCATCTTTGCCACCATCCACAGCGCCCCGTCCGGCACACCCGGGATCGGCGACAGCCAGCCGCCAAAGAACAGGAGCGTGGTCAGCGCACACATCAGGAAGAGGGCAAAGATGGGGTTCTTCTTCTTCCTCTTTGCCATGGTCAAGGCG
>JBCBCS010000254.1:0-4471 GCA_038530475.1 Pseudomonadota bacterium
ATCGGGAGAGCCGGACCCGGTGAGCGTCAGGGCCTGCCCTTCCAGCGCAAGCTCCCCCTCGATCAGGGCTGAAAGAGCCTCTGCCCCCGCCAGCGCCACGTCCTGCCACCCGTCAGGCGGCGCGATCCGCGCGGCGTCGAGGGCAGCATCGCCGCGATCAAAGAAGTCAAGAATGGCAGCGTCATTCAAAGTGGCGGGGACTTTGCCCAAGGCCGTGACCGCCCCATCCTGCACTGAGGCCGTCAAACGGAATGGCGTGCCGTCATCGAGGACGTCAATCTCATCGACCAGCACGTATCCCTCCGGCAAAGGTCCCAGAGCGTCGATCACTGCGGCGTGGTCCTCGGGCAGGCGGACCTGTCCGGACAGCGTCAGGGTCTGATCTGAGAGAACGGCCGCGCCGCCTTCGATCAGGGGCACAGCCTCTGCCGTCTGTATCAGGACGTCGCCCCAGGCCTCATCCGGCGCACCTGCCGCGAGCGGGAGACCGTCCAAGGGGTTGCCCATGACGCTGTCAAAGGCCGCACGCACCTCGTCCGACGGCAGCACGCCTTCCGCCTGCAACAGGCCGCTGTCTGACAGGGACAATCGGATTTCAAACGGCGACGCAACGGGCAACAGAGACACGTCCACCAGACGCACCTCACGCACCCCGTCGATCTGTTCCAGCTGGCGGCGGAGGGTCGACAAGGCTTCGGCATCCTGCACGACACCCGCGACGGTCACATCCCGACCCGACACGACGATCGTCAAACCCGGCCCATCAAGGGCAGCCGCCGTATCCATGATCTCAGCCTCGATCCGCGCCGCATGGGTGGTCATGGCCCAATAGCCAAGCCCGCCCAAACCGGCGATCAGGACGAGAAGTCCAAGAAACGTGCGCATGATCTGGTGGCCTGCTCTTGCCTCGTTGCGTCAGAGTATGGCCTCCACCCCCACCCCGAAGCAAGTTCAGGGCAGGCCCAGCCGCTTAAATGGCGGCTTTCCGGCTTTCGTCGAGGTAGATTTCACGCAAGCGGGCGGCAACGCTGCCCGGTGCGCCGGTCCCGATCTGAGTGCCGTCCAGTTCAACCACCGGCATCACGAAGGTTGAGGCGGAGGTGATAAAGGCCTCATCCGCGTCTTTGGCCTCATCAATGGTAAAGCTGCGCTCCTCAACCTTCATCTGCGCCTCACGGGCAAAACGAAGAACCGCCGCCCGGGTGATCCCATGCAAGATTTCGGTGCCCAGGTGCCGGGTGATGATGGTGTCGCCCTTGACAATATAGGCGTTGTTGGAGGTGCCTTCGGTCACAGCGCCGTCTTCGACCATCCACGCGTCATCGGCGCCTGCAGCCTTCGCCATCATCTTGCCCATGCTGGGGTAAAGCAACTGCACCGTCTTGATGTCGCGGCGGCCCCAGCGCTGATCCTCGATTGAGATGACCTTGATGCCCTTTTTGGCGGCAGGACTGTCGGCCAGGCCGGGCTTGTTCTGCGTGAACAGCACCAACGTCGGTTTCACGCTGGCATCGGGATAGGCGAAATCGCGATCCCCGGCGCTGCCCCGGCTGACCTGAAGATAGACCATGCCTTCGTCGATCTCGTTCACACGGACCAATTCGCGGTGAATCTCAAGCAGGTCGTCAAAGGCGTCCGGCTTTTGCATGCCAAGCTCATTGAGGGACCGTTCCAGCCGTTTGGCGTGCCCATCAAAATCAATGAGCTTGCCACCCAACACGCTCGTCACCTCATACACGCCATCGGCCATCAGGAAGGAACGATCAAAAATCGAAATCTTCGCATCCTCTTCGGGCAGATACTCTCCATTCACGTAAACGGTCCGGCTCATGTGTCGCTCCTTGAGAAGATGTGCAGTGCGGCATGTTGTAAAAGAATGATGGTCTTGGCGTCCCGTATCCGGCCATCGCGGATCATGGCAAGGGCCTCTGAGATCGTGAGGTCGATCACCTCGATCTCTTCGCCCTCTTCCTCAAGCCCACCAACGTGGCTCTGATCCGGGCGGGACGTGTAGGGGGCTACGAAATAGTGCATGATTTCGGTGATCGATCCGGGGGAGGAATAGGCCTCGAACACCTTTTCGACGGGGCCGAGTGTCAGGCCCAGCTCTTCGCTGACTTCGGCCCGGATGCGGTCCTCTGGATCTGCGTCATCAAGTGCGCCCGCGGCGGCTTCGATCAGATGCGGATCGGCATCGCCGCGACGGGCGGCGGGCCAGCGGAACTGCCGCCCCAGCAAAACCCGGCCTGCCTCCAGATCGTAAGGCAGCAGCACCGTGCCATCGCCGCGATCATAGGTCTGACGGTATTGCTCAAGAACGGTGCCGTTGGACAGGGTGAGGCGGAGCTTCGCGCGATGGAGCTGCGCCCAATCGTCGGACAGCAGGTCCTCTTCGATCAACTCCCATTGTGTCAGCCCCATAGGTCCCTCGCTGGCGGATGCACCCCGTCCGCGTCATAGGTCAACGGACTGACGCGGTCTTCGGCCAGAAGAAGAGGGCCGTCAAGGTCCACCACTGCCGCACCTTGGGCGACAAGCGTTGCGGGCGCCATTGCCAGCGATGTGCCAACCATGCAGCCCACCATGACATCGTAACCCGCCGCCCGGGCCGCCGCGTCAAGGCGCAGCATCTCCGTCAGCCCGCCGGTCTTGTCGAGCTTGAGGTTGACCATGTCGTATTTGCCAATGAGCCCCGGCAAGGTCGCGGTGTCATGGCAGCTTTCATCGGCACAGACAGGCAGCGGGCGCTCGATTTCGGCCAACATGTCGTCTTGGCCTGCCGGGAGCGGCTGTTCCACCATGCTGACGCCCAAGCGCAACAGATGCGGGGCGAGGTCGGAATAGACCTCAGCGGTCCAACCTTCATTGGCATCCACGACGATGGTGCTGTCCGGCGCGCCCGCCCGCACCGCTTCAAGCCGCGCCATATCGTCCGGCGTGCCCAGCTTGATCTTGAGAAGCGGACGATGGGCATGACGGGCGGCAGCAGCTTTCATGTTCTCTGGCGTATCGAGCGAAAGCGTAAAGGCGGTTATGACAGGTCCCGGTGCCGCCAGACCAGCAAGCTCCCAAACCCGCTTGCCTGCCGCCTTCGCCTCCAGATCCCATAGCGCACAATCGACGGCATTGCGCGCCGCCCCCGGCTCAAGATGATCGTAAAGCCCCTCTCGCGTCACGTTGTCCGGCAATGCTGCGATCTGGGCCGCGACGCTCTCCATCGTCTCGTTATAGCGGGCATAGGGCACGCATTCCCCGCGCCCGACGGTTCCGCCACGGGTGACGGTTACGGTCAACACCTTCGCCTCGGTCCGCGATCCCCGGCTGATCGTAAAAACCTCAGCCAAACGAAAGCTCTCAGCCTTTACCTTGATCATCGCGCGACGCTCCCCGTTTTGCTGCTCCGTCTTTGGTTTTCAAATACTCCCGCCGGAGGCGCCAAATTTTCCCAAAATTTGGGCCCGCCCGCCGCAGGCGCACTCTTACAAATCGACCAGAGCATCCACCAGCCGCCCGGCCCCGTGACGGAACGGGTCAACCGTCGGTAGACCCATCCGGGCCTCGACTTCCGACAGATAGGCAATCGCTTCATCCTCACTCAGATGCTGGGTGTTCACGGAAATCCCGATGACTTTCACGTCAGGGTTCGCCACCCGAGCCATCAACAGCGCCGTATCGCGCAGCTCTTCGAGGCTGGGCTGCTGGTAGTCGGGCAGGCCTCGCATGTGACTGCGCGTCGGCTCATGAGAGAGGACCAGTGCATCAGGCTGGCCGCCATGGATCAACGCCATCGTGACGCCGGAATAGGACACGTGGAACAGGCTGCCCTGCCCTTCGATGTGGTCCCAGTGATCGTCGTCGTTGTCCGGTGTCAGATATTCCACAGCACCGGCCATGAAATCCGCGACCACCGCATCAAGCGGCACCCCCGCGCCGGTGATCAGAATGCCGGTCTGGCCGGTGGGCCTGAAGGTCGATTTCATCCCACGCTTGCGCATTTCGGCGTCCATGGCCATGCCGGTATACATCTTGCCAACCGAACAGTCGGTTCCGACCGCGAGGCAACGCTTGCCGCTGCGCTTCACACCGTTGGCAATCGGGTAGGCGACCGATGGGATCCGCACATCGTGCAGCGCCACGCCAGCGCGGTGAGCCGCAGCGACCAGATCGTTCTCGTCCCGCAAGAGGTTATGAAGACCAGAGGCGAGGTCGAAGCCCATTTCGATGGCCTGCATCAACACCTCTTTCCATGCCTGGGAAATCACGCCGCCCCGGTTCGCCACGCCAATCACCAGCGTTTGCGCGCCAGCGGCCTTCGCATCTTCCAGCGTGAGGTCGGTCAGACCCACATCCGCGCCGCACCCCGGGAGGCGGAACTGGCCGACAGCATTCTCGGGCCGCCAATCCTTGATCCCCTGCGCCACTTTCGCGGCCAACTGGTCCGGCGCGTCACCGAGGAAAAGAAGATATGGGG
>JBCBCS010000255.1:0-4458 GCA_038530475.1 Pseudomonadota bacterium
AGATCGGCGTCATGTGTGCTGGTTGTGGAAAGATAGACCCCGGATCAACGCAGGAGAGGCTGGCTGCGGGAGGCGCCGTGGTCCGGGACCCTGTGTTGATGATCCGACGAACGCACAATTCGAGCATCCGCGTGCGTCTTGTCCTGACAAAACAGTGGTGAGCCGTGCAGGGTTCGAACCTGCGACCCACTGATTAAAAGTCAGTTGCTCTACCAACTGAGCTAACGGCCCACGAGGGGTGCATTTAGAAACCAGTGCGACCGGGGTCAACCCCTAATCCCGGCCCGCAAAGCCGTGAGGGTGGATTCGTTGCCGCAGCTTGCCTATATCGCGGCCCATGACCAAGACGTCCGCGATATCACCAGCCACCAGCCTGCCCTTCATGAAGATGCACGGGCTGGGCAATGATTTTGTGGTCGTGGACAACCGCGCAGGCGGGCGAGAGGTCGATTCTAATTTGGCAGCGACCATTGCCGATCGCCACCGGGGCGTGGGTTTTGACCAGCTTGCGGTGATGACGCCGAGCGATGAGACGGATGTGCACCTGACCTTCTACAACGCGGACGGATCGTTGTCCGCCGCGTGCGGCAACGCCACCCGCTGTATTGCTCGGTATTTGATGGATGAGACAGGCCGAACTGATCTGGCCCTGACGACCGCCCACGGCACACTTCTGGCGCGGGATGCTGGCGAAGGATTGACCTCGGTTAACATGGGGCAACCGCAACTGACGTGGGAGCAGATCCCGCTCGCCGAAGACGTTGACGTGGATGCGTTGCCAATCGACGGTGCGCCGCTGGCAACGGGCATGGGCAACCCTCATTGTACATTTTTCGTGGACGATGCAGAGGCCGTCGACCTTGCCCAGCGCGGCGCCGAGATAGAACATCATCCGCTCTTCCCGGAACGCACCAATGTCCAATTCGCCCATTTGATTGGGCCGGATCATCTGCGGATGCGCGTCTGGGAACGGGGAACCGGGATCACGCTGGCCTCCGGCTCCTCCTCTTGTGCGACGGCGGTCGCAGCCCACCGCAAGGCTCTGACCGGTCGGACTGTTACAATTGAGCTTGACGGCGGCACGATCCAGATCGACTGGCGCGACGACGGCGTCTGGATGACTGGCCCAACCGCCCACGTCTTCGACGGCGTCTGGCACCCATGACCGCGCCACGTTTCACCACGCTGGGCTGCCGCCTCAACGCTTATGAGACGGAAGCGATGAAAGAACTCGCGGCAAAGGCGGGGGTCACCGATGCAATGGTGGTCAACACCTGCGCCGTCACCGCTGAGGCCGTGCGCAAAGCCCGGCAAGAAATCCGTAGACTGCGGCGCGAAAATCCCGACGCACCGCTGATCGTCACAGGCTGCGCTGCTCAGACAGAGCCCGAAACCTTCGCCGCGATGCCCGAAGTCACCCATGTCATCGGCAACACCGAAAAGATGCAGCCCGAGACGTGGACGAAATTGGTGCCTGATCTGATCGGCAAGACTGAGGCTGTTCAGGTGGATGACATCATGTCTGTGACGGAAACAGCGGGCCACCTGATCGATGGTTTCGGCACCCGCAGCCGGGCTTACGTGCAGGTCCAGAATGGTTGCGATCACCGCTGCACATTCTGCATCATCCCCTATGGGCGCGGCAATTCGCGATCCGTCCCGGCCGGCGTCGTCGTTGACCAGATCAAACGGCTGGTGGATCGCGGCTATAATGAGGTGGTTCTGACGGGCGTCGACCTAACCTCTTGGGGTGCGGACCTTCCGGCGGAACCGAAGCTAGGCGATCTGGTGATGCGCATCCTCAAACTGGTGCCGGACCTGCCACGGCTGCGCATCAGCTCCATCGACAGCATCGAAGTCGACGAGAACCTCATGCAGGCCATCGCGACCGAACCGCGCCTCATGCCGCATCTGCACCTTAGCCTGCAGCACGGCGATGACCTGATTCTCAAACGGATGAAACGGCGGCATCTGCGCGATGATGCGATCCGCTTCTCCGAAGAGGCGCGTAAGCTGCGCCCCGACATGACGTTTGGTGCCGATATCATAGCAGGCTTCCCTACAGAGACAGAGGCGCAGTTCGAAAACTCCGAGCGTCTGGTCGAGGACTGCGCCCTGACCTGGCTTCACGTCTTTCCTTATTCACCACGCCAAGGCACCCCCGCCGCCCGCATGCCTCAGGTGAACGGCACAGCCATTAAGGACCGGGCCGCGCGCCTGCGCGCCGCGGGTGAACGCGCAGTCGCCCGCCACCTGTCCGAGCAAACCGACAAGACGCATCACGTCCTGATGGAAAATCCGCGCATGGGCCGAACTGAACAGTTTGCCGAAGTCCTGTTCAACGCCGATCAGCCGGAAAGCCAGATCGTCACGGCGAAGATCACAGGACACACCGACAGAGCGCTCCTGTCTTCATCTTGGTAAATACAACTCCCGCCGGAGGGCCGTCTTGACCCACGCCCCAATCCTGTATTCGTTTCGCCGCTGCCCCTACGCGATGCGGGCAAGACTGGCGATTGCGAGTGCGGGGATCGCGGTGGATCTGCGAGAGATCGTTCTGCGGGACAAGGCCCCTGAATTCTTGGCCACATCGCCCAAAGGCACGGTCCCTGTTTTGGTCGATGGGGAGCACGTCATCGAAGAATCGCTGGACATAATGAATTGGGCGCTTCAGCAGTCTGATCCAGAAGGACTGTTGGAGCGAATGACAGGCGACGCCTTCAATCTCATCACCACGAATGACGGCCCGTTCAAATCCGCCCTCGACCGGACCAAATACGCGGTGCGGTTCCCTGAGCTTGATCCAGAGAACTCCCGCGCCGAAGCCGCGACATTTGTCCAGTCTCTTGATGATCAATTGGCCGGTCGCGGCTGGCTCTTGGGGGATGAACCGGCAATGGTGGATTTTGCGATCCTCCCGTTCATACGCCAGTTTGCGCACACAGATCAGGCGTGGTGGGATGCACAGCCGTTCCCAAACGCCCAACGCTGGCTGGCCGAATTCAAGGCATCAGACAGATTCGCTGCGATCATGTCCAAATACCCAAAATGGGTGGCTGGCAACGACGCTCCGCCCTTTCCCTAACGCGTTTCTGCGGCTCTGCAGCAGGCCCAGGCCCTATCCTATGCGCACTTCGCCGCAGATCAGTCTTTGACGCTGGACGGGACCGGGCGGGAAGGGTAATCAGCGGCCCGAGGAAATATGTCCAGCCGCCGGCTGGACACTGGTGATATGGGCCAGTCCCACTTATCGGAGAAGAACACGTGTCAAACCCAGAAGACCATCAAGGCACACGCCGTGACTTCATCTACTACGCGACCGCTGGTGCCGGCGCCGTGGTAACCGGAGCCGCCGTGTGGCCCTTGATCAATCAAATGAACCCCTCAGCAGACGTTCTGGCGCTGGCCTCGATCCGCGTCGACGTCAGCACGATCGATCCGGGCATGCAAATGACCGTCTTGTTCCAGGGCAAACCGGTCTTTGTGCGCCGCCGCACGGAAGCCGAGATCGCTGAGGCCCGTGCGGTTGAACTGAATGAGCTGATCGACCCGCTGGCCAACAACGCAAACCTCGAAGACGGGGCGGAAGCCACGGATGACAACCGCGCCCTCGACGAGGCGGGCGAATGGCTGGTGCAATCCGGCGTTTGCACGCACTTGGGCTGCGTGCCTGTTGGTGACGGCGCTGGCGATTTCAACGGCTGGTTCTGCCCGTGCCACGGCTCGCACTACGACAGCTCCGGTCGGATCCGCAAAGGACCCGCGCCGCGCAACCTTCCCATTCCTGTCGCGTCCTTCGTGGACGACGTAACGCTTCAACTCGGTTAAGGAGAACGACCTATGGCCGGAATTCCCCACGACCATTACGAACCGAAGTCCAACGGTGAAAAGTGGCTCCACAGCCGCCTTCCCATCGTCGGGCTGATGTACGACACCCTGATGATCCCCACGCCCAAGAACCTGAACTGGATGTGGATCTGGGGTATCGTTCTGACCTTCACCCTCGTGCTGCAGATCGTCACCGGCGTTGTCCTGGTGATGCACTACACGCCGCACGTGGACATGGCGTTCGCCTCGGTTGAGCATATCATGCGCGACGTGAATGGTGGCCATATGATCCGCTACTTCCACATGAACGGTGCATCGCTGTTCTTCGTGGCGGTTTATGCCCACATGTTCCGCTCGCTTTACTACGGGTCCTACAAGGCGCCGCGTGAAGTCACATGGATCATCGGCATGCTGATCTTCCTGCTGATGATGGGCACTGCCTTTATGGGCTACGTTCTGCCGTGGGGTCAGATGTCGTTCCACGGTACCGCCGTGATCACTGGTCTCTTTGGCGCAATCCCGTTCGTGGGTGAAAGCGTTCAGACCTGGCTCTTGGGGGCATCCGCTGTGGGTCAGCCTGCGTTAAACCGCTTCTTCTCGCTGCACTACCTGCTGCCGTTCGTCATCGCT
>JBCBCS010000256.1:0-4386 GCA_038530475.1 Pseudomonadota bacterium
AAGGTTGGAATCACCGTGGAGGATGCGCCATTCGTGGCGGTGGATTTTGACCGGGTGTCGGATGGGCTGCGGTTCGTGACCAATGTGGGCGATGCGGTCGTGGCCGGGCCGGATCATCCGATCCGCGTGCTGCGGGACCCGGAGACGGGAGAGCCATCGCCCTATATTCTGATCCGCCGCAATCTTGAGGCGTTGATTGACCGCAAGTCATTCTATCGGCTCGTCGATCTGGGCGCGGTTGAGGCGCATGAGGGAGACGACTGGTTTGGCGTTGCCTCTGGTGGTGCTTTCTTTCCGATCATTCCGGCGGCGGAGCTTGAGATCTAGTGCCGAAGTTCTGTGCCAATCTGACGGTGCTGTTTACCGAATTGCCCTTGCTGGAGCGTCCTTTGGCGGCAAAGGCGGGCGGATTCACGGGGGCGGAGGTGTTGTTCCCCTATGACGAGAACGCGGCTGATCTGGGCACGGCTTTGGCGCGGGCGGGGCTGCCACTCGCGCTGATCAACTGCCCGCCGCCGAATTATGCCGACCCGGACGGGCCACGCGGCTTTGCCGCCGTGCCGGGAGAGGAGGACCGGTTTCGTCGGGCGTTCACGCGTACGCTGCGTTATGCGGGCGCGCTGGGGGCGGAGCATGTGCATCTTATGGCGGGTGTGGCGGAGGGCGATGCGGCACGGGCCGTGTTTGTGGAGAATTTACGCTGGGCTGCGGCCGCGGCCCCGAAACAGAGCCTGACGATTGAGCCGATCAACAGCCATGACATGCCGGGCTATTTCCTGAATGATTTTGATCTGGCGCTTGAGGTTCTGGCAGAGGTCGCGGCGCCCAATCTTGGTTTGCAGTTTGACGCTTACCACGCCGCGCGGATGGAGCTTGATGTGATGGACACCTGGCACCGCGTGAAGGACCACGTGACCCATGTGCAGGTGGGCGGTGTCCCGGACCGACATGAGCCGGATACAGGCGATTTCGACTTCGCCGCCTTTTTCAAGCGGCTCGATGCGGATGGCTATGGCGGTTGGGTGAGCGGGGAATACCGCCCCAAGGGCCGAACAGAGGACGGATTGGGCTGGCTTTCGCTATGATTTCCCCTGCTGAAAGCATGCTGACACAATGCTGTCAGCAGGGGTATGTCAGAAGGGTCTCATCAACAGATCGACAGGAGATGAGATCATGGAAAAGCAACCGATTGTGGCCTGGACGGAAATCAACGTGACCGACCTGAACGCGGCCTGCGCCTATTATGCGGATGTGTTCGAATGGAAGATGGAGATCATTCAGATGGGTCCGCAGAACGTCGCCATCTTCAACGGAGCCGATGAAGCGGCGGGCGGGCATCTGCAGGAAGGCACCCCGGCACAGGGCGGGGGCACGGTGGTGCATCTGACCGTGCCCGGCACGCTGGAAGAAGCGGGCGCCCGCGTGGCGAAGGCCGGTGGTCAGATTGTGTCGCCTGCCATCGACATCCCTGATGGGCGCTTCCAGTACATGGTCGACCCGGACGGCAACACCGTTGGCATGTTCGAGCTGAAGGCCGCTGCCTGATGCGAGGTGACCTATGAGACGGGCCGACCGCCTCTTTCAGATTGTGCAATATCTGCGGGGCGGTCGGCTGCTCACGGCGCAGCAATTGGCCGAACGGCTGGAGGTCACGAAGCGGACGGTGTATCGCGACGTGGCAGACCTGATCGGCTCTGGCGTGCCCATCGAGGGCGAGGCCGGGGTCGGCTATGTAATGAGGGCGGGCTATGACCTGCCGCCGCTGATGTTCAATTCCGATGAGATTGTGGCCCTTGTGGCAGGCGCCCGGATGATCCGGGCCTGGGGTGGGGCGCAGATGGCGCAGGCCGCTGAAGAGGCATTGGTGAAGATCGAAGCCGTGCTGCCCGATGAGGCCCGCGCCCGGGCAGGGACGGTGCCGATTTATGCGTTTCAGGGCGAGGGGATGAGTGACAGTGTTCGCGCCAAGATCGATGAGATCGAGGGGGCGGTGGAGCGCTCTGTCCGGTTGGACCTTGAATATGCCGACAAGGCCGGGGTGCCGTCGAGCCGTGTGATCCGTCCTTTGGGCCTTTGGTTTTGGGGGCAGACCTGGACCGTGGTCGGCTGGTGCGAGCTGCGACAGGATTTCCGGATGTTCCGGCTCGACCGCATTCACGGGATGGAAGAGGCGGGGCCCTTCAGGCCGGAACGCGGCCAGACGTTGCGCGATTTCTATGCGCTGGGATTTCCGGAACAGCGGTAGCCAAATTGTGCGCTTCCGCGCGTTTTCCTTTCTACGCGTGGAAAGGCGACGCCCGATTGCAGGGGCGCCGCCTGTTGCCTGTGTTGGGTCTGCCTCCGGCGGGAGTTGTAGGGCCAAGATGAAGGCAGCTCAATTAGCGAGCGATTGCGCCAGCCGCATGAGTTGCACAGCCTCTGTGCGATAGCCGAAGGGGTCATCGCCGCGGTTGGCGTTGGCGAGTGCGATGGCGTCGTCGTAGCCCCAGTTGCCCAGGTAGGTGTCGTCACGCAGGAGCTGGCCGAAGCCTGCGATGGCGGCCGCGAAGGCGGCCTCGGTGCCCGGTGTTCCTGCCGTTTGGAATGGTGTTTCGATGAGTTGGCTTTGCTCTTCTCCGGGGGCTTTGTAGCGCAGGCGGAGGAAGCCGAGCTCATCGCTTGTGGTCGCTGGCGTGGCGGCCTGATAGCGGAGCGGGTCGCTGAGCTGCGCGGGGGAGCCGACGGGGGTTACTTCGTAGATCGCAGTGACGGTGTGGCCCGCGCCAAGTTCACCTGCATCCACGGCGTCGTTGTTGAAATCCTCTCGGTTGAGGGCGCGGGTTTCATAGCCGATGAGGCGGTATTCGGCCACGGTGGCGGGGTTGAATTCGACCTGGATTTTCACGTCATTGGCAATGGGGAAGAGCGCGCCGGTGAGGTTGTCGACGAGGACTTTCTGTGCCTCTGAGAGCGTGTCGATGTAGGCCGCTGTGCCGTTGCCGTTCTGGGCGAGCGCCTGCATCGTCGCGTCCTGCAGGTTGCCGCGTCCGAAGCCGAGGACGGAGAGGTATGTGCCGGTGTCGCGTTTGTCTTCGATATAGGCTTCAAGCCCGCGTGGATCGCTGAGACCGACGTTGAAATCGCCATCGGTGGCGAGCATGACGCGGCTCACGTCACCGTCCGCGGTCATTTCTTCGGCCAGCGCATAGGCCTGTTCAAGCCCGCCTTGTCCGTTGGTGGAGCCGCCTGCGGTGAGGGCGTTCAGCGCCGCGAGGATCGTGCTTCGCTCGCCCGCCGGGGTCGGGGCGAGGGCGATGGTGCTGCTGCCTGCGTATGTCACGATGGCGATTTCATCTTCCGGGCGGAGGTTGTCGAGCATCAGGCGGAACGACTGGCGCAGCAGCGGCAGTTTGTTGGGCTGATCCATGGAGCCGGACGTGTCGATCAGAAACACGAGGTTGAGGGGTGGTCGGTCATCGATTGCCGGGAGTTCGCCCTGAATGCCGATATGGACAAGTTGGGTGTCCGGGTTCCACGGGGTGTCGAAGACGCTGACCGTGGGCTCGAACGGATGTTCGCCGTCGGGGCCCGCGTAGGCGTAGGGGAAGTAATTGATGAGCTCTTCGATGCGGACGGCGTCGGGCGGCGGCAGCTGGCCATTCGTCAGCGACTGGCGGACGAGGGCATAGGCGGCGGTGTCCACGTCGATGGAGAAGGTGGAGACAGGCTCTTCCGCTGTGATCTTGAGGGGATTGGGATCGGCATTGGCGAAGGTTTCTGTGGTGGCCTCCGGGATCATCACCACATCAGGCGATGGCGCGACTTGGCCCAGCAACAGGCCGCCCGCCATGTCGTCGGTCACCATGCGGCTTTGCGCGGCTGGGGCGTCAAAGAGGGCGTCGGCCTCTGTTTCCATCAATGCCAAAGGGGCGGCTACCGGCTCGGCGGGGGCTTCTTCCTGCATATTCTCACGCTCTGTCGCGGCGACCGGTTCGGAGAATGTGGCAGGGATTTCGGCGCGTTGCTCGACCATCGGCGGGGCGAGGAGGTTTTGCCCGAACGGTGTGGCGAGGACGAGGCCGCAGGCGACGAGGGCGGTGGTGGCGGTGAGGGCTCCGCGAGAGGTGAGATTGGCAAACATGGTTTTCACTCCAGTCCATAGGGTTGGTCTGGAGGTGGGACGGGTCGGGGCGCTCGATCCTTGGAGGGCGGCAAAGTTTTTTGACGCCAGGGCGAGGTTCTCGGCGCGTTTCTGGGCGTCCGGTTCGGGTGTTGCGGCGTCTAAGCTGGATTTGAGGTCGCTGAGATCGTCGAAATCGTTGGTCATTCTGCGTCCTCCTTTTCCTTCAAGAGTTTCAAGTGTTTGCGGGCCTCTGAGAGGCGCCAGCTGATGGTGCCTTCGCTGAC
>JBCBCS010000257.1:0-4299 GCA_038530475.1 Pseudomonadota bacterium
TGCTGCCGCCATAAGCGGCTTGGTCGGCGTTGGCATCTTTGGATAGATGTAAAGAAACACCAAAGCCGCAGCAAAAAGCAACGCGTAGGCTAAGAACAGCCCCCGAGCGGCGGCGCCGACGCGTGGGCCTTCGTCATTTTGGTCCAAGTTCGTTTGCGGTTGAGACGCCATGAGATCATGCTATTGGCTAACCAAAATTGTGAGAAGATCAAAATGAACCTTTTTGCCGACATCCGCCGCGCCGTGCTGGACGCGCTTGTTGATATGGCCCATGCGGACGATCTGCCCGAAGGCCTGTCGATGGACAA
Organism: Pseudomonadota bacterium; assembly: GCA_038530475.1. Taxonomy (GTDB): domain Bacteria; phylum Pseudomonadota; class Alphaproteobacteria; order Rhodobacterales; family Rhodobacteraceae; genus Octadecabacter. The sequence goes on from JBCBCS010000257.1 coordinate 309, forward strand.
CGTGACGGTTGAGCCGCCGCGCGATCCCGCACATGGCGACATGGCGACCAATGCGGCGATGGTCCTGGCGAAACCGGCGGGCAAGAAACCGCGCGACATTGCAGAGGCGTTGGCGGCACGGCTGGTTGAGGATGACAGGATCGTCTCAGCAGACGTGGCAGGTCCGGGGTTCCTCAATCTGCGTCTGGCATCCTCTGTCTGGGCAGACGTCGTCCGCGCTGTGCTCACGGACGACAGCTTTGGTCGCTCCGAGATGGGGCTGGGTCAGAAGGTGAATGTTGAATACGTGTCGGCCAACCCGACAGGTCCGTTGCATGTGGGCCACACCCGCGGCGCCATCTTTGGCGACGCGCTGGCCTCCCTGCTGGCTTATGCGGGCTATGACGTCACGCGGGAATATTACATCAACGATGGCGGCGGGCAGGTCGATGTCCTCGCCCGGTCGGTCTATTTGCGCTACCTCGAAGCCCACGGGCAGGAGGTCACGTTTGAGGATGGCACCTATCCCGGTGATTACCTGATTTCGGCGGGTGAAGCGCTCAAGGACAAAGTGGGCGATGCTTATGTCGATCAGCCCGAGGATGTGTGGCTGGCCGAAGTTCGTGTCTTTGCGACAGATGCGATGATGGACCTGATCCGCGACGACCTCGCGTCTCTGGGCATCGAGATGGATGTCTTCTTTTCCGAGAAGTCGCTTTACGGCACGGGTCGGATCGAAGACGCGATTGCCGACTTGAAGGAAAAGGACCTGATCTATTGGGGCAGCCTGAAGCCGCCCAAAGGCAAGGTGCCGGACGATTGGAAGCCACGGGAACAATGGCTCTTCAAGTCGACCGACTTTGGCGATGACGAAGATCGGCCTGTGCAAAAGGGCGACGGGTCCTGGACCTATTTTGCGCCGGACATCGCTTACCATTATGATAAGGTTTCCAGAGGCTTCGACGCCCTTGTTGATGTGTTTGGCGCAGACCACACCGGCTATGTCAAGCGGATGAAGGCGGCTGTGGCGGCCTTGTCCGAGGACCGCGTGCCGCTCGACATCAAGCTGGCGCAGATTGTCCGGCTCTTCAAGAACGGTGAAGAGTTCAAGATGTCTAAACGGGCGGGCACCTTCATCACCGTGCAGGACCTTGTGGACGAGGTCGGCAAGGATGTGGCGCGGTTCATCATGCTGACCCGGAAGAACGATACGCCGTTTGATTTCGACTTCGACAAGGCGGTGGAGCAGTCCAAGGACAACCCGGTTTTCTACGTGCAATACGCCCATGCGCGGGTGCAATCTGTGCGGCGGAAGGCCGAAGCCGCCGGGATCGACCTGTCCGCGCTGGACGCGGCTGATCTATCGCTCGCGGCCCATCCAGCAGAGCTGGCGCTGGCCGCAAAAGCCGCGGAATGGCCCCGTGTGGTCGAAATCGCGGCCCGAACCAACGAGCCACACCGCATCGCGCTCTACCTCTATGATCTGGCGTCTGAGCTGCATTCGCTCTGGAACCGGGGCAATGACGATGTGTCGCTTAGGTTCCTGCAAGAGGACAATGTCCCGGCAACACAGGCGAAAATCGCTCTCGTCACCGCCGTTTCCGTTGTAATTGCACACGGTTTGGGTATCTTGGGCGTGACACCAGCCCAAGAGATGCGCTGAAGCGTACCGGGGCCCGGTGTCAAGAGGCAGGCGCACGACCCATCGGATCCATCTGGACTCACGTGATTTGCGCGCCGCTTGAGTGGTGACAAATGACGGGGCACAAGCCCCGCGCAGTGAGGCGGATATGGCAGATTTCGCAGCAGACTACGGTCCGGGTCAGGCAGGATCAGGCGGGCAGCAGGCCAGCCGGATCGTCAATTTATCAGCAGCAATTGTATCAGTGGCATTGGTCGCCGGGGTCGGCGTCTGGGGCTATAAATTGCTGATGCGGGACGTGACCGGCATCCCGGTGGTCAAGGCCATCGAAGGCGACATGCGGGTGGCCCCGGAAAACCCGGGCGGTGAGATCGCAGCCCATGTCGGCCTGTCGGTCAACGCTGTGCCGGGCGAGGGTGGCGCAGCCGAGCCAGAGGATCGGCTGGTTCTGGCCCCCAGTTCCGTTGGGCTTGAGGCTGAAGACCTCGAAGTGACGCCGGACCTGACGCAGACGGCAGAAGCGTCCGAAGTTGCGCCAGCGGTTGATCCCGACCTCGCTGAGGCGGTGGCGGCAACCCTGACCGACCCGGACGCTGCCCAGCTTGCGCCGGTGGCAAGCGCCCCCGCTGAACCCGAAACACCCCTGACCGCCGAAGATGTCCTGGCCCTTGCCGATCAGATCGCCGCCGGGGCGGAGCCCTTGACCGATCTGGACGCAGGCGAAGACGTGCCGATCACCGTCGCGGTGAACGGTGTGACTGTAAATCCTGATATCATCCCGGATGCCGTCCCCGGTGTCCGCCGGTCTTTGCGGCCCGTGATGCGACCGGCCCGCGCGCCAGCGCCGGTTCAGCCGCAAACTGAGACGACCACCGCAGCCGCCAGCGCTCCAGAGGCGAATGTCCTGACCGAGGCGCTGCCCGTGGGCACCAAACTTGTCCAACTGGGCGCATTTGACAGCGCTGAGATCGCGGCGAGTGAATGGGTCCGGATGTCAGGCACTTTCCCGGATTTCTTTGACGGCAAGGAGCAGGTGATTCAGCAAGCCTCAAGCGGGGGGCGGACGTTCTTCCGGTTGCGGGCGATGAACTTTACCGACCTTAATGACGCCCGTCGTTTCTGCGCCGCGCTGAGCGCTGAAGGCGCTGCCTGTATCCCGGTCGTTGTGCGCTAAGTGGCCCTCGGAGCGGCCATCTTTGGCCCCGAAGGGCCAGCCATAACCGATTGGGAACGCGCGTTTTTTCGGGAATACCAGCCGTTCGGGTTCATTCTGTTCGCGCGCAATGTCGAACACCCGGACCAGGTGCGCAGGCTTTGCGATCAACTGCGGGACGCAGCGGGCCATGATGCTCCGGTCCTGATCGATCAGGAAGGCGGGCGGGTCCAACGGCTGCGCGCACCGCATTGGCGCGAATACATGCCGCCGCTCGACCAGATGGAGAAATCTTCTGATCCGCTGCGGGCGATGTGGGTGCGGTACAGGCTCATCGCGGCAGAGCTTCGCGCTGTGGGCATCGACGTCAATTGTGCGCCCTGTGCGGACATTGCAGGTCGCGTGACCCATCCGTTCCTGCGCAACCGCTGCTATGGGGATGATGTTGCGACGGTAATCGACGCCTCACGTCAGGTTGCCGAGGCGCTGCTTGACGGGGGCGTTCTACCCGTGGCGAAACACATTCCTGGCCACGGTTTGGCAGCGTCGGACAGCCACAAGGAATTGCCGCGCGTGACCGCCTCGCGACAGTTCCTCGAGCAACAGGACTTCCTCCCGTTCAAAGCGCTCGCCGATCTTCCGTTCGGCATGACGGCGCATGTGGTCTACGAAGACATCGACGACAGCGGCCCGGCCACTACATCGCAGCGCATGATCCAGCTCATCCGGCAAGAGATCGGCTTTCACGGACTCCTGATGACCGACGATCTGTCGATGGAGGCGCTGTCTGGAGATGCGGGAACCCGGGCGCGGGCAGCGATGGCGGCGGGTGTCGATGTGGTGCTGCATTGCAACGGCAAAGCGGGTGAGATCACAGCGGTGGCCGAGGCTTGCGGCCCCATGACCGACGCAGCGCTGGCCCGGGCCAACGCAGCGCTCGCCTTGCGCAAATCCCCAAGCAGCGTTGACATTCACGCCCTCTCAGAGGAACTTGACGACCTGATCGGGGCGGCTTGAGAACGCGCCCCATCAAAGGGGCAGGCATGGCAGAAACGACCGACTTTGACAGCGATGTAAGCGACCGTCTGGCCGCTGAGGCGCTGATCGTCGATGTCGATGGCTATGAAGGTCCGCTGGACCTGCTGCTGACCATGTCGCGGACCCAAAAGGTCGACCTGCGCCAGATCAGCGTGCTGGCCTTGGCGGAACAATACCTT
>JBCBCS010000258.1:0-4258 GCA_038530475.1 Pseudomonadota bacterium
CGAATCCAGTTGTGAGAACGCCATAGTTGAACATCACAATAGGTTCTGGCGCCTGGCTCTTGAAGCGTCGAATTGCCCGTTCGCGAGCCGCCGGAGCGGATTCTCCGGTGACGACAAGTGCTTCAGTGCCCCGTGCGACCATGATGGCTGCCAGCATCCTGGCGTTGGCAACCGATGGGGCGAAGACAATGACCCGGCGATGGGATGACACGAGATTCTCGCACTCCGAAATTATCCTGAGGTTTCTTTGTGTGCTTTGACCTAGTCGCTCCAGAACGTCCCCCGGCACATCAATCGCCTGTGACAGGCCCTTCATGTCCTCTTGTGACAAGTCGAGTCCGGCCTGCACATTCAGAGTCCGGAAGTGCGGACGGGCAAGATAGCCTTCTTCCATCAGATATGTGACCGGGTCGGGGTGGCCTTCGATTTCCAACATTACCTTTTCACGACCGAAGAATTCGGAGAGCTCTTCGTCTTTGCTCAAATCATCCCAGGTTCGTCCGGGAGTGGCCGTAAGGCCAAGGAGACGCGTCGTCGCCCGTTTTGTTGCAAGGGCGTCAAGAACAGAGCGATATGTTGGAGCGATCGCTTGGTGTGCCTCGTCGATGATGACCAAAGATACCCGGTCAGCCAAAGTGAGCAGATCATTCACCGAGTTCTTTTCCAATGCTGACATCTTACCTAAGCCGGCGACAACTAGCCCGTCTTTGGCGTTGGCAAGATCGACACGCTTGTTTCCCCAAAGCCGCCAAAGCCCGACATCCCTGTTGCCAAGGAAGCGCCACGACTTCTGAAACTCATCTGCGGCTTGATCGAGAAGCTCTATGTTCTGGGCGAGCCATACGACCAGTTTCGGCTCACTGGCGCTCAGGTGGGATGCGACAAGGTGCATTGCGGTACGTGTTTTTCCTGCGCCTGTTGGCATGTGCAGGACACCACGGTGGGGGCCCTCGAAGAGCATCTGTTCAGTGCGCCTTGCCGCCACTCGCTGATGCTCAAAGAGCCCATAGCCGACGGGCGCGCGATCATTTCCTGGTAGCTGCGCCCCTGGAGCAGTCGGGTCATCGACGACCCCAAAAAAGGAAAGCAATGCTGGGAAGTTCTCTTCGTCCGACGCGAGCTTCAGTGCATCATCGAAAGGGTTTCGCCCGGCTGGAGTCCCGAGTTTTGTGCAAAGCTCGCGCGCCTTCTTCAGCGGCATCAGAGAAATCACGGAGTCCCGCAACGTATCGTTCTGTAGCGTCTCGGCAGGATCCAGCATGTTCACTGCCAACGCAGTCAATTTCTCTGAAGTGCTGAAACCCGGTTCTAATCCATCCAGAATGTCGAGCATTTCGTCAGGAAGAAGGGCCTTTACCCTCCCGGGCTTCGCCAGTGTTAAAAGTTTGGAAAATGCAAGGCCCGGCGAATCCAAATCAATGTCTGTATCGGATGACATGGTCTGCTCGCTGCCCTCTCAATCGTTCTTGAACAATTGCTGGCAGGTTACGGTGGTTCTGAATAACGCGCCACCTTGAAAGCAGAGTTTGCTTCTGCTTGCTCATAGAACGCCTGTTGCGACGGATTAGCACGCTTTCGATCAAGACGGTTGGGTTAGGTGCGTGAGGCAAGTCGGTCGACTAGACTGTCCTTACCGTTTGCCTAACCTCCCCAACCTTGAAAGCTGCGCCAGCATTCGGGCTCCTGTGCCGGTCGCGTTGCCGGGAGGAGCTGCCGTTGGCCCTCCCGCAGAATTGGGTCTGCTTGGCAACGCTTGCACACCAAAGAATTGTCGCGCGCGCAGAGCTGCGTATTCCGCGCCAGTCGCACCTCCGATGGCGTATCGGTTGTAAACTTGCTGGCTGCCTGCGAGCCCTCGGGCAAAGGCATAGCTACCGCCGAATCCAGCTGAGAGCGCTGGCATCATGATGTTTCCAGAAATCGCCCGAACCAGGAAGGGCGTTGCTATGATGAACCCCTTTGCCATCAGCACCATCATGAAGAACGGAATGAGCGCGCCGATGTTGGAGGCGCCTTCCGGATCGCCCAGTTCCGCAAGAAGCGCACGCGAGACACCCGTGATGGTCGCGAACACGCCGGCAACGACGATGGGGTACATCGCAAAGGAAATCAGCGCTGACAACCAGCGCGCGAAATAATCCTTGGTCACATCAAAGAGGGTCAGGAAGATCATGATCGGTGCAATGCCGATCAGCAGAGCGATCATGAGCCTGGACGCGACCACGATGAACGCGGCCAAGCCGCCGAGGATCGAGAGTAACAAAACCCCAAGGGTGTCTAGCAGGGCACCTGCCATCCAGTTCAGTTCAGAGCCCGCAGCATTCAAATACTCCCCGAGCGCCGCGATCAGGTCGTCGAACTCCTCTGCGAAGGTGCCGGATGGGCCGGGTGATCCGCCGCCGACAGAGGCCACGAGCGACCCGGCAATGCTGTCGATCCCGTTCAGGATCGCCGCAGCAAGGATGTTGAACTGCACCCAGTTGGTTGCAAATGCGCCTATCAGTCCAATCTTCACGGCGAGCCAAAAGGCCGTGCGCCCGTCCATGGCGCGATACTGGTAGATCGTGTTGATGAAAACCAGAATGACGACGAGTGTGGTGCCGAGGACGAGCATCGTTCCGACTGTTGCGGCGACCGCGCCAAATTGCGTCTCGGCAGCGGTATTGAGATAGCCTTCAGCCGTTTCCACGAAGTAGGTGACGACGCTCATGGAACCCTACCAGTTTCCAGCAGCTTCGCAGATTGGCATGGCTTCGCGCCGAAGCTCATTTGCCTGCCGTCGGTATTCTGATGTCGCTTCCACGATATCCCAGTATTCAGATGCGGCGAAATGCTCGACGAAGACGCCTTCAGCTGCCTCCCAAGACGGATACCGCGTCGGACATTCACAGCTTTGGGCTTCAACGATGCGTTGCATGCTCTGCGCACGATAGATTTGTTGAATCAGGAGCCGTTTGTGGGACTCGCGTACATCGATGTCTTGCATCCACTGTGGCTCTGGAGGCTGGTCGGGACAGACATCTGGCTGGTTATCGAGCGTTGGGATCAGGTTCCGTTCAGCGACGCCGGCGGTTGCGCAGAGAACGACGAGCAGGCCTGCCGTCGCAACGACCCGCATCATTCTGAAGCCACCTTCATATCAGCGGTCTCGCGCTTCAAGAAGGTGGTATAGCCGTAGTCACCGGCTTCAGCTGTAATGACTTCCCACCCCTCAGCGCCGCGCTCATTCAAGGCGCTTCGCATCGCGTCGTAGTCCTTTTGCTTCTTTACCTGGAAAAACAGAATGTCATATTCAAAGGTCTTCATTGGGAAGCTCCGATTTCGGTTGCGCCGGGGAGGTAGAATTCGGTGATGCCGCGTTTGCCGTCATGGCGGCCGGCCTGGATGATCACGTCGATGGAGTTTTCGATGTACTGGATCATGTCGGCATAGGTCATCGGTATCTCGGTCTTGAGCGCGGCGATTGCCAGACGCTGCACGGCGAGTTGCGGGGTTTCAGCATGAAGCGTGGTCATGGACCCGCCATGGCCTGTGTTGATCGCCTCGAGGAAGGTCATGGCCTCCTTGCCGCGCACCTCGCCCAGGATGATCCTGTCAGGGCGCATGCGCAGCGTGGCAGTGAGCAGAACATCGGCGGTCTGTAACTCCGCATCGCGGTTGGCAATCAGGGTCACGGCATTCGGCTGGGTCGGCAGAAGCTCGGCGGCTTCTTCGATAGTGACGATCCGTTCTTCGGCAGGCACGTGCGAGAGGATCTTCCGTGCAGCGACAGTCTTTCCGGTGGAGGTGCCACCGGAGACAATCATGTTGAGCTTGTTGTCGACGCAGAAGGCCAGCGCATCGTCGATGGCGCCCGCGGCCACCACCTCGCGGAGTTCGCGGGTTTTCTCGAGGCGGAGTTCTTCCAGCTTGCGCTCTTTGCCATAGAGGAAATCAAGCGCGATCCCGTCGAGCGGCAGGCTTGAGAAAAACCGCAGGCTGATCGACATGGCCGAGAGCACGGCGGGCGGAGTGATGACCTGCGCCCGGATTGGCCGCCCCTTGTAGGTGATCGAGACCGAGACGATGGGGCGGTCCTTGCTCATGGTGGTGTTTGCGGAGGAGGCAATCTGGTTGCCGAGGTCTTTTACTTCCGTTGCGGTCAACGCCTGGTCCAGCTTTCGCATGAAGTGATCGCCCTGGAATTCTCCCCAGCAGCTGCCATCAGGGTTGATGCAGATTTCGATGACATCGTCGCGGGCGGCGGCGTCGATCCGGT
>JBCBCS010000259.1:0-4241 GCA_038530475.1 Pseudomonadota bacterium
CCTTCTCGTTGGACCGGAAATCGTCAGCGCCCATTGTGGCCACGCGGGTTTTGCTGTCTTTGGTCCAGACGCCCATCCGGTGCGGGTTGGCCTGAGCAAAGGCCTTGACGGCTGCGGGCGCGCGGCGGTCCGAATTGCCTTCGCGCAGCACCGGGTTCACCGCCGAGCCTTTGATGGCGTCATATTTCGCGCGGGCGGCCTTTTCGGCGTCGGTCTGTGGGTCTTCGGGGTAATCGGGCAGGGCGTAGCCCTGGGCCTGAAGCTCTTCAATCGCGGCGACAAGCTGCGGTACGGAGGCCGAGATGTTGGGCAGCTTGATGACATTCGCTTCAGCTGTTTTTACCAGCTCGCCCAGCTCGGCCAGATCGTCGGACTGGCGCTTTTCGTCGGTCAGCGCGTCAGGGAAGGCCGCGATGATGCGCCCGGCGAGCGAGATGTCGCGCGTTTCCACGTCGAGCCCTGCCTCAGCGGCGAACCGTTCGATGATGGGCAGCAGGGAAGCGGCGGCGAGTTGCGGTGCCTCGTCGACTTTGGTGTAGATGATCTTGGCCATGATGGTCCCCTTCGGTGTCTTGGCAATTCGACTTTGGGGTCCGTCTAGCGCCTTTGTATACCATCGTCTACCGTTCTTTGGTGCGGTGGGACATGACACCGCAACAGGACAAACAAGCTTCGTGACAAGCGCGGGGACGCGGCCTATGACGCGACATGTCCGACGCGCTTGTTCAGTTCACCATTCAGCCCGACCCGCCCAAGCGGCTCGACAAGGCCTTGGCGCGGGATGTGCCGCGTGAGGCCGCGCTGAGCCGGTCGCGGCTGGCGAAGTTGCTCGAGGCGGGCGCGGTGCAGGTCAACGGCACGGTGCAGACGGACGCGCGGGCCCGGGTGGCTGAGGGCGATGCGGTGGCGATCCGGGTTGAGATTGCGGACGAGTATCATGTCGCGGCAGAGGATATCCCGCTCGACGTTGTTTTTGAGGATGACGACCTGATCGTCGTCAACAAACCGGCGGGTATGGTCGTTCACCCCGCCCCGGGGACGCCCGGCGGCACGCTGGTCAACGCGCTTCTTCATCACTGCGGCGAAAGCCTGAGCGGTGTGGGCGGTGAAAAGCGCCCCGGCATTGTCCACCGGATCGACAAGGACACCAGCGGCCTGTTGGTGGTCGCCAAGACGGACCGCGCGCATCATGGATTGGCGGCCCAGTTTGAGGCGCATTCGGTCGAGCGACACTACAACGCGGTTTGCTACGGCGTGCCTGATGCCAACGATCCGCGTCTGCGCGGCGTAAAAGGCGCGTCATTTGAGCAGGGCAATATCCTCAAGCTGCAGACCGAACTGGCGCGGCACAAACATGACCGCCAGAAGCAGCAGGTGGTCTGGCACGGCGGACGGCACGCGGTGACGCGGGCGCGGACGCTGCAGGTGTTCGGATCGCCAAGCGTCGCCGCTTTGCTCGAGTGTTGGCTTGAGACCGGGCGCACCCACCAGATCCGCGTCCATCTGGCCCATGCCGGGCACGGGCTCATCGGTGATCCGGTGTATGGCGGTCGGCGCAAGCTGTCGGACAAGTCGATCAGCGAAGCCGGTCAGGATGCGGCGCGCACTTTCCCGCGTCAGGCGCTGCATGCGGCCACTTTGGGCTTTGAGCATCCCGTCACCGGCGACACCCTACGCTTTGCAGCCCCTCTGCCGCAGGATTTGACCGACTTGATCAAAGCGCTCGAAGGAAGCTGAAATGCCGCAAGCCGACCTAAAATATTCCAGCGATCTGTCCTTCGACGCCAAGGCGCTTCTGGGGCGGATCGAAGCGCTGATCCTGCGCCATGATGCGGGGTCCGGGGCGTGCAAGGGTCGGGCCGATCCGGCGGACGTCTTTCATCAGTCGCACGTGCTTCTTAGAGTTGCACTTTTGCGCAAACCCCATCGGGATGCGGCGTTTCGGGCAGATCTGGTTGCGGCGCTTGTGGCACTTCTGGATGAACATATTCCGGACGGAACAGAACGGGCGGTGGAGTTTGTCTTCTCGTCCGACGATTACGCAACCGGCCGTTCAGGCGCATAATGCCGAAATAACCGCTGTTCCGCACAATTATTGAAACATTCCACGCCTGCCAGACACCTGTGCGTGAGCGCACGTAAGGAACCCTTTTCCTCTGCTCTGTGTTTCATAAATGTAAGAGGCGTAAACTGAACTAATCAGTCTTGAATGGCTGACTTGGCGTCACCATATGCATGTTAAGGCCGTAAACATACCTGCCATGAGGGCAACAAAATAAGCCGGCGCACCGACAAAAAGGGGGACAATGACATGAGCACATATACAAACCTTCCCGCCCCGTCGCCCGAACAGGGCCTGAACCGCTATCTGCAGGAAATCCGCAAGTTCCCAATGCTGGAGCCTGAAGAAGAATACATGCTGGCCAAGCGCTGGGTGGAAGAAGAAGACACTGAAGCAGCGCACAAGATGGTTACGTCGCACCTGCGCCTCGCCGCCAAGATCGCCATGGGCTATCGCGGCTACGGGCTGCCGCAGGCCGAGGTTATTTCAGAAGCCAATGTGGGCTTGATGCAGGCCGTCAAACGCTTTGACCCCGAGAAAGGCTTCCGTCTTGCGACCTACGCCATGTGGTGGATCCGCGCCTCGATCCAGGAATATGTCCTGCGGTCCTGGTCGATGGTGAAGCTGGGCACGACCTCTGCGCAAAAGAAGCTGTTCTTCAACCTCCGTAAGGCGAAAAGCCGGATCGGCGCGTTGGAAGATGGTGATCTTCGCCCCGAAAATGTGGCCCGGATTGCCAATGACCTAGGCGTGACTGAGGACGAAGTGATCTCCATGAACCGGCGTTTGTCGGGCGGGGATGCGTCGCTCAATGCCACGGTCGGCTCTGAGGGCGAAGGCACGATGCAATGGCAGGATTGGCTCGAGGATGAAGACGCCGATCAGGCTGGTGATTACGAGGCCAAGGATGAGCTGGAGGCCCGGCGCGAATTGCTGGCCGAAGCGATGACTGTCTTGAACGACCGCGAAAAGGACATTCTGATGCAGCGCCGTCTGAGCGAAGAGACGGTAACGTTGGAAGACCTCAGCGGCCAATACGACGTCAGCCGTGAGCGCATCCGCCAGATCGAAGTGCGGGCGTTCGAAAAGCTGCAAAAGAAGATGCAGACCCTGGCCCGCGAAAAGGGTATGCTGGCCACCGTCTGAGCCAAAACGAAAGAAGGGCGCTCCGGGTTGTCGGAGCGCCCTTTTTCTTTGAGTATTTGAAAACCAAAGACAGGGGGCGCGACGTGGCGATCAGATGGGGGATATTGGGGGCCGCGAAGTTTGCCCGCACGACGATGGGGCCTGCGATCCATGCAGCCTCCGGGGCGACACTTGCGGGGCTGGCCACCTCATCTCCGGAGAAAGCAGAACCATTTGAGGCTTTTGCGCCAGGCCTGAGGGTGTTTTCGTCCTATGACGCTCTGATCGCTGACCCGGACATTGATGCGGTCTATGTGCCGCTACCCAATCATCTGCATGTCCCGATGGTGGAGGCCTGTCTGAAGGCGGGTAAACCGGTGCTGAGCGAGAAGCCAATCGCGCTCAAGGCGGATCAGATTGAGGGGCTGATCGACCTGCGGGACAGGAGCGGCTGTCTGGCGGCTGAGGCTTATATGATTGCCCATCATCCGCAATGGCATCGTGTCACGCACCTGCTGGCTGACGGTGCCATCGGTCCGCTGCGCCATATTGAGGCTGTCTTTACCTATAACAATCCCGACCTCGGCAATATCCGGTTCGATGCAACGAAGGGCGGCGGGTCTTTACCAGATATCGGGGTCTACACGCTGGGCTGCATGCGCCTTGCCACCGGGCAGGAGCCTACGGCGATCACCCACGCGGACCTCGACCTTGTGGACGGTGTCGATATGGCCGCGCGAGTAAGTCTTCGGTTCGACGATGTGACGGCGACGTCGTTTACAGCGATGAACACCCACAAATCACAACACGTGACCTTTTATGGCAGGGATGGGCGCATCACGTTGCCGGCGCCGTTCAACCCCGGTGGATACGGCGAGGCTCAGCTGATCCTGACGCAGGCCGATGGCAATGCACGGGTTGAGCGTTGGCCTGCCGTCGATCACTACGTGTTGCAGGTCGAGGCGTTTGGACGATCCATCCGCGACGGGGCCGCTTACCCGTGGTCGCTGGAAGACGCTCAAGGCACCCAAGCCGTCATCGACGCGGTTTATGC
>JBCBCS010000260.1:0-4222 GCA_038530475.1 Pseudomonadota bacterium
GCTGAGCCAAGCAGAGCGCGGCAATGCGATGCAGGCATTGCGCGACGGGCGTGCGAATGTCTGTGTGGCCACGGATGTTGCCGCCAGGGGGATCGATCTGCCGGGGCTGGACCTCGTGATCCATGCAGACCTGCCTTCAAATGCGGAAACGCTGCTTCACCGATCTGGCCGCACGGGCCGCGCAGGCCGCAAGGGGCGGTCAGTCCTGATCGTTCCGGGACGGCATAGACCCAAGGCGCAAAGACTTCTCAAAGCGGCCAAGTTAGAGGCCGAATGGGGTGCGCCTCCCTCTGCCAAAGACGTACTTGCTAAGGAAGAAGAGCGCATCATCGCTGGCCCCGCCTTACGCGAGCCATTGGATCCGGAAGAGAGCGCTTTTGCCGAACGGCTGCTTACAGGCCGTACACCCGAACAAGTCGCGGCTGCGTATTTACGGCTCTACCGTGAACATCATTCAGCCCCCGAGAGTTTAGGCGCGGCACCTGAAGCAGGAAAACGGGCCAAGGTCGATCACAGCGACTTTGGGCCAAGCACCTGGTTCTCACTGTCCTTGGGGCGAAAAGACCGGGCAGAGCCGCGTTGGCTGTTGCCCATGCTGTGTCGCAATGCCGGATTGGCCAAGTCTACGATCGGGGCCATTCGTGTTCAATACCAAGAGACTTTTGTGGAAATCGCCACTGACGCTATACCCGCGTTGAAACGTGAATTGGGTGAAGAGCTTACCGTCGAACAAGGTGCCGTCCTGACCGAGCTTGAAGGCCTCCCGGACTTCGACGCATCGCCTGCAGGGCCACCGCCTGCGCCCAGGGACCGGACAAAGGCGGAAAAGCGTCCAAAGGATCGCGCAACTCCCGAGCCTCAGGTAAAGCAACCCCGTAAATACGCCACAGCCGACAAACAGGAAAAACGCAAAAAGAATACCGCGGGCCCGTCCAAGTCTTCGCGCACAGGCAAAAAGGCGACGAACGCGGCGAAACACAAAGCCAAGTCCGCGAGGCCGCCAAAACGCAAATCTGACAAGGGTGGTGAGGCCAGACCGTTCCGCAAACGTGCGAAGAACAACTGAGATACATCAAAGCACGTGTGGAGCAAGCATTTTGCTGCGGCCACGGTCAGTTACCCTGAACGTGTTAAGACAGCTGGTTTGTTTACCTGCATTCTTTGCAAGAAGGCATTCACGGCCCTTTGCGGACACTCGCTCCCCAACTCCCTTGCAGTATTCGGTCCCACCTAGCGGTCATTCGCCGCGGCTGCAAAATCTGGATACGGTCGAATTTTCAGTCCGCGAATGTACTGCGCTTGGACGGGTCGTAATTGGTCCAATTGTGCGTTGCAGGCGAAGCCTCGCACAGACGTTTATCGACTCGACGAAACACCAGTGTGCGGACCATCACTACGGACTGTAGCGCGCCATGATCATATCTACGCTTTTTTCGATGATGTCCCACATCTCGTCGCGTGACACGATATCTGCGCCCAGCATAACCGGCCAAAAGGCTTTGCCCTTGATCAGGGACAGGTACTCCGACGCCGCGGCATCGGGATTGGGGAGATGGAGCTGCCCGGTTTCCGCAGCACCGCGCATGAGCGTGTTGAAAGCCTTGGTTTTGTCGATTTTGCCCTCGGCCTCGTGAGCGAGTGCCGGATTGCGCAGGGTTTCGCTGATCAGCATGCGCGCCATGGACATGATCTCGGGGGACATTAGGATCTCTCCTTCAGCCCAACCCAGATCGGTCAACTGATCCCGGATCGGGCGGTTGGGATCATACTGGATTTCGGCCATCTCCGCGAAGTATTCCGAGAAGATCTCGACAATCGCAGCAAAGAGATTTTCCTTGCTGGAAAAGTACTTATAGACAGTGCGCTTGGAGACATTTGCACGCGCAGACACGCGATCCATGCTGGCACCAGAGAAGCCCTTTTCCTGGAACTCCACCACCGCCGCATCGATGATTTGCCTGTGTTTCCGGCTGTCTATTGACCTGACACTGCCCATTACCCACCCAGTAGCAAACTCTGCACTCTGGTCAAACGACAATGTAGACTCAAGAGTTTACTCAATCTCCCCTTATGCTAGAGTACACTGCAAAGTTTACCGGCTCATAAGCTTCCCGCCAACACGGAGTCAATTATGGCAATCTCGCTCAAACTGAATGGCAAGACCCACGAGGTCGACGCTGAACCCGGGACACCTCTTCTGTGGGTGATCCGCGACGAACTCAAACTCACAGGCACGAAATTTGGCTGCGGTGTCGCTTCTTGCGGCGCCTGCACGGTCCATCTTGATGGCCAGCCCGCGCGGTCCTGTCAGACCTATATCGATGATCTGGACGGCGTCGAAATCACGACCATCGAAGCCATGGAAGAGGATAAGATCGGCGCCGCTGTGCAGCAGGCATGGGTTGAGCTGGATGTTGTCCAGTGCGGCTATTGCCAATCCGGCCAGATCATGTCCGCCGTGGGCCTTCTGTCCGACAACCCAAAGCCAAGCGCACAGGAAATCGACGACTACATGTACGGAAACGCCTGCCGCTGTGCCACTTACCAACGCATTCGCGCCGGTATCCAGCGTGCCGCTGAAATCCTGGAGGCTTGATCGATGACACTAAACACATCCCGCCGGGGTTTCCTCAAAGCCGCCTCCGCCGCAGCTGCCGCCCTCGTGATTGGCGTTCGTCCGGATGGCGCGCTCGCTGCCAATTCCAAAGACGCCCAGCTCAATCCATTTGTGAAAATCGACGCTGATGGCAAGATTTATGCCATCCTGAAGCACTTCGAGATGGGTCAGGGCACGACCACGGGTCTGACGACACTGATCGCCGAAGAACTTGGCGTATCCATGGACCAGATCAACTACGAGTTTGCCCCGTCAAACCCGCAACTCTACGGGAACTTCGCCTTTGGCGGCGCGCAGGGCACCGGCGGCTCGACGGCCATCGCGAATTCGTTCATGCAATATCGACAGGCTGGCGCTGCAGCGCGCGAAATGCTGATTGCTGCAGCGGCAGACGCTTGGGGCGATGACGCGGCGAACCTGTCCATCGCGAATGGCATGATCACCGGTGGCGGCAACTCCGCTCCTCTGGCCGACTTTGTCGCCGCAGCGGCGCAACGTGAAGTGCCCGCAGACCCACGGCTGAAGACACCAGCCGAATTCACGCTGATCGGCAATCCGTCGACCCGCCGCAAGGACAGCGCAATCAAGACAAATGGCCAAGCGGTGTTTGGCATGGATCTTCACCTGCCAAACCAGATGATCGTCATGATCGCGCGCCCGGAACAGCGTGGCGCAACCGTCACCGGTTTCGACGACAGCGGATCGCAAGGCATCAAAGGCTTCATCCGGGCAGCGACGCTGCCGAACAATGCCGGTGTCGCTGTCTATGCCGAGAACACCTGGGCGGCGATGCAAGCGCGGGACATGCTGGATGTGACATGGGACACTTCGGCCGCCGAGACACGCTCGTCCGAGGATATCCGGGCCGAGATCATGGCAGCCCTCGACGCGGACCCAACCTACAACGTCAGCAAAACCGACCATGCAGCCGTGGCCTCAACCATTGATGCCGCGGCACAAGTCGTCGAAGAAACGTTCTACTTCCCGCTGCTTGCACATGCGGCGATGGAGCCGATGAACTGCACGATCCTCCAGGATGACGATGGCGGCATCACGCTCTACGATGCCGCGCAGATCCCGACGATCACCCACGGGGCCTATGCGCAGATTTTCGAACTGCCAATGGAGAAAATTCGCATCAAAACCCTTCTGGCAGGCGGATCCTTTGGACGTCGCGCGACGCCAGAGGCAGACTACCAGGTCGAGGCTGCCCTCGCCTTTGCGATGACCGACCTAACACGCCCGGTCAAGCTCGTCTGGTCCCGCGAAGACGACTTGCGGTCGGGCTACTACCGCCCTGCCTTCGGGCACAAGGTCCGCGTCGGTCTCGACGATAGTGGCAACATCATCGGGTGGGAGCATAGGATTGCCGGGCAGTCCATCATGAAGGGCACCCCGTTCGAGCCGATGCTTGTCCAAGATGGCGTCGACCACTCTTCGGTCGAGGGCACTGTTGACAGCCCGTACCAAATCCCGGGGACGTTCTTTGGCCTCTCGGACGTCGAAAAGGCAACCAGCACGCTGTGGTGGCGCGCCGTTGGCCACACGCACACGGCCTACGTGATGGAAGTGATGATGGACATGGCGGCCAAGGCAGCTGGCAAG
>JBCBCS010000261.1:0-4212 GCA_038530475.1 Pseudomonadota bacterium
ATCGCGGTGCCGACCGGCGTCAAAATCTTCTCGTGGATTGCGACGATGTGGGGCGGCTCGGTTGAGTTCAAGACACCGATGCTTTGGGCCTTCGGCTTCCTGTTCCTCTTCACCGTGGGTGGTGTCACCGGCATCGTGCTGTCCCAGGCGGGCGTCGACCGTGCCTATCACGACACCTACTACGTCGTAGCGCACTTCCACTACGTGATGAGCCTTGGGGCCGTCTTCGGCATCTTCGCAGGCATCTACTTTTACCTGCCGAAAATGGCCGGTCGGATGATGCCGGAATGGGCAGGCAAGCTGCACTTCTGGATGATGTTCATCGGTGCGAACATCACCTTCTTCCCGCAGCACTTCCTCGGCCGGAACGGTATGCCACGTCGTTTCATCGACTACGCAGAGCCCTTCGCGCTGTGGAACTACGTCAGCTCTATTGGCGCTTTCATCGCCTTCGGCAGCTTCGTGTTCTTCATCGTGGTGCTGTTCAAGGTGCTGCTGAGCCCGAAGAACGCCACAGAAAACAACCCTTGGAACGAATATGCCGACACGCTGGAATGGACACTGCCATCCCCGCCGCCTGAGCACACATTCGAAATCCTGCCCAAGCAGGAAGACTGGGACAAACAGCCGAGCCACTAATGCCGGTTGAAACCACAGATAGGGCCCCGGCAGAAATGCCGGGGCTTTTTCGTTCCAGAGGCGCGTTCAAGAGTCTCGCAATTTCTTAGGTCCAAATGATTAGCACGCTGCCCCTCCTCATCGTGATCCTGCCGTTGATCCTGGCTGTTACGACGGCGCGTGCAGCGTGGCTTTGGCTGTCGCTTCCGCTGGGGGCCGGTTTGGTTTACGCTATCACGCAATATACAGCCGCGTCTCTTGCAGCGGGCGGGACAGGCTGGCCGTTTGGCTGGGCTTTCCCTCAGGGCCCGGATAGCCTCAGCCTCACCAGCTTCTTTCTAAATGCTGAAGCGCGGCGATTGGTCTTGTCGATGTTACCCGCCATTCTGCCGGCTCTGGCGCTCTTCGGCGTGGGCCACCCCGAGAGGGCTCGATGGGACCTCGCGCTGTTCTGGCTTTTTGCGATTTTCGCGCTGGCCAATTTATATGGCCCGACACTGGCCCTTGGACATATCGGAATGCCCCGGCGATACGCCGAATACGACGAATTGCTGGAACGGGTCACAGGACTGGCGCAATTTGCGGGCTTTCTGGCCTTGGCGACACTCGTCGCCGCAACTCTGAGACCTATCTTCCTAGTCATTCGACGCAGGATGGCCTGACATGCCTTACGAATGGATTGAAACCGAAGACCCCGCTCCGAAATCTGCCCCTCGGGTAGAACTGCACCTTTGGCCCTATCGATCGCTGTTGCGGAAGGACTTTGTCCTGTTTGCTGCCGCGACCGCCTGCATGGTCCTGTTCCCGCTGGTCGCCGTGATGGGCACCCCTGTCCTGTGGGGCATTCTGCCGTTCTTTATCCTGGTGATGGGAGCGATGTGGCTGGCGCTGAATCGATCTTATAAAGATGGTGAGATTCTGGAGGAGCTGCGCATCTGGCCGGACAAGATCACACTCGATCACGTGCACCCTCGAAAAGGTCACCATTCATGGGAGGCGAACCCCTACTGGGTGCAGGTAAAATTCGACCCCCATCATGAGCGGATCAAGAACTACCTGACCCTCAAGGGTGGCGACCGCGAGGTTGAGCTCGGCGCGTTTCTGTCCGAAGACGAACGCGCCGTCCTTTATGATGAGGTCGACCGCGCGCTGCGCGATCTGCGCTAGGGCCTCCTCATGGTCGCTGGCCGCGCGAGGCGAGCGACCTGTCAGCTTTAGGTGACCGACAGCCCCAGCACCGTAGTGATCAGGGCCATGCCGCGTTCAAACAATCCGAGCGTGATCTGATGGGCCAAAGCTTAAGAAGGCGCAATTATCGGGTCGCGCAACCCTGTGCAGATCGATAGATCGACATCATGACGACACAGCGGTCCATCTCATTGCAAATATGGGCAGAAATGCTGCTTTTAGGACTGATTTGGGGCGGTTCGTTTCTGGCCATCCGGATTGCTCTTGATGAAGTGCCCTTCGTGACGTCGGTCGCGCATCGGGTGTTCTGGGCGACGCTGATCCTCTGGGCTTACGTCATTTTGCGACGCTTGACGCTGCCCAGCCGAACGGATCTTTGGCCGCTCTTTATGATGGGGCTCCTGAACAACGTCATTCCGTTCTCGCTCATGGCGTGGGGGCAACTCTACATTTCCACCGGTCTGACGTCTGTCTTCAATGCGGGGACGGCGATTTTCGGTGTGGTGATTGCCGCACTGGTCTTCGAGGACGAACGTCTTACGCGCCGCAAAGCGTTCGGCGCGGTGATCGGGTTTTTGGGGGTTACCATCGCAATCGGGTTGGATGCGGTTCTGAGCTTCGACATCACCTCGCTGGCTCAACTTGCCGTCATTGGCGGGACAATTTCTTATGCGTGCGCTGCTGTTTGGGCCAGATTGCGTTTGTCACACTTGTCGCCGCACGTCGCGGCGGCGGGAATGCTGTCGGGATCCGCTTTGGTGATGGTGCCAACGGCGTTCTTTGTCGATGGCCCGCCGTCGTTCGATCTGAGCCCAAGTGCTGTCGCCGCTATTGGCTATTATGTGATCTTCGCGACGGCAGGCGCTTATTTGCTTTACTACCGCATTCTGTCGGGGGCTGGATCTGGCAACGCTTTGATCGTGACACTGATCATTCCACCAGTCGCGATCATTTTGGGCGCGGTGGTGCGTCAAGAGGTGTTGTCGCCGAACGTTTATGCCGGCCTCGTCTTCTTGGTGGCAGGACTGCTCATTCTTGATGGACGTTTATTGGAGCGTCTTCGTCACTGGCGTTCGGGCAGATCATCGTGATCCGTTGACGCCATGTCTTCCAGCTCAGCCTCGGACATGCTGTCATACATCTCTTTCGAGGCGCCTTGCAGGTCCTTCACCTTGGTATCACCGCGTTTTGCAGAGAGCGCGGCCCCCGCCGCTTTCTGCTGCGCTTCGGATTGGGCCTTCATGCCAGCTCACCCGTTCCAATCAGGGCCAGTTCTTCCAGCTCGGCTTTGGTCAAATGCGCAAACATGAGAGCCTGACGAAAGGACAATTCGTCGATGTTGCCACGGCCTTCTTTCACCCGAAGGGCAGCGCGGGCATTCTTGCGATGTGTTTTAAAGTCTCTTGCCATGTTGGGCCTCCTTGGAAGGTCAAACGCGGCGTCCTTGATTTGGTTCCTAGCCGAAGCGCGCCTTCACCAGACCACCGACTTTGCCGAAATCCATCTGACCAGTGTACTTGGTCTTCAGCACGCCCATGACCTTGCCCATATCCCTGATGCTGGAGGCGTCCGTTTCGGCGATGGCCGCGTCGATTGCCGCGTCAACTTCCTTGGTGCTCAACTGCTTTGGCAAGAAGTCTTCAATCACACCGATTTCGGCAAGTTCCTTTTCCGCAAGCTCGATCCGACCACCTTCTTCGTAGATTTTTGCGCTTTCCTGTCGCTGCTTGACCATCTTGCCCAGGATGCCAAGCACGACCTCATCGCCTACACCTTCTTCGGCGCCATCGGCCCGCGCTTCGATATCCCGGTCTTTGATCGCGGCATTCACAAGGCGCAGCGTTGCAAGGCGATCGGCCTCTTTCGCTTTCATCGCCTCTTTGAGGGCCGTGTTGATCCGTCCTCGCAGTCCCATAGCGTCCATCCCTGATGCGTTAGCGGTCACAGAGGCGGACATTACTCCTAATCTCAACTGCTCCACAAGGGTTGATGAGAACACCACGAGGGGCGGTTGACCGCACCGGGCGACCTCCTTAAGAAGCGGACAATTTGGCTGAACCGGGCTGGGTTCTGCCACCGTCAATCGCTGCTATCCGGGGGGACGCGCCACATGCCACAGACTGAGACTCCGACCGCTTGCCTTGTTCTTGCCGATGGCACCGTTTTCTACGGACGTGGCTTTGGGGCGGTGGGTCAAACGGTGGCTGAGCTGTGCTTCAACACCGCCATGACAGGCTATCAGGAAATCATGACGGACCCGTCTTATGCCGGGCAGATCGTGACCTTCACCTTCCCCCATATCGGCAACACCGGCGTAACTGACGAGGACGACGAGACAAGCGACCCTGTGGCCGCAGGCATGGTTGTGAAATGGGACCCCACCGATCCTTCCAACTGGCGCGCGAT
>JBCBCS010000262.1:0-4191 GCA_038530475.1 Pseudomonadota bacterium
TCAACACCGTGGTTGTGCACACCATTCTGCTGCCGGAAGACCGGCGCGATGAAACCGTGCTCGGCCAGGCGCGGCGGTTGCTGACAAAGGCGCTCGCCCCGGTCAACGAGGCCCTCGACGGCAAGGAGTATCTCATCGGGGACTTCTCAGGCGCCGACATCATGCTCGGCCATGCCTGTTTCATGGCCAACCGTATGGGCTGCGTCAGCGATGAAATGACCCACCTGAAGGGCTATGTGGAGCGCATCACCGCGCGCCCTGCCTTCCAGACCGCGATCACGATGCAATAGAGGGCCGCCGGCGCTGATCCCGCACCAGTCAGCGCGCCTCCTGCAACTTTTTGACGTTGGCTTCATGCACGTCGCGGTCGATCTGGTAGGTCGAGATCACAGCGATCATTGTCATGTATAGAAGTAGGACCAGCGGCACATAATAGATGCCGAGGCGCCTGACAGACTCCGGGCTGACCTCCTGCACATCGGCGCCGGTCGGGAACTGGGCCATGGCCAGGATCAGGGTTGCTGCCGCAACGCCCAGACCCTGTACCGATTTTCGGATAAAGGTCTCTGCCGCTGTAAAGACGCCCTCAGAACGCCGCCCGGTCTTGATCTCGCTTTCTTCGACAAGGTCCGCGACCATGGAAGCGAACAGGATCTGGAAGCAGATGATCAAGCCGATATCGACGATGTTGGTGATCGTTACGAACCAGAACACGAATGGCGTGCCATTGGGCGGCAGGACGTCGAGCAGGCGCAACACAATGGGGAGCGGCGCGCCGGCAAAGGCGACCAGCCCGACAATCATTGCGCCCCGCTTCTTTCCCAGCTTGCGCGAGGCAATCGGCGCCAGAACGAAACCGATGATGGCGGCGATGAAGGTTCCAAGGAAAATCGCCCCGGTCTGGACGTCTGTGAACTCCCAGAAATAGGTGAAAAAATACAGCGAAAGGACGGACACCACGCCGCTTGCAATGGCGCCGAAGAGCGCGGCGACAAACAGGGCCATGAAGGATCGGTTGGACAGTGTCTCGAAAAGCTCCCTGAAAACCAGCATCAGGGTCATCTTGCGCGCCGGCGGCGGCTGGTTGAGATAGGGAATGCGCGCATGCGTGCCCATCGATGACACAATGATGGACACGAAGACCACGATGGAACCGATGATGCCATAGAGAGCGTAGGCATCGGGATTGAAGCGTCCATCCGGGATGGATTCCGTGGCGAAGCTCGGAAACAGGATGAAAAACATCACAACGGCGATGGCATTTCCACCCATCCAGGCGAACAGGAAGCGCAGGCTGTAGAGGGACGTTCGCTCATCATAGTCCCTCGTCATGTCGGGGATCAGCGCCGTACTTGGCGTTCTATAGAAGGTCACGGCCGTCCGGATAAGGATCGCCAGAATCAGGACATACCAGAACAGGGTCATCTGGCTCGCGCCCTCCGGCGGCGCCCACAAGAGGAAAAAGCTGCCGGCAATCGGAATGGCTGAGGCATACATGAATGGATGGCGCCGCCCCCAGCGTGAGCGCAGGTTGTCCGTCCAGTAACCAACAATCGGGTCGCTGATCGCATCGAAGGCAAGGGCAATCCAGATGGCAAGGCCAACCAGCCAGGCGTCGAGGCCGACCACCTGGCTGTAGAAGATCAACAGGAAGAAATCGAAGGCGCCGACGATCACGCCGGGTGCGATGGCGCCGAACCCATGGGCCAGTTTCGTGGCGCGGCTGATGGGCGGGGGCGCGGTTTTCAGCTCGCTGGACTCTGCGCCGCCCGGAGCAGCAAGATCAGCGGCCGGGTCAGTGGTGGCGTTATCCGTGTTCTGCACGCTTTGTCTCCACTCTTCACTCAGAAGGGTCTGATCATCTGACGAGCACCTTTGGCCCATCGTCGCCTATCGGCCTGAACAGCCAATCGGTGGGAAGCAGGTCCCGCCGAAGCGGGACCTGAAGGGCGTGGGAGGAAACGCCGGGAGAGCTTTCCCCCCACGCGGATTGAAAACGCCCTTTCCTACTAGGTCTTCGCCACCGTAATGCCGTAGGTGGCTGGCTCGGTCAGGAAGATATTGGTGGTCAGGCCGACGGAGTCGTCTCCAAGACTGTGGCCTGTAATGACCTCCTCATCGGTCACGTTCTTGCCGAACGCCTCGACATCGAAGCCATGATCGGCATTCGTGAGACGCAGGGACAAGTTGAGATTGCTCCAGCTTTCGAGCTCGTCGGTACGTGTGTTCCAGACCCGGCTGAAACTGTCCGATTGCACATAATAGTCCGCGCGGGCCGACAAGTCCCATGCGCCCTGGCGGAGGCTGTCCCAAGTATATTCATCGCCAATGTTCAATGTGCTGTCCGGGGCATTGGGGATGCTGTTGCCAGACACGTCGATGGCATCGCCAGAGAATTGCGTGAGACCGCCCACAGTGACCGTTTGCCCTTCCGCATTCGTGAAAGACACGTCGGGCACGCCCAGTAGCCCCGCCAATCCAGCGAGTTGACCGGAGCAGATCCCGCTCGTGGCGCCCGGCGACAGCAGCGGAATGCCCGTCATCGGATTAGGCGTGCCAGCGGCAATCGCTCCGAGCACCTTCGCATACCCCTGGGCCGAGACCACACAATTGGCGCCAAGATTGAAGTTGAACCGCCCGTCGAAGTCGGACTGGAGGCGCAATTCGTGGGACGTGGCTTCCTGGGAAGTACCGGACGAGCCAGAGCTCAAGGAGAAATTGCTGACGCCGAGTTGGGGGTCGGTGACAAACCCGCCAGGTAACAGGGCATTGTAGAAATCAGCCTGGCCGCTGACGCCTGGAGGGATGGCCGAGAGGTCATTGTAGGGCACACCTGCTTCGCCGGCGCCGAACGTATTCCCCTGGAAGATCTCGGATTCAAAGTAGCTGCCGAGATAGGTGAGAGACAGGGAGTCCGTCAGGTCGAACTCGCCCTTCCAGGAAATGAGGGTCTGTTCGGCCTGATACTCAGGGTCGAACTGTGAAAAGCCAGTCCTCAAATCCGTCGAGCTTGGGATTGTGTAAATGTCGCCGTTGGACAAACCCGCCAGAACGGCAAGGCCACCTGTCAGGGTCGTCAACGAGTTTGTCGACTGGCCGAGCCCGGTCAGAATGAGCTGTCCGCCGAGGCAACCTTGGGAGGTGTTGACCTGATCCGCCTGAATGATGGGAATGCCCATGAAGCTAGTTTTGGTCGGGTCCTTGTCGCAGACTTGGCGGCCGAAGCGCAGGCGGCTGTCGTCCTCTTCAAAGTGCTCGTAAGAGACCGAACCGCGCAAGCGGTCTGTGGGCTCGACGGCGAGTGTGGCGCGGATGCTGTAGAGATCGAGATCAACAACCTCGTTTCCGGTCGCCTCATTCGTGGCAAAGCCATCGCGCGTCAGGTAGGAGCCCGCCAGTCGAAGGGCTGCGATCTCGCCGAGCGGGACATTGACCATGCCCTTGGCCTTGACCGTATCATAGTTGCCATAGGTGAGTTGGGCGTTGGCCTGGAACTCCTCCAGGACGGGTTTCGCAGTGATCATGTTAAACGCCACCGGTCGCGTTCCGGCCATATGAGGTGCCCTGGGGCCTGCGCAGCACCTCGACCCGCTCCACATCTTAGAACTCCGATTCGAAAAAGCGCGAGCCGCTCAGCGGAATATCATTCTGGTGAATGCCAACCCCGGCGTCGCCTGACTGTGCGATGACATCAGCGCCAATCCTGCGTATTTTCAGGTTGAAGCCTGTGAAGTTCGTCTTGGTGAAGGCAACATTCGGGATGGCTTTGACAAGATCGGGCCCGCCCGCCAGTTCAAGTTTCTCCAGCGCGCCTTCGTCGAACGCAGACACAGCGATAGGCACATCCTGAATCGATCCCTCAGTTTTCTGCGTGGTGACCACGACGCTTTTAAGGATGCGCTCGGCGTCCTGTTCCTGTGCGGCAGCCGTCATAGTGAAACTGAGCGCCGCTGCTGACAGGGTGGCACGATAGGCAATTCGAGTCTGAAGCTTAAAAATCATCGGCAGTTCCGTCAGGCGCTGTTTTTTGCGCTCGTTTGAATGGTGTGCAGAGAATGTCGGGATCCGGGCAGGCCGCGAACAGCGCGGCGCGGCCGTCTTCGGTCGAGGAGTCCGCCACAACGGGTGTGACGGAAGTGCCGTATTTCGCGGAGATTTCTTTTGCCGCATTGTTCAGACGCTCTTCCCTCC
>JBCBCS010000263.1:0-4184 GCA_038530475.1 Pseudomonadota bacterium
GGCACGCTCAGCATCAGCGCCAGCAAAAAGCCCAACAGAGGCATGATCCCATACTGGCTGATCACACCGATCATCATGCTGGGCATGGGCGCGTCGCTGACGCCGCGCGACTTTATCCTCGCCCTCAAACGGCCCTATGGCCTGATGATCGGTGTGATCAGCCAGTATGGGATCATGCCTCTGTTGGGCTTTTTGCTGGCGCTGATGCTGAGCGTGCCGGAAACGATTGCCATCGGCATCCTGATCATGGCGTGCATGCCCGGCGGCACAACGTCGAACATCTTTACCTACTTTTCCAAGGGCAACCTCGCCCTGTCGGTGCTGATGACTGTCACGTCGACCGTGACGGGCGTGGTGCTGATCCCTGTCATCCTGCTTCTCTATGCCGCCGCGCTGGATCTAACGATCCCGCGTGAGGACATCATCGCCGTGCTGCTCGTTCTGTTGGTGCCGGTGGCCATCGGGATGACGATCCGCAAGCTGAACGCAAACGCGGGGGCGGTGATTGAGTTCTGCGGGTCGATCCTTGCGCTGTTCTTCATCATTTTCATCATGGTGACATGGGTGCCGCAGAACTGGCAGTTCCTGCTGAACACGACGCCTGCGACCTATGTGGCATCGATTGGCTTGGGCCTTGTGGGTATCACCATCGGTTACGGCTTTGCCAAAAGCCTCAAGCTGCACCCGCGCAACGCGCGCACGGTGGCGCTGGAGACGGGCATTCAGAACGGGCCGCTGGCGATTGCGATCATCATCTTCTCGTTCCCCGAGGCGCAGCAACAGGCCGTGATGGCGGTGCCCGCGCTTTATTCGCTGTTCATCGTGATCGTGTCGACGCTGGTCACGCTGTTCTTCCGTCGTGCCAATACGGCGGCAGAACAAAAGCTGCCCGACAGCCTGATCTGACGCAGTTGCGATCAATCGTGACTTGAGGTGACACCTCGGTCGCGCGCAGGCTCCCGCCATCCGGATGGGGGGAGCCTGATGATTTTTGCGATCAAGCGCATGGCGACAATGGTGGTGGCGCTTGCGTTGATCGGCTGCGCCCCGATCAACGCCGATACCGAGGTGTCTCCGGGCGTCGTCGCTGCCTTCGGCGCTCCTCCGGATGTCCCGAGCGGCCCGTTGGCACCTGAGTTGGAACGGGCCGTCACAAAGGCGTTCAAAGGCAGCATCGCAGACGTGACGAGCCTGCCGCGCTCAAGCTGGGGCCCCGAAAGCTCTGCCGCGCTTGAGCAGATCGTGGCCGCGGGTGACCCGCGGGTCGTGTGGCTGATCACCGATCTGATGCGGTTCACCTTCCGGCAGGCGCAGTTCAAGGAACTGTCGGATGCCGCTGGTGCGATCCTCGGCAAATCCTGGAACCAGCAGAACGACTGGAACGAGATCATCGACCACATGATCGCGTGGGACATCCCGGCCTTTCCCGGTTACCTGGCCTACAAACGGGATATCTTCACCAATGCGCTTCCGGGTTGGGAGGGCATCTTTGTGCCCGGAGAGATAGACTGGCGGCTGGTCAGTTGGGGGGGCGTGCCGATCGATGCGCGCGCCTTTGATGAAACAGACATCCCGTGCAACTGCATCCCCGCCACCGACAACCCGCCGACGCAAAGCGCAGATGCAGCCACTTGGCTGGACGACGACGACATCGTCTTTGGGATCGTCATCAATGGTGAGGCGCGGGCCTATCCCCGCCGCATCATGGAGGTGCGGGAGATGGTCAACGACACTCTGGGCGGGCGCGACCTTGCCATCCCGTATTGCACGCTCTGCGGTGCAGCGCAGGCCTATTTCACCGACACAGTTCCCGCTGGCGTGAAACGCCCCGTTATGCGGACCTCGGGGCTTCTGATCCGGTCGAACAAGGTCATGTACGACATCACATCCGGTTCTGTGTTCGATACGTTCCTTGGCAAGGCGGTGACTGGTCCGCTGTTGAAAAAAGGTATCATCTTGCCGCAGGCAACCGTAATCACCTCGGATTGGGGCGCTTGGAAAGAGGCCTATCCCGAAACCACCGTGCTGATGGAACGGCTCGCACTGGGTCGTGATTTCGATTTTCGCAGTGGGCGGGACGCGCAAGGGCCGATCTTTCCAATCGGTGATGTCGATCCGCGCCTGCCGGTGCAAGCTGACGTGGTCGGCGTAATCACACGGGACGGCCAACCGGTGGCCTTTGATCGTGGCGCCGCACTCCTTGCCCTACAGGCTGGCGAAGCGGTGGCGGCAAGCGGCGTCAGCTTGCGGCTTGCGGCCGGTGGTCTGACGGCAGTGGCCAGCGACGCCACCCCCCTGCCAAGCCACGAGGCCTTCTGGTTCGCCTGGTCACAATTTCACCCCGGCACCGCAGTTTGGACCGGAAACTGAAAGCAAATCAGGCGTTTCATTCCATTATGGCGCGAGCAAAACGGTTAGGGATATCCTGACCTTGATCGAAATCGCCTGCGCTGGCACCATCTTGGCATCTGCTGCGGCTGCCTTTGCGGCGGCGACCGTGCATAAATCGGTGCGCCAAAGTGTTGATATTCGTGACAGACCGCAACGCCCCATTGTTTGGGCTGCGGCAAAAGTGCTTTTTCCCGCGCCATTTTCGGTGCGTCGCTGATCAGAGATTGAAGTGGTTTTGTAATGCAACATACGCCTTCTTTTGACACGGACATCGCAGAGGATGCCGGGCATCGCGGTGGCCTTTTGTTGGTGCCCATCCTGGGACGCGCGCCTGACGGTGGCCCGATCCTGGGCGGGACCGAACCCGCTATGGCCCTTGATCCTCTGCCCCAGGGAGATCCATCGAGCTATCTTGCCGTTTGCAAAGTTGCCCAAATGGACGGGCGTCTGGTCGTTCTGGGATATGTGCCCCTTGGAGAAGCAGTGATGGCCGTGGGCGCCGCTAAACCTGCGCAAGACATCACCATAGGCACCGGTAAGGCGCAGATCAAACTGATGCGCGACGGACGCGTGCGCATCACCGGCGAGGACGTGCAAATGGGCGCGCGCCGCCGCATGCGCCTCAAAGGTGCGACGATTGATTTGAACTGAAACATCATGTGGGACGTCGACAACACAACTCCATTTCCGCATGCGCAGACCTTTCTGCGTGACGCAGAGGGGCGTTCGCTTTGGGTTGTCGGTGTGAAAGCAACGTTGGAATTTCGGCCCGGGCGGCCCTGTCGTTTTACGACGGAACAGATTGATCCGCATTATGGCCCGGTCTTTGCAGATGACGACACGCAATCTGATATGCTGGCGGATACCGACATCACGCTGAGCAAGGACAAGGTGGACGTGATCGTTGACGCCACGGCCTATCCACCGCGCGATGTCCGGGTTGAACAACCGTACCTCGCACAGATCAGCGTGGGGCCGATGAACAAAACAATTCAGGTCGCGCCGCCGTCGATGCTGTCGCGGTGGCAGGGTGTGACGCCGATCAAGGACGCGACACCCGACCCAGTGCCATTACGCTACAGCCGCGCGTTTGGCGGCGAGCGGACCGACGGCAATCCGATTGGCCTGGGCGATGATCCAAAAGCCGAGCGCGAGACCACGCCAATGCCGCGCCTGAGCCTGCCGGGCAAACCGCTGCAAAATCCGAAATTTCCGGTACTGCCTGTGGCGCTGAATGCCGTTCCGCGGTCCTGGCCTGCCCGCGATGCGCTAAGCGGAACCTACGACGCAGAATGGCAACGTCGGCGGTCACCGCTTTTGCCGACGGACCTGAAGTCCGAATTCTGGCAAGCCGCCCCGCCCGACCAGCGCGTTGATCGCGCCGCCATACTCGACGCGAAAGTGACGCTGACCAACATGACCTCGTCCGATGGTGCCTGGGCCGATCCGCCGGTCAGCTTTGACGTGCCCCACGTCGGGTTTGGGATCAGCACCCAGTTCCGCGGCAGTTGGAAGTCGCTGAAGCCGGAATTGCAGACAATCCACATCGCCGCGGATAAGCGGTTGGTATCGCTTTTTTATCTTGCCACGATGCCGATCGAGGCGGGGAAAAACGATGTGCTTGTGGGCAGCACGACCATCACGCTCGAAGACAGCACCGGTTTCCGGGTGAAGCCCGAACACGCGATGTTTTTCGAGCGT
This sequence comes from Pseudomonadota bacterium, assembly GCA_038530475.1. Taxonomy (GTDB): domain Bacteria; phylum Pseudomonadota; class Alphaproteobacteria; order Rhodobacterales; family Rhodobacteraceae; genus Octadecabacter. Next base: position 4,093 of record JBCBCS010000263.1, read on the forward strand.
GACGCACAGCTTGAGGAGGCGGTCTGATGGCCCAAACGGTCAACGCCAACATGCTGACCCTGTCGCACAAGGGTACGATGGGTTTCGAGGTC
>JBCBCS010000264.1:0-4155 GCA_038530475.1 Pseudomonadota bacterium
AGTTTGCGAACTGGTTAGTGATCTTCCAGTTCGGTATTTTGTGGTCTCCTCTAACAAAAGAAACATGAAAGGTCATCGTGTCTAGCCCCCTGTCCTTCCCCCCTAGAACTGGGCCATTACATTGGCGGCGAGAGGGGGATTTGGCATGGCTAGGAAGCGACATTCAGACGAGGACGTGCTGAAGCTGCTGCGTGAGATTGAGTTGAAGCTCGCTGCCGGGGATGACGTAGCCTCGGCGTGTCGCAGTGTCGGGATCAGCGATGCGACATACTACAACTGGCGGAAGCGATTTGGCGGGATGGGCCGGTCGCAGCTGTCAGAGATGAAGAGCCTGGAGAAAGAGAACGCGCGACTGAAGAAGATCGTCGCCGAGCTCGAACTGGACAAGCTCATTCTCAGGGAAAGCCTGAACCACCTAAAGCCCAGGGCCTGACCACAGAGGAGCTCCGTCAGGCCGTCATTCACACACGCCAAAAGCTCGCGACGTCTGAGCGACGGACGTGTCGGGTGATTGGCCTGGCGCGGAGCTCCCTGCAGTATCGACCAGTCCCGCGAGATGATGACGCACTGCGGCTTGCTCTGATCCGGTTGGCGAAGCAGTACGGCCGATATGGCTATCGCAAGGTCACCGAGCTGCTTGGCGTTGAAGGCTGGAAGGTCAATCACAAGAAGGTCGAGCGGCTCTGGCGCGAGGAAGGATTGCAGCTTCCGCGGCGGCACAAGAAGCGCAAACGACTCTATCACAAGGACAGCTCGATCATCCGAATGCGGCCCACGCATCCGAACCATGTCTGGGCCATCGACTTCGTCCACGACAAGCTCAGCAACGGACAGGGCTACAAGATGCTAACCGTCCTGGACGAGTTCACACGGCAGGCCCTGGCAGTGAAGGTTCGCACTAAGATGGGAGCCGACGATGTCCTCGAAGCGCTCTATCCGCTGCTCCTGAGCCACGGCGCACCAGAGTACATCCGATCAGATAACGGACCAGAGTTCGCGGCCGAAGCACTACAGCACTGGCTTCGACGCGTCGGCATCAAGCCGATCCGCATCTATCCGGGATCACCCTGGGAGAACGGATACAACGAACGCTTCAACGGAACACTGCGTCGAGAGGTTCTGAACGCGGAATGGTTCACAACCACCGAGCAGGCGCAGATCGTCATCAATTACTGGCTCAAACAGTACAATCACACCCGACCGCATCAGGCGCTCAACATGCGGCCACCCGTGCCAGAAACCTTACTAGAGAAACCGCAAATCACTGGCCCAGACATGGGGGGCTAGACATGATCGCCACCGGATTTTTCTTCGATGATCTTTTGGAAGTCGTTCCAGTTTTCGCCGACGAAATGGGTCTCCGGCAGCTGCAAAGTAACCCGGATGGTTGTTTCCGCCTGGGCCACCAAAGGTGCCGCCATAACAAAAGTCGCGGCCAGAGCCGCCTGAATAGTCCTACGCATGTTTCCTCCCTAGCGTTTTTTGCAGTCCGCGACTTTGTCTCGATCGTCGACCTCGCGATTCAGCCTTAGCGTTTCTTAAAGGTTGCCTCCCATATGTGGCGCAAACGGCCCTCCATCCGTACCGCCGACCTTGTGAAAGCTGGCATTGCACGCTTCGAAATGAGCCTCGATTATCGCGCACCTCTTGCTGGTTTCACGAGATTTCGCGCCACTAATTTACTGGAAAATTGGCTCCCGATCTTAACTTGCACCAACAAATTCTAGTATTTTGAGGTTCCCAGTGGAATTCTGGGCTCAAGAACGCAGGTTTGCACAAAACGCAACGCACACCCCAAACATGATCAAAGTTCAATTGCGACCAAACTCAGCCTGGTGAAGGGCTGCTTCGTCCAGCTTTCCTCGGGCTCAAACAAAGCACGGAGAAGTTCAGGTTTGTGCTTTGACGCACCTATGCCCAGCCAGTGTAGACTAGGCGCAATGTAAGAAAAGGCGGCCCGCTCAGCCGCCCTTTCTGATTGGCTTATTCCATCACCGGGATCGAGAACTCGCCGCCTTCCTTGATGCCGGAAGGCCAGCGGGCGGTCACGGTTTTGGTCCGGGTGTAGAATTTGAACGCATCCGGCCCGTGCTGGTTCAGGTCACCAAAGACGGATTTCTTCCAGCCGCCAAAGGTGTGGTAAGCCAAAGGCACCGGGATGGGCACGTTCACACCAACCATGCCGACGTTAATGCGGTTGGCAAAGTCGCGCGCTGTGTCTCCGTCACGAGTATAGATCGCAGTGCCATTGCCGTATTCGTGGTCCATCGCGAGGCTGACAGCCTCTTCGTACGACTGTGCGCGCACGGTCGACAGGACGGGGCCAAAGATCTCATACTTGTAGATGTCCATGTCTGGCGTAACTCTGTCGAACAGATGCGCCCCGACAAAGAACCCATCCTCGTATCCCTGCAGTTTGAAATCGCGTCCGTCGACAACAAGTTCGGCGCCTTGATCGATACCGGTTTGCACCAGGCGTTCGATGTTTGTTTTGGCAGCGGCGGTCACCACCGGGCCATAATCCACATCATTGCCAGCGGTATAGGGCCCGACCTTCAATGCTTCGACACGCGGTACAAGCTTTTCGATCAGACGATCCGCAGTTTCATCCCCAACCGGCACTGCGACCGAGATCGCCATGCAGCGTTCGCCCGCCGCACCATAACCTGCTCCGACCAATGCGTCCGCAGCTTGGTCCATGTCAGCATCCGGCATAATGATCATGTGGTTCTTGGCACCACCGAAACACTGTACCCGTTTGCCGTTCGCGCAACCCGTTGCATAGATGTATTCGGCAATCGGGGTTGAGCCTACGAAACCGATGGATTGCACCACCGGGTGGTTCAGCAGCGCATCAACCGCTTCTTTGTCGCCGTTGACGACCTGGAGGATGCCTTTGGGTGCCCCGGCCTCTTCCATCAGCTCGGCCAGCATCAGAGGAACCGAAGGGTCACGCTCTGACGGTTTCAGGATGAAGGCGTTGCCGCAGACAATGGCTGGCGCAAACATCCACATCGGGATCATGGCGGGAAAGTTGAAGGGCGTGATGCCCGCCGTCACGCCCAGGGGTTGGCGCATCGAATACATGTCGATGCCGGGTCCGGCGCTGTCGGTGAATTCGCCTTTCAAAAGATGCGGGGCGCCGATGCAATATTCCACGACTTCCAGCCCGCGCTGCACGTCGCCCTTGGCATCTGGCAGTGTCTTGCCATGTTCACGGCTCAGTGCTTCGGCCAGCTTGTCCATGTCACGGTTCAACAGCTCGACGAACTTCATCATCACCCGAGCGCGGCGCTGCGGGTTGACAGCCGCCCATTCAGGTTGTGCAGCTTGCGCTGCGGCAATGGCTTGGTCTAACTCGGCGGCGCTTGCCAGCGGCACCTTGGCTTGCACCTCTCCGGTGGCGGGGTTGTAGACATCGGCAAAGCGGTTTGATGCGCCTTTCACATGTGCGCCATTGATGTAATGCGTTAATTCCTGAATCGCGGTCATAGCTCTCTCTCCCATTTTCAAGAAGAAGTATCGCTTGTCTGATTTTGCATATAAACAGACGAAACTGACGAACCGTTATGCAGAAACGATAACATGAACTGGGATGATCTACGGTACTTTCTTGCCGTGGCCCGCGAAGGCCAGATGCTGGGCGCCGCCGCACGCCTTGGGGTCAGCCAGGCGCGGTTGAGCCGGCACATTGCGGCCTTGGAAAAGGCAGTTGGGGCCCGCCTTTTTGAAAGGACTACGCGTGGCTCTACGCTGACGGAGGATGGCGCAGCGCTGTTTGCGACAGCAGAACGCATAGAGGCTGAAGTGCTGGTTGGGACCGCCCAATTGCGAGGCGGAGACGACTTGGCTGGTACGGTGCGCATTGGCACACCTGATGGGTTTGGCAGTGCTTTTCTTGCGCCGCGACTTGGCAGGTTTCGCGATGCGTACCCTGATTTGCGGATCCAGCTTGTCCCGGTGCCCCGAAGCTTTTCGCTTTCCGAACGCGAAGCCGATCTTGCGATCATGGTTGGACGTCCTGACAAGGGTCGGTTGCGCGCGAAGAAGCTCGTCGACTACTCTCTCGGCCTTTACGCAAACAGAGGCTACCTGTCGCGATGCGGAACACCCACACAGCGTGACGACCTCACCGCACACTCGCTGATCGGATAT
>JBCBCS010000265.1:0-4111 GCA_038530475.1 Pseudomonadota bacterium
GCAAAGAACATCCACATGGTCACGTTGGTGATCGTGTACCATTCGATCGGTCCATCGCTGAACAGGCCCTTCACCTCGAACTGGTCGAGGGGTTTGAAGCTCAGTCCGCCACCTTCAACTGGATCAGCCATGCGTCTCGTCCTTTTGGTCGCCCGCCTCGCGGGCGCTGTTGTCGTCACCGGCCTGTTTGGCCAGCTGCTCTTTTTGTATTTCGTTGGCGCTGCGCATCATGGTCTGAATACCGGCGGCGAGGCCAAAGAAAATAAATATGATCATCAGCCAAGGGGACGTGCCAAACACGGCGTCGAGCCCGTAACCGATCCCGAACCCGATCCCAAGACCGGCCACCAACTCGATCACCATGCGCCAGGCCAGCTGTGCCTGAGAATAATGTTCGTCCTGGTGGGGTCGCTTTTCCGGTTCGCCTTTCGCCGCCGCGATCCGCGCTTCGAGCGCCTTGAGGCGGTCTGCGGATGGGTCGGGTTCAGACATGGATCGGCGCCCTTTCTGGTTGGGGACCGTTTAGGCGGCAGGGGGAACAGAGTCAACGCGGGCCGTAGTTCGCTTAAGTAACTGTTTTTATTGAGTTGTATTTGCCAAGATGAAGGGGCACGCGGGCGCTTTTGCCGCAATGCGGCGGATTGTGATATTCAACCAATTGGTTGACGTTTGCCGCCCCTGACGCTTCAAAGCGCGTATGGCACCGCCCCTTGATACCGTTTTTGCAGCCCTCGCGGACCCGACCCGCCGGGCGATCCTGTCGATGCTCCTGGAGGACGATATGGCGGTGACGGATGTCGCGGAGCCGTTCGAGATGTCGCTGGCCGCGATCTCAAAGCATCTGGGCGTGCTGACGGCCGCCGGGCTGATCTCTCAGGAAAAGCGCGGCCGCGTGAAGTGGTGCAAGCTGGAGCCGGACGCGATGCGCGAAGCGTCGGTCTGGATGCAGGGCTTTGGTCAGTTTGAGGCGATCAACCTTGATGCGTTTGAGCGGTTCCTCGAAGGCGAACTGGGCGATCCGCCAGCCGGCGGAGCTTAGCGGCTGCCTTTCACCCAATCTGCAGTCTCCGTCTTCAGGAACTTGAGGAAGGCCTGCACCTTAGTCGTGCGATGCAGGTCGACATGGGTCACGAGCCAAAGTGGCGCCGACCATTCCTGTTGCGACGGCATCACTTCGGTCAGTTCCGGGTGGCGCTGCAACTCCCATTCCAGCACGAAACCGATGCCGATCCCGGTTTTCACGGCATCGACCATCGCCCGAATGTCTGTCGTCCGGTAGATCACGCGGTTCTGTGGCACACGGTCCATGAGCCACCGGTTGAACGGCGCGCGACTGTTCATGTCGTCCTGACCGATGAACCAGTGATTGGCGAGGTCGTCTTCCCCCTCAGGCAGCCCATGCCGTTCGACATAGGCTGGGGCGGCGACCATATGGACACCCAAAGTGCCGAAGGATTGCACCACATTGTCGAGCTGCTCAGGTGCGGCACCTGCGCGGATGGCGACATGGGCTTCGCCGTATTCAAGGCGGAAGAGCCGCTCGCCGGTCAGAAACCGCACGGTGAGGTCGGGGTGTTCCTGCCGGAACTTTGTCAGCACCGGCGTTAACAGCGGTGACAGGATCGCAAGTGAGGTGACGACAAGATCACCGGACACGCCTTCGCCCTGCCCCCGGATACGGCCTGCAAGCTGGGTGAACTGATCGTCGGTGGCGGTCGCCACCTGCATCAGGTCCTGCCCGGCCTCGGTCGCCGTGTAGCCCCGCGCATGTCGCTGGAAAAGCTTGACGCCCAGTCGGTCTTCAAGCGCGTCGATATGGCGAATGACGGTGGCGTGGTGCACACCCAGCGCATCGGCAGCGCCGCTTACTGTGCCCACGCGGGCGACCTGATAAGCGGTGCGGATTTCATCCCAGTTGTCCATGCCGAACCCTCTCTGCTGCGCTTTGCGCTGGCTGTGCGCAAGCGAACATCGGTTGTTGAAATTGGGATATAGTGTTCGCGGGCGCGAATACCATATCCGGGAGCAGACAAATTCCGAAAGGCTTCGCCATGACCCGCATCCTGCACATCGACTCTTCTGCCCACTTTGAAACCTCGCAAAGCCGCAAAGCGTCTGCCGCCGTGGTGGCGGAAGTGGGCGGCGATGTGACCTACCGCGATCTGACGGCTGATCCGCTGCCGTTTATCGACGCCGCCTGGGTCGATGCCCGGCTGACCGATCCGGCAACACGGTCGGACGCCGACAAAGCCGCTCTGGCGCTGAGCGACACGCTCATCGCGGAGCTTCAAGCCGCCGACACCCTCGTCATCGGCGCACCAATCTACAACTTTGCGGCCCCTGCCTCGCTCAAGGCATGGATGGACCTCGTCGCCCGCCCCGGCGTGACCTTCCGCTACACGCCCAATGGCCCAGAAGGGCTGCTCACCGGCAAGAAGGCCATTCTGGTCATTGCCTCCGGCGGTGTGCCGGTGGGCTCCGACCTCGATTATCTGACGTCGCACCTGAAGTTCTTCCTGGGCTTCATCGGCATCACCGATGTCGAGGTCCGTGCGGCCAAGGACGTCACAGCCCTCATGGCCGCTGAATAAGCCGGTTTGACACCGATCATGGGCTGCCTTTGAGTGCGGCCCATGCAGATCACACAAAACTCTCCCGACCTTCTGGTGCTTCGGTTCACCCGCTGGAAAGCGCCGCTCGGCTATGCGCTGGCAACGGTTGGGGCTCTGCTGATCGGGGTCAGGATCGCTTATGATCCCGACCTCAGCTTCGGTATCTTGCTGTTCTGGCTGCTGTTGACCGTGTCGTGGCTGATGCCGATGGCGCTCTTGCTGGCGGAGCGGTCGATGTTGGTGCTGGACGGGCGGTCCGATCAGGCGATCCTTACGCACCGGACAATTACCGGTTTGCACCGCCAAGCCTGGCCGTTGGACGAGGTCCAATCCACCCGTGTGACGCGGTTTCGTCCGCACGGTCCCGCTGCCAAGGACCCAAAACGTATGATTGCCCTGCTGGTGCGGGAGGGGATGGACAAGGGGCGGCACAAGCTCGCCAATCACCCGGTCGCAGCGAAAGATGCGCTCGCGGCATCGGCCCTGATCAGTGAGTGGATGAAGGCGTGGCGGGCGCTTGACTCAAGCCCCCCACAGGCCTAAACGCCCCTCAACACCCGGACAGCATCAGCCGTCCGGTCCTTGATCTTCGAGGATCGCCCCCTGTCAGCGCGTTGCGCCCACAGGGGCCAACTGCGTTGGACCCCTGACTTTCGAACAGGGGGGGGATCGTCGTTTGGATCATCCGCCGTTCGTCCCCATATGGGCCGGGCATACGTCAACAGCCGCGAAGGAGCGCGCCATGTTAGAGAACCTGTCAGAACGCCTTGGTGGTGTTTTCGATCGTCTGACAAAGCAAGGTGCGCTGTCGGAGGATGACGTCAAAACCGCCCTGCGTGAGGTCCGCGTGGCCCTGCTTGAGGCTGACGTGTCCCTTCCCATCGCCCGCGACTTCGTCAAAGCGGTGCAGGAAAAGGCGACCGGTCAGGCGGTGACGAAATCGGTCACGCCGGGTCAGCAGGTCGTCAAGATCGTCCATGATGAGCTGGTGCATGTCCTCAAGGGTGATGACGATCCCGGCAATCTGAAGATCGACAACCCGCCTGCCCCGATCCTCATGGTCGGCCTTCAGGGTGGTGGTAAGACGACGACCACCGCCAAGATCGCCAAGCGGCTGAAGGAACGTGAGGGCAAGAAGGTCCTGATGGCGTCGCTCGACGTGAACCGTCCAGCGGCTATGGAACAGCTGCAAATCCTCGGCGTACAGATCGGCGTTGACACCCTGCCCATCGTCAAGGGCGAAGACCCGGTGGCGATTGCCAAACGTGCCAAGACGCAAGCCAGCCTGGGCGGCTACGATGTCTATATGCTCGACACTGCCGGTCGTCTGTCGATCGACGAAGAGCTGATGGCCCAAGTCGAGGCCGTCCGCGACGTCGCCAACCCACGCGAGACGTTATTGGTTGTCGACGGTCTGACCGGTCAGGACGCTGTGAACACGGCTGAGAATTTCGACGAACGCATCGGCATCAGCGGCGTGGTCCTGACCCGGATGGACG
>JBCBCS010000266.1:0-4091 GCA_038530475.1 Pseudomonadota bacterium
AATGGGCGCACCTGCAACCATGTCGCTTGAGGTTCAGGCCGATGCTGGACTGGGTCATCTTGAGGATTTCATCAAAGCGCTTGAAGCGATGGAAGAAGAAGAAGTTTTGCCAAACGGTGACATCATCACTCGAGAACCCATCGGGGTCTGCGGGCTGATCACACCGTGGAATTGGCCCATCAACCAAATCGCACTCAAGGTGATTCCTGCCCTTGCCACGGGTGCCACCTGTGTTTTGAAACCGTCGGAGCACACCCCGATTTCTGCGCAAATCTATGCTGAGATTGTGGATGCCGCCGGATACCCCGCCGGGGCGTTCAACCTTGTGCAGGGGGATGGGCCAACCGTTGGTGCGGCCATGTCACGCCACCCCGACGTCGATATGATGTCCTTCACCGGATCAACTCGTGCAGGCACGGCCGTTTCGCGGGACGCGGCCAGCGACATCAAGCGTGTCACCCTTGAACTGGGCGGCAAATCCCCCAACCTAGTCTTCGCCGATGCCGACTTGCCTAAGCGTGTCACCGAAAGCGTCCAGGCCTGTTTTTACAACACCGGCCAGTCTTGCAACGCGCCGACACGCCTTCTTGTGGAACGCGGTTGTTATGACGAGGTTTTGGGCCTCGCGAAAGCAGCGGGAGAGGCGCAAAAAGTTGGCGATCCCGCGCAGCCGGGCGATCACATTGGCCCCTTGTTTGACAAGATCCAATACGATCGCGTGCAGGCCATGATCCAACAGGGGATTGATGAGGGTGCCAAGCTGCTGGTCGGCGGTTTGGGCAAGCCCGAAGGGTTGGAAGACGGCTGGTTCGTGAAACCTACGATCTTCTACGATGTTGACCACAATATGCGCATCTCGCGCGAAGAGATTTTTGGCCCTGTTCTTGTCATCATCCCATTCGACAGCGAAGAGGACGCGATCACCATGGCCAATGACACCGATTATGGTCTGGCCGCCTATGTGCAATCGAGCGATGAGGCGCGCGTTTCACGCGTTGTGCGACGTCTGCGGGCAGGCACAATTCAGATCAACGGACGCGGGCCGGATTACGGGTCGCCGTTCGGGGGCTATAAGCAGTCTGGCAATGGGCGCGAGGGCGGCGTGTTTGGAATTGAGGACTACCTTGAAATAAAGGTGCGCCCGCCCTTCGGGCATTAAAGCAATCGCTTTAGAAAGGCAGGAACGTTGCTAAAATCAAAAGAGGCGCGGAGCGATCTCCGCGCTCTTCTGGCATCCGAAAGAGCCTAGCTTACAAGGATCTAGATGCGACCCTGTATGTGCTGCGCATCGCGGCGCGGTCGGTATAGCAGCCGCGCAAATGGCGACTTCCACTGTCTGCAACATATCCTTCACGGCCATGAACGATACGGTGATTGTCAAAGACAACACAATTGCCTGCCTCAGAGCGGAACTTCATGACAAAGTGCGCGTCCTGCATCATGCGGATGAACTTAATGAAGGCAGGATAATAGGTGTCGAGCAGCTCTTGCGGCAGGTCCAGCGTATCCTGCAAGTGCTGGGAGATCGTCACCCCCGTCACATTGCCGTTCTGATCTGTTTCGATGACCCTTTGATGGGATTGGTAATCAATTGTGTCATGACGATAGAAGAATGGAATTTTGTGCGTCGCAAGCAGATCAAACGCGTCAGGGTCTTCCGCTTTCAAAGCATTCGCCACAGCGATCCCATCCAGAAACAGGGACGCGCCGCCCTCGACTGTATTCTCGATACAGTGCAAAAACTGAATGCCGGGTGCGGCTTCTTCACCGGGAAGGTCTGTGTGCATTTCCAACGGGCCTGCGGTGAAGGCCAGATTGGTTGGGTTGATTTCGACCCGCACGTTGAAAAAATGGCCTTCGCCAGATGGGGTGACCGGGCCAATGGCTTCGACCAAATTCGGAAGGCTTTCCTCAGACGGGTCCATATCCGTGACAATGGCAATCCCGTCCTCGATCAAAGCCCGCGTGAGGGCCACACGGCCTTGCGCCGTACCAATCACATCAGCCTGCGACACACGTGAAATACTTGGTAGGTGGTCACTGTACCAAACGCGACGTGGCAGGTCTGCGATGTCCGATGGACGGCCTTTGGTCGCGATGTCATCCAGCAGCTTTAGCGAAACCGCGCTTGACGTGTCTTCCGTCTCCCACTCAATGATCAGGGCGTCTTCGCGGACCGCAATCGACTTTGCTTTCGGCGCTTGGGGCAATTGCGACACATCGAAGATCCGCTCGCGGGTTTGTGGATCAATGTTCGCGTTGCTCGCGTCGCGCAGCCAGTAATAGTTGAAATACTTCGGGCCGGTGGAAAGCTGGATCACCGCACCGGTTTCCTGAAGATCAAACTCAATCTGTGTTTTGGTCATTGTCTATTCCAAAGGAGGGGTTACGTCGCATAGATGTTGTTTTCCGCATCAAGGCGGGTGCGAATTTCACGCAGATGCGCCTCTGCCTGACCGGGATACTCGTCAAGTTCACGGGCGGTTTTTTCGGCGATTTCATCAGACAGAACACGCAGCTTCTGACCTGTTTGCAAGGCGCGGATATAGGTCTCGGCCGCGCGCTCAAAATAATATAACCGGTTGAACGTATCCGCGACCGAAGCCCCCACTACCAGCACGCCGTGATTGCCCATCACCATGACCTTTTGGGCAGGATCAGACAGCATCTTCGCACACCGCATGCCTTCTTCCTCAAAGGCGAGCCCGCCAAAGGCATCATCGACAACATAGCGATTGTAAAAGGTCGCGGTGTTCTGATCGATCGGAAGGAGCGTGCTGTCCTCTAGACAGGCCAAAACGGTCGCCCAAATCGAATGGGTGTGCATTACACATCGTGCATGGCGACACTGCCGGTGGATCGATGCATGCAGGCCCCATGCGGTGGGGTCAGGTGCATTGGGGCCGGTCAATACGTCTGGGTCAGTGGCATCCAACAACAGCAATTCCGACGCGCGGATATTTGTAAAATGCACCTGATTGGGGTTGATCAAGAACTGCGTGCCGTCCTCATTCACCGCGAGGCTGAAATGATTGGCGACCGCCTCGTGCATGTTCAGGCGAGCCGCCCATTGAAAAGCCGCGGCAAGATCGGTCCGCTCCTCCCAGTGCTGGATGTTCGCGCCACTCACAATCAACCGGCCAAGGCTGGTTTCGAAAGGCCCGTCGGGATGACCTCGTAACCGGCTTCCTCAGGTTCGTCATCGATTAGTTCTGCTGGAAAGCCGGGCGCGGTGATCTCAAGGCCAGTGGCATCTTCGAGACGACGGATAATATTAGGCGACAGCTCTCGCTCGCCATATTTGGCGATCCCGTCATCAAATATTTTGACCAAGAGCGGGCTGATTTCCAGCGGCACATCCGCAGCTTCGGCCAGCGACTGAAACAGGCCAATGTCTTTTTTCACAAGGTCCATGGTAAAGGAGACATCGCGCGACCCGTTCAGGATCAGCTGGCTTTCAGTCTCATGAACAAAGGATGTGCCTGAACTGATTTTCATGGCCTCATAGGTCGTATTCAAATCTATGCCCGAGGCCTTCATCGTCACCAATGCTTCGCAACAGGTCAGCAAATTCGCGGTCGCCAGATAATTTGTCATCACCTTCAACGTAGAGGCCGTCCCGATCTCGCCTGTATGCAGGACCCGGCGCCCCAGCGTCGTCAGCGTGGGGAGCATCCGTTCAAACGTCGCGCGATCACACCCAGCAAAGATAGAGATGTTGCCGGTATCAGCGCGATGACAGCCACCTGACACAGGACATTCAATCGCAGAGCCGCCCTTTTCTGCCACAAGCGCTGCAAGACGTTTTATCTCAGAGACATCCGTCGTGGACATCTCCATCCAGACTTTTGTGTCATCAACATAGGGCAACATCGCCTCGACAACCGCCGCGCAGGCAGCCGGCGACGGCAAGCAAGTGATAACAGCATCGCACGATTGCATCAGGGCGGCGGGAGTGTCTGCGGCCTTTGCACCCTTGGCCACAAACCCAGCCACCAGCTCGGCATTGAGGTCACAAACCGTCAAATCCATGCCATTGCGCAACAAGCTGCCCGCCAGCTTGCTGCCAACATTCCCAAGCCCGACAAATC
>JBCBCS010000267.1:0-4090 GCA_038530475.1 Pseudomonadota bacterium
ATCGGATTTCAGCATTGCGATGGGCCCTCGTCGGTCGTGGTACAGGCTTTCGCGACGTGGGGCACGGCAAAGCTGTGGATATTTGGAATGACGGGTGACATGGCCTTATGTGGCACCAGAGCGCGCAAGCCGCAAGACCAACCGGAACCTCGGCGTTTGTACTGGGTTAAGCCGTATGAACCTATCGCCTGATTTGATCTACTATCCTGATTCACACCCCGGGATCCGTCGCAAAAAGCGGGGACGCGGGTTTTCGTACCTTGCACCGGATGGGACTCGCATCGACCAACCCGAAGAGCGTGCACGGATCGAAAGCCTTGCCGTTCCCCCCGCTTACGAGGACGTCTGGATAAGCCCAAAGCCAAATGGACATCTTCAGGCCACTGGACGCGATGTCCGCAAACGCAAACAATATCGCTACCATCCGGATTGGACAGAGTTTCAGGCGGCCACGAAATTTGATGGATTGGCGGACTTTGGGGAAGCGCTGCCGCGGATACGCCGGCACATCTTTGCAGACCTAAAAACCGATCCCGGAGAGCAAGCCTATGCCATCGCCGCCACCTTGGCCCTGCTGGACCGCACAGCAATTCGTATCGGCACCCCCGAATACGCCGATGAAAACGGCACGTTTGGTGCCACCACTTTGCGGTCGCGTCATCTTAGCTTAGATGATGAGCAAATTCGGCTCTGTTACACCGGAAAAGGGGGAAAGCGCATTGTTCGCAAGATCAAGGATCGCACCCTCAATCAAACTTTGAACCGATTGCAAGACTTGCCGGGGGCTGAACTGATCACCTGGCTCGACGACGACGGACGACCACGCAGCGTGACCTCAGATGCAATCAATGCCGCCCTGCGCACAATCACAGAGTGTTCAACAATTACGGCCAAGACATTCCGGACTTGGGCAGGGTCGACTGCTGCGATGGAGGCCGCACTTAGCGAGCCTGAACTGACGATCGCAGCGATGGCGGATGCGGCCAGTACGCGCCTCGCCAATACGCCAACAATTGCCAGGAACAGCTACATTCACCCGGCGGTAATCGACCTCAAAGATACATGCCTCTCGGACCGACAGGCAATTCTGAGCGACGCACCCGAGGTTCCCCAACTCAAACAGGGGGAACGCGCCCTCCTCCAGCTGTTGCGCAGCTAACGACATCTGCGTGGCGCAGATGGACTTGATCGTAGACAAACAGCCTGCCAGCCTAGTCCCGGATGACATTGGGGGACTGTTTTATGGCCGTCACGGAGTTGCGCCCGAACATGGACCACTGGCAAGAGCGTGTTGATCTTGCCGCGGCGTTTCGTTGGACCGCCCGTCTGAACATGCATGAAGGTGTGGCGAACCATTTCAGTTTTGCCATCAACGACGACGGCACGCGATTTCTGATGAACCCCAACCAGATGCATTTTTCCCGGATTAAGGCGTCTGACCTGATCGAAGTGGACGCCAACGACCCAGAAACGCTGAACGGACCGGACGCCCCTGATCCCACCGCGTGGGGTCTGCATGGCGGCATTCACCGCCACTGCCCTCATGCCCGCTGCGCGATGCATGTGCATTCGATCCACGCGACGGTGCTCGCATCGCTGGCCGACAGCCGCCTTCCCCCAATTGATCAGAACTGCGCGACGTTCTTCAATCGCTATGTGATTGATGATGGGTACGGAGGTTTGGCCTTTGAGGAAGAAGGTGAACGCTGCGCCGGGCTGCTGCAAGATCCCCGAAAGAAGGTGATGATCATGGGCAACCACGGCATCATGATCATCGGTGCCACCGTCGCGGAGACGTTCAATCGCCTCTATTATTTCGAACGCGCTGCAGAGACTTATATCCGCGCGCTGCAAACTGGCCAAGAGTTGCGCGTCCTGTCCGATGAGGTCGCCGAAAAGACCGCGCAGGAGCTTGAGGACTATCCCGAACAGGACGAACGTCATCTCGCAGAATTGAAAGCCATTCTGGATGAAGAGGGATCAACCTATGCCCAGTGATGCAACAGACCCGGAAGCCCGCGAAGCCGCGCGCTGGAACCATCGGCCGCAGACGCCGATCAACCAAAACCCGCTTTTCCAATGGCCGCCACAGCCTAAGGCGATCTTCAGATGGTATGCCGCGTTCTGGTTTGAAGCCTCGACGACAACCCTCTGCCTGGTGTTCGCATTGATCGCCTACATCGCGTATTTGCCAGAGTTAGAGACGATGCAGACGTTCCAATGGGGCTGGGTCCTGCAACTCTGGATGATCAATCTGATCCCGCAATGCCTCTGTGCCGGAACGCTGCATTACTGGCTGATCATGCGCAAAGGTCAGGGGAACGCGACCAAGTTCGACCCACGTGATCAGAACCGTGACAACGGCACGTTCACGTTCAATAACCAAGTCCTCGACAACATGTTCTGGCACATCGCAAGCGGCATCACGCTTTGGACGGCGGCGCAGGTCCTCGTATTCTGGGCCTTGGCGAACGGCTATGCTCCTAGCCTGCTGTTCCCGGACAATCCGATATGGTTCATCGCTTTCTTCGTCCTGATCCCAATCTGGTCGAGCTTTCACTTCTATTGGGTGCACCGCCTGCTGCACTGGCCGCCGCTCTATAAAGTCGCCCATGCCCTGCACCACCGGAACGTCAATGTTGGCCCCTGGTCGGGCATCTCGATGCACCCCATCGAACACCTGCTGTTCTACACCAACTTCGCCATCCACCTGATCGTGCCGAGCCACCCGCTGCACGTTCTGTTCCATGGCTACGTCCAGTCCACCCACCCGGTGTTCAGCCATTCCGGCTTCGAAGAACTCGTCGTCAAGGACAACAAACAGATGCGGATGGGCGTGTTCTTCCACCAGCTCCACCACCGCTATTTCGAATGCAATTACGGCACCGTTGAAATGCCTTGGGACCGCTGGTTCGGCAGCTATCACGACGGAACAGCCAAGGCGACGGATGAAACCCGCGCCCGCAAGAAACAGATGTATACATGATGTTTCATGACGATCTGACCCAATGGACCAGCACCCGACGTCTCGGGCGGAAAACAGGCTCTAACCCTGCCTGATTCCCCCGAAAAGGACGCGATATGACTGTCTATGGACTGACCGAAGAACACACAATGATCGCGGACACGGTCCGCAGCTTTGTAGAAAACGAAATCTACCCACACGAGGACCTAGTTGAACGCAGCGGTGAGGTGCCAGCCGACCTCGCGCAAGAAATCAAACAGAAAACCATCGACCTTGGCTTCTACGCCTGTAACTTCCCTGAAGACGCGGGCGGGGCGGGGCTCAACCACCTAGAATTCGCACTGGTTGAACGGGAGCTTGGGCGCGGCTCGATGGCGCTCACTCATTTCTTTGGCCGACCCCAAAACATCCTGATGGCTTGCGAGGGTGAGCAGATCGAACGGTATCGCGATCCAGCGGTCAAAGGTGAACGGATGGATGCCCTGGCGATGACAGAGCCCGGCGCTGGATCCGATGTGCGCGGCATGAAATGCTCCGCTGTTCGGGATGGGGGCGATTGGGTGCTCAATGGTACCAAGCACTTCATATCGGGTGCCGATCACGCCGATTTTCTGATTGTGTTCGTAGCAACGGGTGAAGACGACACACCACGCGGCCCCAAGAAGCGCATCACGACCTTCCTTGTCGATCGCGGTCACCCTGGCTTCACCATCCGCGATGGCTACAAGTCGGTCAGCCATCGCGGCTACAAGAACATGATCCTGGAGTTCGACGACTGCCGCCTGCCGGATACGCAGGTGCTTGGCGAGGTCGATGGCGGCTTCGCCGTGATGAACGAATGGCTTTACGCCACTCGGATCACGGTCGCCACCATGTCGGTTGGGCGAGCGCGGCGGGTCTTTGACTATGCTCTGAACTATGCAGCTGAGCGGGAGCAATTCGGCCAGAAGATCGGCAAATTTCAGGGCGTCAGCTTTCAGTTGGCCGATATGATCACCGAGATTGACGCGGCTGATTTGCTAACCCTCGCCTCTGCTGACCGGCTCGACAAGGGACTGCCCGCAAACCGTGAGATTGCGTCGGCCAAGCTTTATGCCTCCGAGATGCTCGCCCGCGTGACCGACG
>JBCBCS010000268.1:0-4030 GCA_038530475.1 Pseudomonadota bacterium
TCGGTCAGCGGCCCCAATGTGCCGAATTCGGGTCGGCCCGTCGCGTTTGCGATGTTGGTGACAGACCCCGTATCGATGTCTTCTTGAGTGATTGTGTAGACCGCTTCACACACGGACTCGTTGGGCGCCGGGGTCCCGGCGGGGACCGCCGCAATCGTGGTCGGGCTACACGTGACCGCCCCGATCTGATCATCAAACACAGCGAGGTCGAAGATGTCGACAGAGCCGATGTTGCGCACCACGTAGTCGAAGGTGATTTGCTCTCCGACCTGAGTGTATGTGCTGACACCACCGCGCGCCGTCTTCTCCAGCTCATAGCCCGGCGCAATCGTCTCAATGTCGGTGTTACCGAGCGTCGGACCGCGCCGGAAATCCCAGTAATTGTCATTCGGGTCGTCGTCAAAAACCTGCGAGACGGTCTGCCCGGTCGCCAGGATGTTGTTGAGCAGAGCCGGGTTGGTCGATGCGAACCACCCTGTATTGAAGGTGTTGTTGCCAAAACCCGTCGCAAATCCGAGGCTTCGTGTACCGGAATTGTTGGTGATTTCCGTCTGCAGGCCCGACCAGCTTCCGACGTCGAAGCCGTTGATGAACAGGTTGATGTCGTTCTGGTCGAATCCTCCGGGCTGGGTGTCCCCGTCGTAAGCCGAAAAGCGGATATCGATCCGAGCGATACTGCCACCAAAGTAGTCGTCGCAGGTCGAGAACCCACAATCGAGCGCAATGGGATCATTGACGGTGAAAGGATTGCCCTCAAACCGATCTGGATTGCCACGGTTGTTGAACCCTCGGAACGCGCCGGTCGGATCGCTGAACTGGTAATAAACGTTACCGTTCGCACCGGTCAAAACAATGACAACCCCGCCGGCGGCTGGGTATTCGGGCGGCAAAGCAAGAGACGTCGGAGCAGGTACAGTTTCGGTGAACGGCGTCGCATGGACCTGCAGAGTGGTGAGCAGAGCCGCACACTGAAGAAGCAGCACAAGCCCAAGCTGCCTCGAAAAACGCTTCACCATCGTACCACCCTTTTTCGCGAAAGATGTCATTTTGACAACGAGCGAGCAAGCAAAAGCTAGGGGGAATTCTCGCTAAAGGTGTCCCCTTGTGTTTTTGGGAACGGTTCGGAATTCAAGCGCCGCAATTGAGGTCTGCAGCATCGCGAGAAACCGCTCGGGCCCCACGCCCGTCCTGGGTCAATGTGATTTAGTGGACTTCCTTATCATCGAAGAGAAGCCAGACGTCACAGCCCTCTTTTTGGTCGATCCGAAGGAGCGTGGCTATGCTTCTGTGATATTACACAAGGCGACAGAGACTTGTGTCCCCGCCAAGGTGCAAACACCACCTTCATTATCACAATGACCAAGGGAAGGCAGATCGGCGATGAGGGCTGCAAGTGCCTTACTCCCAAAAACGCGCTGAGAACATCGGGCGCGCAGGCCCTACTGTAACGCTCTCATGATCGCGAAACAGCGAAAAACAGGAGTTGCAGAGACGAGAGAGTTTGGTGTGGCGGACCGAGGAGGATTCGAACCCCCGACCCCTTGATTCGTAGTCAAGTACTCTATCCAGCTGAGCTATCGGTCCACACCGCGCGGGAATAGCGAGCCCATCATCCCAATGCAAGGGACAAAGTTCAGGAAAGTGTGAGGTCCGACCGTGGCAGGACAATCCGGAAGCACGTTCCGTTCTCATCGCTGCGTTCAAGCTCAAGTCGCCCACCGTGTCCCCGGATCAACTCGGCGGCGATTGCAAGGCCAAGGCCTGACCCGCCCCGGGTCGTGCTGCTTTGAAACGCTTCGAACAGATGTTCCTTCGCCTTCGACGGCAGGCCGGGACCGGTGTCTGTCACGGCAATCTCCCAGCGGTCTTCGGCTTCGGTCGCGGAAATGCCGATCTCGCCGGGTTTGCCCGACGCGACAATCGCCTGTCGCGCGTTCCGAACAAGGTTGCCGATCACCCGGTACAATTGCTCACCATCAGCGCGGATCCGGAAGGTGGCTGGGACATCTTCGGCAAAGCTGAGGTCATGATCCCCAATCGCCAGACGTTCGCCCGCGATCACGTCATCCACGATCTCACTCAGCTGCACCATGTTGAGACGTGGCGCAGGCTCCTCAGCGCGGCCAAAGGCCAATGTGCTTTCGCACAGGTTCACCGCTCGGCTGATCGAATTCACCAGCTTCGGGGCAAGGCGTCGGACTGTGGGGTCCTCGGAGTTTTCAATCCGGTCGGTGAAGAGCTGGGCGGAGGTCAGAATATTCCGCAGGTCGTGGCTGATCTTGCTCACGGCACCGCCCAATTGAGCCAACCGTTCTTTCTGTCGCAACGCGCTGGTGAGCTGGGTTTGGAGCGACGCCAACGCTTCCTCGGCCTCCCGCAATTCTGTGACGCCAGCATCTGGGGTGATAATGCGACGGGCGTCTTCGGGGGCCTTGGCGTAGGATTGCATGTGCCCCACGACGCCCTTGATCGGTTTGACGAGGAAGCGGCGCACCGCAAGAAACAGGAGCGATGCCGTGACGATGGAGATCACCGCCGACAGGGCCAGAATACGCAGTCCGTAGTCAATAAGGGCGGCGCGCAATGGCTCCGTCGGCAGGGTAATCTCGATCAGAAGCCCGCCGTCCTGAACAGGATTGCCAATCACCCGGATCACCCGTTCTTCGGTGTCAAAGATGCGCATCAACGCGTCCCGGATCAGCATCCAGGCGGGCGGGTCGCGCATATCAAACGTCCGGTGGATCGGGGTTGGAATAGGAGAGCTGAGGATCAACTGGCGGATTTCATCGCGGCGCAGCACAACGTTGTAGACCCCCGCGTTCCAGAGCAGTTCCTGCTCAAGCTCTTCCGAGATCATGTCCTCAGCCAGAAGCGTCAGCGACGCGATTTGCGCTCGCTCCAACCGTTGGAGGAAATAGGCTTCCCGGTAGCGGGCAACAGACGGCACGAAGATGAGCAGCTCCGCAATCAACACGAAGATCGTGGTGAGGATCAGGAAGCGCCCGGACAGGGTATTGAGCATCGTGCCGTCCGTTCCTTGCCTTCAGGGCAGCCAGCGTTGGACAAAGCCGACAACCCGTTTCACCGTGCTGCTTTCGAACAGCTTGGGGCTAAAGTAGGCCCCGGCGGCGCGTTTGTTAATCTCTGACACAGTCGGATAAGGCAGAACAGTGTTCGAGATGGCTGACATCTTCATCTTGTTGGCGATGGCCATGGCCCACATGGCGATCAACTCACCCGCCATGTGGCCGGCAATGCTGGCGCCAACGGGTTTGCCTTTGACGACCATAACCTTGATCAGGCCACGGGTCTTGCCTTCGGCGATGGCGCGGTCGTTGTGCTCGTACTCCGAGCGTACGACCTCAACCGCCTTGCCGAATTTCTTACGCGCCTGCGCTTCGGTGAGGCCGACATGGGCCAGTTCAGGATCCGTATACGTCGCCCAGGGGATATGATCTGTCTTGGCTTTCGCTGGGAGGCCCAGCACGGCGGACCGCACCACGATGCCTGCGTGATAGCCTGCCACGTGGGTGAATTGAAGGCCCCCAGCGGCGTCACCGACGGCATAGACCTTTTTGTTGGTCACGGATTTCAGGTCCGGACCGACTTTCACGCCCGAGCGGTCAAATTTGACGCCCGCCTCATCCAGGCCAAGGTTTTCGACATTCACTTTACGACCCACGGCCATGAGCAAGTGGCTCCCCGTAAAATCGCCCTTGGGCGTGTGGACCGTGACGGTGCCGTCTTTACCGCTGACCTTTTCAGCCTGCGCCTCTTCGACGATCTCAACGCCTTCGGCGCGCAGCTTTTTGAGCACAACCTCCGCCATCTCCGGGTCATCCTTGCCCATGGCTTTCATGCCTTCGATGACCGTCACCTTTGAGCCAAGCCGCACATGGGCCTGCGCCATTTCCATCCCGATGGGGCCACCGCCGACGATGATCAGGTGATCGGGTCGTTCGCGCAGATCGAAGAAGAGGCGCAGGCTGAAAAGGTCAGCGGTAAAGACGGCACCGTCACGGTCCACACG
>JBCBCS010000269.1:0-4018 GCA_038530475.1 Pseudomonadota bacterium
TTTAATCATATGCCGACCGGTCGCACCTATCACCAATATATCAACCCTATGCGCAACATGCCTGCTGAAGCTTTTGGTGTTCATGGTATAGGCCCCGATCTGCTCGATCCGCCCGAGGCACCAAAGCCGGGACAGGTGACGCTCAAAGACAAGCCTGTATTTGCCGACATCGCGCAAAGCTTTGTCGATTTTGTCGGAGAGGCGCGGCTGGTCATTCACAACGCAGCCTTCGATATGAAATTTCTCAATGCTGAGCTGGGTTGGGTGAATCGGCCATTGCTTCCAGACACACAGGCGCTCGATACCTTGGCGATCGCGAGAAAGAAGTATCCCGGATCACCTGCATCGTTGGACGCTCTTTGCCGCCGATTTGCAATTGATAACTCCAACCGAACCTTGCACGGCGCGTTGCTCGACTCTGAGATCTTGGCTGAAGTCTATCTTGAACTGATTGGCGGACGTCAGCCGGATCTCGTCCTTGCGTCCAGCGCCAGTAAGGCCTCAAACACTATCGCACAGGACGATTGGCGTCCAATGCCGCGCCCCGTTCCACTTGAACCAAAATTAAACGCGGCGGAGGCTGAGGCCCACGCCGCGTTCATTGAGAATTTGGGCGACAACGCCCTATGGTCAAAGGGCTAGTTTACGCTTGTGCCTTTTGCTGTGCCGCGCGCTGGGCAAGTTGCTGACGGTAGATTGCCAGAAAATCGATCTGTTCGAGGTTGAGTGGCGGGAAGCCACCGTCCCTTGTCACGTCTGAGATGATCCGACGGATGAACGGGAACAGCATGCGCGGGCATTCGATATGCAGATACGGATGCAATTGCTGGTCGTTTAGGCCTTCAATTTCAAAGATGCCGGAATATTCCAGCTCCATCAGAAACAAAGTCTTATCCGTGCCATGATTGGTGGATGTGACTTTGGTCTTTGTAATAACTTCGTATTGGTTGTCGGTGCCGCGCTTGCGCGCATCAAGGCTAACTTCCACTTTGATCTCTGGCTTAACCTCTCCATCGACGCCTTGCTGGGCCATGACATTTTCGAACGACATGTCTTTGACGAACTGCGCGAGGATGCGTTGTTTGATTTGAGGGACTTGCGGGGCGGCAGCAGCATCTGCGGCGCCGTTCTGTTGAGTATTATCTTCGGCCATCTGGCCCTCCGGGGTTAAAACGTTTGTGTGCCTTTATCAGGCGTGACGGATGCCCTCAACCACGGTCATCGCGTGTCCAACCTGAAGGTTGGCTTGTCGCGTTCGACGGTCCGTTGGAATCCTGATCCACCTCTTCAAACTCACCGTCAATGACTCGGTCGCGCGGCGCACGGGGATCACGCATATTGCCATTCATATCGAAGGTCTGAACATTCATTCGCTCGCGCATCCGCTTGTACATTGCCGACCGAACGCCAGGAATGAGCAAGGAAAAGCCGATCGCGTCGGTAAAAAATCCTGGCGTCAGCAGCAGGGCACCAGAAAAAATGATCATCGCACCGTGCGCCAGCGGTTCCGTTGGATCCCGAACCTCTGAAAACGACGATCTGAGATCGGTCATAGCAGATTGCCCTTGCGCGCGCAGCATCGTCACGCCGATTAGAGCAGTCAGGACCACAATCGCGAGGGTCCATCCCAATCCGATCGCACCACCTATCGTCACAAAGAGCGCAATTTCGATCAACGGGATCGCGATGAATATCAAAGGCAGCATGTGTGACCTCTCACTTGGTCAAGGAATCGCAGGGGCCAAGGTGGACTTGGTCCATCCCCAGCCTTACATAAGGTCGGTGAGTCAAGGATACCACGTATCGAGAAAGAAACATCGATGAACAACCCAGTCTTTCAGCTTCTTGTTCTTGCCGGAATTGCGATCTTTTTGATCCTGCGGCTTCGCGCCGTCCTTGGCACGCGGGAAGGTTTTGAGAAGCCGAAGATCGATGTTCCACCCTCCCGCAAATCACCTCAACCTGAGTTTGAAGTCATTGATGGTGGGCCTGACCCAGACGTGACGGACTACGTGGATGAGGACAGCGACGCGGCGGCTGCTCTGACCGCAATGAAGGCGGACGATCGGTCATTCAATGTCCGCGAATTTCTGCGCGGTGCGCGTGGCGCATACGAGATGATCCTGTCTGGTTTTGAAAAAGGGGAACTGGCCGACATCAAGCCGTTCCTGTCAGAAGATGTATACGAGGCGTTTGCCGGCGTGGTTGAGGCTCGCGATCAGCAAGGTCTGAGTGTCGATTTCACCTTTGTCGGGATCTCCGAAACCAGCCTTGTGGACGCGACCTATGATAAATCGACCAAAGAGGCGGAAGTCTTGGTGAAGTTTATCAGCGAAAGCACGTCTGCAGTCTACGACAAGGGTGGAGACCTGATCGAAGGTTCGCCGACGGACGTCAAGAAACAGCGCGACGTCTGGACCTTTGGTCGAACCATGGGCACTGGCGATCCGAATTGGTTTCTGGTCGCCACAGGCGAATGATGCTCCGGGCGGCAGCGGTCACGCTGTCGCTTCTGATCGGGAACACTGCAGTGGCCAGCCCCACATATCACTTCCTCAGCTTTGACGACCTTAGCGGTTGGGCCGAAGACGATCATCAGGCCGCATTGGATGTGTTTCTGAACACCTGCGGGGATCTAAAGGATCCGCTATGGGCTGCGCCGTGCTCAGTTGCTCGGCAAGGCCAGGAGGCAAAGGAGTTCTTTGAGCGTTTCTTCGTTCCAGTGATGATTGATGACGGTCAAGATGCGCTTTTTACGGGGTATTTTGAGCCGGAGCTTCGTGGATCACTTCGCAGAGAAGGTCCATATCAATACCCACTCTACCGTGTTCCGCCAGGCCTCACGTTACCTTGGCTCACCCGTCGTGAGATTGAGATGACTGGCGTACTGACCGGGCAAGGGCTGGAGATCGCGTGGATCGACGATCCGGTCGATGTGTTCTTTTTACAGGTGCAGGGGTCCGGGCGTGTCCGGCTGCCCAATGGTGATGTCATCCGGGTGGGATATGGCGGAGCGAACGGGCGCAATTATTCATCGGTTGGCCTCGAATTGGTTGAACGGGGGATCTACGAGCCGCATCAAGTGTCTGCCGACGTGATCCGCAATTGGGTGCGCGCGAACGGCGAAACCGGGCAAGAGCTTTTGTGGGTCAACGACAGCTATGTCTTTTTCCGCGAAGTGAACGAAGTCCCGCCGGAACGCGGGCCCCTTGGCGCCATGAACCGGTCGGTCACGACACTACGCACGTTGGCGATTGATCCGGCCTATATCCCGCTTGGTGCGCCCGTCTGGATGGAAAAGGTCGGGGCGCAGCCGCTTAATCGACTGATGGTCGCGCAGGACACGGGCTCAGCGATCAAGGGGTCGCAACGGGCCGACATATTCTTTGGAACCGGGGATGCAGCGGGGCAAGAAGCTGGCCGGATCAAAGATGGGGGTCGGCTTATTGTCTTGCTGCCTATTCAAGTCGCCGAAGCTTTGCGTCCGGACGTGATTGAATGAAACGCAAACGTCATCTGTCGGCGGAAGAGCGGGCTTTGTGGGACATGGTCGCGGGCCGCACCGAACCGCTGAAACCGGGCAAGCCACAACTTGACCGACCTCTACCGAAGACCGTGTCGCCACCTTCCGCACCCCGCATCTCTGCGATGCCGTCATTCACTGTAGGCGAGAAAGCCGTGACGGGCAGCGGGCACGATCTGTCCGCGGGTCTGTCTCAGCATATTCGCTCCGCACCCGTACGGATGGACCAAAAGGCTTTCGGTCGCATGAAGCGCGGAAAGTTGAAACCAGAGGCGCGGATTGATTTGCATGGCATGACTGTGGCGCAGGCCCATCCAGCGTTGACCGGGTTTATATTAAGGTCCGCCAGCGCTGGGCATCGTTTGGTCTTGGTTATAACCGGTAAGGGGAAAGACCGCGACGACGGCGGTCCGATCCCGACAAAGTTCGGCGTTCTGCGCCATCAGGTTCCACAATGGCTGTCTATGCCTCCGCTCGGCACATTGGTCCTTCAGG
>JBCBCS010000270.1:0-4014 GCA_038530475.1 Pseudomonadota bacterium
TCCGGAGTATCAGGAGGCGCTGAGCTATGCCCTGCCCGTGTCAGATCGCGACTACAAATTCGTTGAAGGGCATAGCTCAGCGCCTCCTGATACTCCGGACCATGGTAAAAGCGTTTCGCGGTCTCCATGTCGGGAAAGCGGATGATCACGTTGCGAGACCGGGTTGTGCCTTCCATGACCTCAACCGCGCCGCCACGGGCCAGAAACTCACCGCCATATTTTGCAACAGCTGGCCCAGCAAGGGCTGCATATTTCGCATATTCATCGGCGTCGTGAACGTCGATCTGAACGACGGCGTATACGGTCATGTGAAGGTCCTTTCCCTGACGTGTTGACCTCTTATGCACCGCTCAACCTTGCTTCGCCAGACGCCCGTTGCCTTTGCCCCCGCTTTGGCTAAGGCTTTGCCCCATGAACATTCTGATCGTGGAAGACGATGATGAGACAGGCCAGTATCTGAGCCGCGGCCTGCGCGAAGCGGGGTGGGAACCGGATTGGCGCCAGACGGCGCAGGACGGGATGATGGCGGTGTCCCAGCGAGACTATGACGCGATCATCCTCGATCGGATGTTGCCTGGGATGGATGGCGTCGATGCGCTCAAACTGATGCGCGGAGCCAATGTGACGACGCCCGTGTTAATGCTGACCGCCCGCACCAGCATCGACGACCGGGTTGAGGGGTTGGAGGCTGGGGCGGACGATTACCTTCTGAAACCCTTCGCCATGTCGGAACTCATCGCGCGGCTCAAGATCATCGCGCGGCGGACGCCACGGCCGGTGGAGGCGACGACGCTCACGCTCGGGCCTCTGACGCTCGACCGTGTCAAACGAGTGGCGGTGCGGGACGGGGTGACGCTGGATCTTTCGCCGTTGGAGTTTCGGCTGCTGGAGTTCTTCCTTCAAAGTCCAGATCAGGTGATGACCCGCACCATTCTGCTCGAAAAGGTCTGGGGCTACCGGTTCGATCCCAAGACCAGCCTTGTGCAGACGCATATGAGCCGCTTGCGCACCAAGCTCGACAAGCCGTTTGGCACTGAGATGATCCGCACAGTCAGGGGGTCCGGCTATGTCCTCAGCCTCCCGGAATAACGTCCTCGGCTCGACCGTTTTTCAACAGACGCTGCGCTCCAGTGGGTTGTTTGTTTTGATCAGTTTGGTCTTGCTCTGGGGGCTGACCTGGCTGCTGGTTTCAATGGGAGACGAGGCGCAGGACGCGCGGATCGCGGACAGCGTGAGCTATGGGGAAGACATCTATTACGGCGATGGCATTGATGCGCTGATCGAGGAAGCCATTATCGACGACCGCGACGTCCTCTGGTCAGAAGACCTGATCTACGAAATCCTGGAAGAGGAGTTGCAGATCTGGGTTTTGCGAGAGGCCGATTACACGCCCATTGCCGGGTATTACGGTTTACATGGCGACCCGGGGTGGGAGACGACGCAGCTTGAACATCCGGAGATTGACCAACCCATCCGCGCCCTCACTGTTGAGCTGCGGGGCGGGGATCGGCTGACCGTGGCCGAATTTCTGCCCGATGATCGCGGCGATCTGCTGGCGTTTTCCAACTTCGCAACCTGGGCCTTGCTTCTGATCGTTTTGCCGCTGGCGCTGATCACCGGTTTTGCGCTGAGCAACCGAGTGTTCAAACGGATTGAGGGGATATCGCAGACTGCGTCCGCCGTTGGGTCGGGTCAAATGGCGCAGCGGGCCGCCATATCGCCGACATGATGAGTTCGACCGGCTGGCGGGCAATATCAACGACATGCTGGACGAGGTTGAAACGCTCAACAGCAACATTGAGGCGGTGTCGGTCGGCGTAGCCCATGATCTGCGCACGCCCTTGTCGAATATCGGCGGACGGTTGGAGCTGATCCGCCGGGACCGCGATGACCCGCACGCGGTGGAGGCGCATCTGGATGCAGCGGAAGCGGCACAGGACCAGCTGATGCGGGTGTTTGATGCGCTGCTGCGGTTGGGCGAGGTCAAAGCGGGCAAGCGGAAGGCAGCGTTCGGCCACGTCGATCTGTCCGGGCTGGTGCGCAACATGACCGATGCGTTTGAGCCGGTTTTTGCGGATGCAGACAAGAGCTTCACGTCCGACGTAACGAACGGGATCACGCTGCAAGGCGACGCGGAATTGCTGGAGCAGATGATGGCGAACCTGCTGGAAAACGCGCTTGAGCATTCCCGCGATGCGGCCAAGGTGGAGGTGTCGCTGACACAGACGGAACTTGGGCCGCTCCTCACCGTGGGCGATGACGGGCCCGGTATCTCACCGGCGGATCGGGACCACATTTTTGAGCGGTTTTTCCGCGCTGACCGTAGCCGCACGACACCCGGCAACGGTCTGGGTCTATCGCTTGTTCAGGCGATTGCGGATCTGCATTCGGCGGAGATCCGCCTTGATCCGGACGCGTCTGGCGCGATCTTTTTCATTCAATTTCAAGCTATTGGCTGATCCATACAATTCTGTATGAAACTGGACCCCGCCTTGTAACGCGAAGATCTGAGAATCGGTGTTACGTCTTTGGTCGATCCAAAGATCAGGAGACCGATGATGATCCGTTTCACCAAAGCCCTGTTTCTCTCCGCCTCTGTGTTGGGGTTAAGCTGCGCCTCGGCGATGGCAGGCCCGGCGTCAATGACCGCGGACGAAGCGCGACACCTGATTGCTCGGACAGGCTTTGGCGCCGCGCCGCATGAGGTCGCTGCACTGACAGGCATGTCCTATGCCGATGGGGTTGCACAGATCATGGCCGGGCTCACGGGTGAAACGATCACGCCAATGCCAGCCTGGGCCAACGGCTGGGCTTATCCGGCGGAGCAGATTTACGCGCTCGGTCAGACCGAAGGAGAGCTGTTTTTCGCGAACCGCTGGTTGGAGCTGCAGCACCTTTCGGGCTGGTGGATCACCGAGATGGCCACGACGCCTGCCCCGCTGCAAGAGCGGCTGGTCCTGCATTGGTCGGATCACTTCGCCAATTCATTCGACGGGCACGAGAACCCGCAATGGATGGCCGCGCAGAACCAGTTTTTGCGAGAGAATGCAGCCGGGGATTTCGCGACTTTGGCGGAGGGTATGCTGCTTGACCCCAGCATGCTCGTCTACCTCGATAATGTGGACAACATCGCCGAAGCACCCAACGAGAACCTCGGACGGGAATTCCTTGAGCTTTTCACGCTAGGCGAAGGCCGCGGCTATACGCAGGACGATGTGCGGGCGGCGGCGCGGATGCTCACTGGCTACACCATCAATGACATGAGCGGGACCCCAGTGAGCTTTAGCGCGGAGGACCACGACGATGGGACAAAGACCCTCTTTGGGCAAAGCGGGCGATTTGATGCGTCCGACCTTGTGGACCTGACCCTCAGTCATCCGGACTTCGGTCCCTATATCGTTGAGGGGCTGTGGCGCGCTTTCATCTCAGACACACCTGACCCGGACGAAGTCGCGCGGCTGACGGCGTTGTGGCAGGCCAATGACCTTGATTTGGCGCCACTGCTTGAAGCGATGTTTCTTTCCGACGCGTTCTGGGACCCTGCCAATCGTGGGCGACTGGTGAAGTCGCCGGTTGAGATGGTCGTGGGGGCGACCCGGACGCTGGGGCTGAGCCATGGCAGCACGGCTGAGGTCGCGTGGCTGGTCTCCGACCTCGACCAAACGTTCTTTCTGCCGCCAAACGTCGGCGGCTGGCCGCAAGGGTCAGACTGGATCAATGACGCGACGGCCACAGCCCGCGTGACCGCCCTCACCTATTTGATGTGGAGCGACGATGAGCCGTATGAGACCGACGAGATGCAGATGATGATGGCCGCCGCCAAAGCCCACATCATAGAGCATGAAGAGCCCGCCCCAGCCTTCGTCATAGTCTTCCGTCCAGGTGGCAAAGACCTGCCCAACGCGCAGGTCGTCCGGGCCGGCCTCCATGACCTCTGCAGAGGGGGCGGCGGCCATCATCATCTGCATCTCGTCGGTCTCATACGGCTCATCGTCGCTCCACATCAAATAGGTG
>JBCBCS010000271.1:0-3986 GCA_038530475.1 Pseudomonadota bacterium
GTCCAATGGCGATCTGGGGGCAGGGGGCCATTGATGATCCGCAGCAGGTCTTCCCAGGCCATATCCGGCCGCAAGCGGCGCACATGGGGCACCCAATCCTGCGCGGTCTCGTTGAGGCGCTCCATGTAGCCGTCCTGTCGCGCCAGCCGCACCTTGCGCAGCGCGGCGGGATCCTTGGCGCGTAGCCCAGGATTGCCACCAACGCGCCCTTTGGCGCGCGCAGAGGCAAGCCCGGCCTTTGTGCGCTCTCGTATCAGCGCGCGCTCGAACTCGGCCGCGGCGCCCAGAACCTGCAATGTGAACTTGCCCTGCGGGGAAGCGGTGTCGATGGGGTCCTGCAGGGAGCGGAAGAAAGCTCCCTTGGCCTCCAGACGTTCGATCACCTCCAGCAAGTGCGACAGAGATCGCGCAAGCCGGTCGATCCGCACAACGACCAGCGTATCACCGCTCCGGACGCGTTCGAGCACGCGCGCCAGCACCGGTCGTGCGCGATTGCCGCCCGAGGCGTGCTCTTCAAAGATCTCGACGCAGCCCGCAGATTGGAGGGCCTCAGACTGGGGCAGGGGGGTCTGATCCTCAGTGGAAACTCGGGCGTAGCCTATCAAAGGCATGGAAACCGGCCTGTTTGCAATTTAAGGTACCGCTACTAAACGACCGTTTGTAAACGAATGCAAGTAAGTGCACTCTCTTCGTGCTGGTCCAAAAACCCTTGGTTTCTTTGCGCTGAGCGCGAACTGAGAGGTTCCGCCGAAAGTTTCTTGGAATGTAGCATTAATCTGGCGTGTCATCAGCGAGATTTCTGGTTTGCGGTCCGCCATGCCGCGCAAATCCCCGTTCAAACATCACCGGTTTCCAAAGGAGATCATTCTATGTGTGGAGCGTTGGTATCTGTGGTATCCTCCGTTTCATCAGGATGTTGGAGATCTGCTGGCCGAGCGCGATGTCGCGGTTGACCGTTCGACGGTGTTTCGGTGGTTGCAGAAATTCGGCCCCGAATTGACCAACCGGACCGAGAACTATCTGCGGCGGGCCAGCATTGATTAGAATGTGGATGAGACTTACGTCCGCGTCAGTGAAAAGTGGCGATACCTTTGTCGCGCCGTTGATGCGAACGGATAGGTGGTCGATTTCCGCCTTACCGCGCGGCGATATACGTAGACAGCAAAAGCCCTCTTAAACAAGGCCATCGCGCGCGTCCGCCTGCATCGCCCCGTGACAATCTGTACCAACAAAACACAGGCCCGCCCGAGTCATCTGCAAGATCGCACACCACTATGATCCCCATCTTAACGGGATCTGCCGCATCGACTGAAAGTGGCGCAACAATCGGATTGAAAGCGATCACGCTACCTTGAAGCGGCTGCTTTGATATCGGCAGAGCTCCCGCTCACTTCGAACGGTCGAAGTGACACTCAGCGGCATTGAAACCATCTGGCCCATCAAACTCGACCACATCCATTTCAAACAATCAGGCGTTCAAGGCGAGATCGCGTTTATCGAAAGTCTGTTCCAAGCCACAGCATGATATCTGGAGACGAAAGCGCCCGCGACTTTTTTCATTCGATAAGCTCAACAGTCCCCATAGGAAGGCGTATGCACGGCACCGAGGTGCCGCCATTTGGCTTCGCCCAAAACAGCTGACGGATTGCAATGACCCAAATGGCTGGACCCTTGTCGTCAACGAACGGTATCACCTGAGACCCTCAGCGTCATAGACACTTAACCCCTTCAAGCTTCATCAAAAGCATCACTGCACGAGCTTGTGATGGAGTTTACCGTGGTTCGGATTGAACAGATCGAAACGACGATGGTCGATATCCCGACAGTGCGCGGGCACGTATTGTCTATGGCGACGATGCGGGTGCAAACGGCTGTTATCGTTACGATCCGGTTCTCTGACGGGTCGGTGGGTTTTGGCGAAGGCACGACGATCGGCGGCCTGACCTACGGGACTGAAAGCCCAGAAAGCATCGTCTCCGCGATCAATACATATCTCGCGCCCGCGATCCTTGGCCGGGACGGCGATGACGTGAACGGTTCCATTCAGTTGATGGACAGAATTGCCCGGGGGAATCGCATCGCCAAGTGCGCGGTCGAGATCGCCCTCTGGGATGGTCTTGGCAAAAGGATGGATGTGTCCGTTGCACAGCTGTTCGGTGGCGCTGTTCATGAGCGTCTTCCAGTCGCGTGGACGCTGGCATCAGGCAATTCTGAAACAGACGTCGCCGAAGCGATTGAGATGATCGAGACCCGCAGGCACAACATCTTCAAGCTCAAGATCGGCAAGCGCAGCGTGAAGGACGATGTGGCACATGTGGCCCGTATCAAGGACGCTGTGGGCGACAAGGCTAGCATTCGAGTTGATGTGAACCAGGCCTGGACCCATACGGAGGCCCGGTGGGGTTTGAAGGGTCTGCAGGAGGTTGGATGCGAACTGGTCGAGCAGCCGATTTCCTGCCGCTATCGTGACGCGATCGCAGAGCTGTGCCGCGACTATGAAATCGCTCTGATGGCAGACGAAAGTTTGAACGGGCCGGAAGATGCGCTGGGTGTCGTGTCGGCAGCCGCGGCGGATGTGTTTGCCGTCAAAGTGGCGCAGTCCGGCGGGCTCAAGCGGGCCTCCGAGGTGATTTCGATCGGTCAGGCCGCGGGCTTGGGCCTTTACGGCGGCACAATGCTTGAGACCGGGCTTGGCACAGCCGCAGCCCTTCAGTTGTTCGCAACCGTGGAGACGCTTCACTGGGGGACCGAATTCTTTGGCCCGCTCCTGCTGACTGAAGAAATCCTCACGGAGCCAATCACATATCAAGACTTCTGCGTCGATGTTCCGCGTGGTCCAGGGATAGGCGCTGAACTGGACGCGGACAAACTCAAATTCTATCGCCGCGAAAGCGGTCTAACCATCAAAGCTGTCGCCGGTGAATGACGTGCACGGTTTGGGCTACGCCCAGCCGTGCCCTGGCACCGGAGAATGAAACAAAGAGGAGGAACTACAATGTTCACGCAAAGCAACCTCGACGAACTCGAAAGCCGTTTGGACGGCATCGTTCAGGACGAACCGGAGAAAGGCATCTTCCGCGCCCGTCGGGACATGTTCACCGACGAGGAACTGTTCGAGCTTGAAATGAAACACATCTTCGAAGGCAACTGGATGTACATGGCCCACGAGAGCCAGATCCCGGAGCCCGGCGATTACTTCACCCTGTTCATGGGCCGCACACCTGTCGTAATCACTCGCGACAAGGACGGTGAGTTGCATGCGCTCGTAAATGCTTGCTCGCATCGCGGCGCGATGTTGTGCCGCTTCAAGCGTCGCAATCAGAAGACCTTCACTTGTCCATTCCACGGTTGGACATTCTCCAATACAGGTAAGCTGTTGAAGGTGAAGGACGCCAAGGGCGCGGGGTATCCGGAAGAGTTTAACAAGGACGGCAGTCACGATTTGACCCGTGTTGCCCGTTTCGAAAGCTACCGGGGGTTCCTGTTCGGGTCACTTAACGCCGACGTGCAGTCCCTTGAGGACTACCTTGGTGAGGCCAAGCATCTGATCGACATGATCGTCGACCAGGCCGATGACGGGATCGAGGTCCTGCGCGGCGCATCGACCTACACGTTCGACGGCAACTGGAAGCTGCAGGCCGAGAACGGGGCCGACGGCTATCACGTCTCGTCGGTGCACTGGAATTATGTCGCCACGGTTAAGAACCGGACCGAGGACGGCAAGGAAGACAAAGTAAAGGCGACAGACGCGTCCAAATGGGCCAAGCAGCGTGGCGGCTTCCATTCCTACGAAAACGGGCACCTCTTGCTCTGGACCGAATGGGCCGACCCAACCAACCGGCCCAACTACGATCGCCACGAAGAGTGGACGGACCGTTTCGGCAAGACGAAAGCCGATTGGATGGTGGGCGTGCTGCGCAACCTCTGCCTTTATCCGAACGTGTTCCTCATGGACCAGTTCAGCTCTCAGATTCGCGTGTTCCGGC
>JBCBCS010000272.1:0-3972 GCA_038530475.1 Pseudomonadota bacterium
GATGGCATTGCGATAGCGCGCCACAGCCTCGGTCAGCGTGCAATCCAGCAAGCCGCGCTCGATCCGGTCATCAAGACTGTCCTCAGCCAGATACGCGTTCACCACCGTCGCACCGCAGCCGATCAGCACGGCAAAATAATGCGGGTCGATACATTCCGCCGACCGCACGTTGAGCGATGTGAACGTCCGCAGACCTTTCCGCGTCAGCCACGAATGCACCGCGCTTGTCGCCAAAATCATTGGCATGGGCACCTTGCCCTCACCCTGATGTTGATCCGTCAGCGTGATATGTCCGGCACCAGAGCGTACGGCATCCTCAGCCTCGGCCCGGATGCGTTCCAGACCGGCCGACAACGCACCCTGCGCCCCGCCTGCGGGGAAAGTGCAGTCAATCTCAACACAAGGAGAGTTGAAGGACGTCTGCAGCGCTTCCCACTGGGCATTGCCCACAAACGGGCTGTCGAGCACCAGAATCTCCGTCTGGCTGCTGTCCTCATCCAGCACGTTCTTGAGGTTCCCGAACCGCGTCTTGAGGCTCATCACCCGGAATTCACGAAGCGAGTCGATGGGCGGGTTCGTCACCTGGC
Source organism: Pseudomonadota bacterium (assembly GCA_038530475.1). GTDB lineage: Bacteria > Pseudomonadota > Alphaproteobacteria > Rhodobacterales > Rhodobacteraceae > Octadecabacter. The sequence continues at coordinate 588 of JBCBCS010000272.1, forward strand.
TGAAATTCTGGCGGAAGAAATGGCTCAGCGGGCGATACTTTTCGGACAACACCGCAGAGGGCGTGTCGTCGCCCATGGACGCAAGCGCCTCTTTCGCGTCCTCTGCCATCGGCGCGAGGATCTGTTCGAGTTCTTCAATCGTGTAGCCCGCCGCGATCTGACGCTTCCGCAACTCGGCCCCCTGATACAGCGGGCTTTCCGTCACAGCGCCCAACTTATCGTCCAGCTCATTGATCTTGCTGACCCATTCGCCAAACGGCAGGGCTGCGGCCATCTTGTTCTTAAGCTCTTCGTCATGGAACAGGGCACCCTTGCCCATATGCACACCGATCATCTGACCGGGGCCCAGCGCGCCTTTTTCGACGACGCCGGCCTCATCAATCGGGACCATCCCGGCCTCAGAGCCCGCGATCAGCATGCCGTCACCGGTCACCACATAGCGCATCGGACGCAGGCCGTTGCGGTCAAGCCCGGCGCACACCCAGCGGCCATCGGTCATCGCCAAGGCAGCGGGGCCGTCCCAAGGCTCCATCACGGAATTGCAGTAGGAATACATGTCGCGCCAGCGCTGCGGCAGCTCGGTGGCTTGCTTGGACCAGCTTTCCGGTACAAGCATAGTCTTGGCCATAGGCGCAGAGCGACCTGCGCGGACGAGAACCTCAAACACCGAATCCAAAGCAGCCGAGTCAGACGACCCGCCCGGCACGATCGGCTTGATATCCTCCGCCATGTTGCCAAACGTGGACGACGCCATCCGGATTTCATGGCTCTTCATCCAATTGAGGTTGCCCTTGAGCGTGTTGATCTCACCGTTATGGGCCAGCATGCGGAACGGCTGGGCAAGCCACCACTCCGGGAAGGTGTTGGTGGAATAGCGCTGGTGATAGATCGCGAAGGCGCTCTCGAACCGTTCGTCCATCAGATCAGGATAGAACTCGCCCACCTGCTCGGCCAGCATCATGCCCTTGTAGATGATCGACCGACAGCTGAGCGACGCCAAATAAAGATCACGAATGCCAGCAGCCGCGGCGGCCTTTTCGATGCGCCGGCGGATGACATACAGCTCCCGCTCAAACGTCTCTTCATCAACGCCCTTGGAGTTTGAGATCAGGATTTGTTCGATCTCAGGCCGGGTGGCGTTGGCCTTTTCACCCAAACAGTCGATGTTCACCGGAACATGGCGCCAGCCATAAATGTAGTAGCCCATCCGCAGCACTTCGGATTCAACGATCGTCCGGCAGGTTTCTTGCGCCCCGAAATCCGTGCGCGGCAGGAACACCTGACCCACGGCGAGCATCTCATCCCGGCGCAGGACGTGGCCTGTTCGTTCAACCTGCTGACCGAAGAACTTGAATGGGATTTGCACGTGGATGCCTGCGCCATCGCCCGTCTTGCCGTCTGCATCGACAGCGCCGCGGTGCCAGATCGCCTTGAGCGCGGCGATGCCGTTCTCAACGACCTTGCGGCTGCGCTTACCATCAATGGACACAACAAGGCCCACGCCGCAATTGGCCTTTTCTTCGGAATGGTCATACATCCCGTTCTCGGCCATCCAGTCGCGCTTGGCCCGTTCAGCTGCCGCCCAATCAGCATCATACTTCGTCATCGTCATCATCCTCGTCGTATCGCCATCCCCTCAGGGACGGTCGGATCAATATTCGTTCATGTCCCGCAGGATCAGATCAGCACGTGCCGTGCCGCTTACATTAACCGCACCCGGACCGCCGCCGAACCCGGACAGCAGCTGCGCCTTGTAGGCGACCGTCATCGTCAGCGCTTCATCTGACCGGCATTCCGCCTCCAGAATCGTCATCTGCACCGTGTCAAAATTCGCATAGGTGTCTACGAGCTCTCCGTCCGCATCGAGATCATCGAAGAAGATCGTCGGATCGTTCAGCCGATACACACCGCCGTTCTGTTCAAGCGTCACAAGGATGTGTCCGCCGAACCCGGTTCCATCGCCAAAGAAGTAATCAACCTCGCCCGTCCGGATGTCCTGACATTGCGTGACACCGGCATCGACACCCTCTGCATAGATTTCAGCCGCAAAGTACGCACCCGCTTCGTCTTCGAAGAGCGTGTTGCGTGACGTTTCCATCGAAAAATCGCCATTTACCGCGCCTGTCACAGTCATGGTGGCCGCCTGCTGAGCGGCGGCCGGCAAAGCAAGGGCCGCTGCTACGACGGACGCAAGAATCATCGATTTCATGGCAAACACTCCTACAAACAAATGCATCATCACTGGCCGATCTCATAGGACGACATAACCGCCCCGCAGCCGTATTTTGGATTCACGGACAGATATCCGGGCTCACCAGGAAAGATGAACTCAACCGGGGTGCCATCGCTGGTGAACACATCATCTGATGTTTCGTAGGTGCTGATGCCAGAGATGAACATGCGCCATTCGGTGCTGATGTGTTCCTGACCTTCGCTCTCCCACACGACGTTGCCCGCCCCGTCATAGGCGATCAGCTCGTAATTCGTGACCAATAGCTCAACACCGTCGATAACGACGCTTTCACCCGTCAGTCGGTCCATACCAACATAGCGGCTCGGTCCAATCTCATCGCTCTCGGTCTCAAAATCCCAGGTATCGATGCCATTGGCGATGAGCTCAGACATCGACATCGGATCACGGGAGGATGCCAGACGCTCTGTATGCGCCGAGCGGAGGTGGAAGCTTTCAACCCATTCCGCCTCGTTGTTGATGCGGCCCACATAGCTCAGCCCCTCTTCATCCAGATCGGCGCGGCGTTTGTGACCTTCGGGATCTCCTTCACAGGTGAAGTGGTGGATCACAGTGCAGTCACTGGTCTGAATGGTCAGATACGCCTCACATCCTGCAGGCATCGAAAACTCCTGCGCAGCCACGGGGCTGGCGAGAAGGGCAAGGGCTATAATAGACCTCATTGGGTGACCTCCAAGGAACTCAAAACCACCGAGCAATCGTAGATTGGGTTGACTGCCAGAAACCCCGCTTCTCCCGGAAAGGCGAAGTCAACGGGCGTGTTGTTCCGTTCGGTTTCACCGTTTTCGGACGAAATCGTGCGGATGCCTGACATGAAGGTGCGCCATTCCGGCACAATGAACTCCTGTCCTTCGACGCGGAAGTCCTCGGTGCCATCGGGCGCGAAGGCGGTCACTTCGAAAGCGGTGCCCAGAAGGGTGACACCATCAATGACAATGTCATTTCCCGTCAAATAATCAGACCCGACAAAACGAGTTGTGCCAAACCGGTCAGACGTGGTTTCAAAGTCGAATGTATCCGCACCCTCTTCGACCAGCTCGGTGAAGGACGCGGGATCGGTGACGGTGGGGCCGAGTGTGTTGCGAGAACTGGTGCCGAGGTTGAAACTTTCGATCCACTGAGTTTCGAAATCAA
>JBCBCS010000273.1:0-3909 GCA_038530475.1 Pseudomonadota bacterium
TGTCCGGCCCGCAAAAGACCGTGGCCCAGACGCTGAGCCTCGTGTTTTTCATGGGCGGGACAGGCGGTTGAACAGCCGAGAGATCATTGCGCCTCCTCGATCTTGGGCAATTCGAAATCGCCGCTCGTTACCTTTGCCACTGTCAACGCAAGGATCAGCACAACAAATGCGCCAAGGATCAGGCCAACGCCGTTGTTGCGCCCGCGGCGCCGCTTATGCAGCTCATGTTCGGCACGCAAGCTCATAGCAGGCCCCCGACAACCGGGCGCAGCAGCGCGTCAGCCAGGATCGCACCGAAATGCAAGAACAGGTACCACAGCGACAGTTTGAAAAACGATTTCTCGACGGCGTATTCGTCCGCTTCGGCTTGCGCCTCATCGCGCCGCCAGATGTGATAGGCCCCTTTGAGGAACAGCACGTTCAAAATAGCGGCGGCCGTCAGGAATACCGGGCCGCCCAACGACGTGAACGCGGCACCGATGACCAGCGCAACAAGCAAAACGGTGTAGACAAGGATATGCACCCGGGTCGACTTGCGCCCGTGGGTCACGGTCAGCATCGGAACGCCAGCATCGTCGTAATCGGACTTCATAAACAGAGCGAGCGCCCAGAAATGCGGCGGCGTCCACATGAAGATCAACGCGAACATCAGCCACGCCTCGACCGAAAACGCACCCGTTGCAATGACCCATCCGATAACCGGCGGGAACGCACCAGCCGCGCCACCGATCACGATGTTCTGCGGCGTCGCCCGCTTGAGCCACATTGAATAGATCACCACGTAAAAGAAGATGGTGAAGGCCAGTAGCCCCGCGGCAAGCAAATCGGCGCTCAGCGCCAGCATCATCACGGACAGGCCCGACAGACCAAAGCCCAGAACCTTGGCCTCGTCCGCAGTCACACGACCCGACGGGATCGGACGCTTGACCGTGCGGCGCATGACCGCGTCGATGTCCGCGTCCCACCACATGTTCAGCGCACCGGACGCGCCCGCGCCAATTGCAACGAACAGGATCGACGCAAAGGCAACCACAGGGTTCACCGATTGCGGCGCCGCCAGCATGCCAACGAGCGCTGTGAACACGACCAGCGACATCACACGCGGCTTGAGCAAGGCAAAGTAATCGCCCAGCTCCGCCTCGGGTTCCAGTGTCTTGCTGTGGTAGCTGACGTCGCTCATACTTGCTCCACTCGTTCGAAGATGGCTGCGCGGATCAGTTGGTCAGAACCTGACGCACATCGACATAGTCGGATGCGTCGCGGTTGGCTTCGATCCACGCGTCATAGGTCGCTTCGCTGACCACCTTGACCGCAATGGGCATGTAGGCGTGTGCAATTCCGCAAAGTTCAGAGCACTGACCGAAGAAAATGCCTTCTTGCTCCGCCTCGAACCACAACTCGGCCAGGCGCCCGGGCACTGCGTCCTGCTTCACCCCGAAGGCCGGGATGGTCCACGAATGGATCACGTCACCGCCGGTAACCTGAACCACAACAGTCTTGCCCACCGGCACGACCACGGCGTTGTCCACGGCCAGCAAGAAGTCTTCGCGATTATACCCTGCGTCGATCAGTTGCTGCTCGGTCTCGGGTGTCAGGGAGTTGTCACCACCCGTTGCCGGTGCACCGATCATGTAGCTGTCAAAGGTGATCCCCTCGTCCACATATTCATACCCCCAGAACCACTGGTAGCCGGTGGCCTTCACGGTCACGTCTGCCTCGGGGATTTCCTGCTGGTTAAAGAGCACGGGCAAAGAAAATGCGCCGATGAACACAAGGATTACGATCGGGATCACGGTCCAGGCCACCTCGATCGGGGTGTTGTGGGTGAACGACGCGGGCTCGGGGTTGCGCTTGCGGTTGTAGCGGATGACAACCGCAAGCGCAACCCCACGACAAACAGTGAAATGAGCGTGATGATCACCAGGATCAATGCGTCCAACGCCTGCAATTCGCGTGCCAACTCTGTCACGGCGGGTTGGAAACCGATACCGCCTGCAACCGGCTTGCCGATCACTTCGAGGTTGTCTTGCGCCCATGCGGGCATAGCTGCCAGCAGGCCAAAGGCTGCCGACATGGAAAAGAGCTTGTTCATCGGGTCGTCCTGAACTGGATGTGTCGCGCTGTAGATGCGCGGCATGCGTTTGCACACCGGGCGTTGTCTTCGGCTCTCTTACAATCATATCTTAAAGCCGAGATAAAGATGCCAGGCCCGCGTCAAACAGACGCTTCCTGGCCTTACCAGCCCCTCAGGAGAGCCTATGTCCGACACGCCTTTCGCCCCGCTCGACACCGAAATCGATCGTCAGACCGCGCTGGCGATTTTGCGTGACGCCACGGCAGGGGCCGACGATGGAGAGCTGTTTTTCGAACGCGTCCGGTCGGAATCACTGGTGTTTGATGACGGACGACTGAAGACCGCCAGTTACAACGCGTCCAAGGGGTTTGGCCTGCGCGCCGTGCGCGGCGAGGTTGCAGGCTACGCGCATTCCAGCGAAATCTCCGAAGCGGCCCTGCGCCGCGCGTCCGAGACTGCGCGGCTTGCCGTGGGGGCCGGTGGCGGCACGCTTGCCGATGCGCCCATGGCCACGAACAAGGCGCTCTATACAGACGCCGACCCCATCGCCGACGCCACATTCGCGGTCAAAATCGAAACGCTGCGCGAGATCGACGCGTTCCTGCGGGATCTCGATGCGCGGGTCGTGCAGGTCTCCGCCTCGGTCGCCGCATCATTGCAGGAGGTCGAAATTCTGCGCCCCGAGGGCCATTCGGTCCGCGACGTGCGCCCGATGACACGGCTCAACGTGTCGGTCATTGTCGAACAGGACGGCCGCCGCGAAAGCGGCAATGCCGGTGGCGGCGGGCGTGTGGGCCTCGATGGCCTCATTTCCCGCGATGACTGGGAGGCCAAAGCCCGCGAAGCCCTGCGCATCGCTTGCGTTAACCTTGATGCCGTGCCCGCGCCAGCGGGTGTGATGGACGTGGTTCTTGGCCCCGGTTGGCCTGGTATCCTGCTGCACGAAGCCATCGGACACGGGCTTGAGGGTGACTTCAATCGCAAAGGCTCGTCGGCCTTTGCCGGGCTGATGGGCGAACGTATCGCCGCGCCGGGCGTCACCGTTCTGGACGACGGCACCATCCCTGATCGCCGCGGTTCCATCACCGTGGATGACGAAGGCACCCCATCGGGCAAAAACGTCCTGATCGAGGACGGCATCCTTGTGGGCTACATGCAGGATCGCCAGAACGCGCGTCTGATGGGGGTGGACGGCACCGGCAATGGTCGCCGCCAAAGTTATGCCCATCCGCCGATGCCAAGGATGACAAACACCTACATGCTGGGCGGGGATGCGGCGCCTGGTGACATTGTTGCGGACCTCAAGGACGGTATTTATGCCGTTGGGTTCGGCGGTGGACAGGTCGACATAACTAACGGCAAGTTCGTTTTCAGCTGCACCGAGGCCTACCGCGTGCAAGACGGCAAGATCGGCGCGCCGGTCAAGGGCGCGACGCTGATCGGGGACGGAGCGACGGCGCTGAAACACATCCAGGCCATCGGAAATGACATGGCGCTTGATCCGGGGATGGGCAATTGCGGCAAAGCCGGACAATGGGTGCCGGTGGGGGTAGGCCAGCCCACGCTCAAGATCGGCGGACTGACGGTCGGCGGCTCGGCAACGTGATTCTGCCAAGAATCGCCGCCGCGAACGCCATCCAGTGGCGCTGACGCGATTCCGCATCGCCCCACCTCGCCATTTTTGGGGAATGGACAGTACGGGCACGCAGGTTGCGCTCGAATGAACTGTTGCAAAAACTCGAAAAAACCTCTGAAAAATCAACTGTAGGATGCGCGGAGCAGATTCTCCTCGCCCGTGTTCACGCGTTGTTAACCTTCCAATTCTTACAAATGGG
>JBCBCS010000274.1:0-3611 GCA_038530475.1 Pseudomonadota bacterium
GTAATCCGACCGGGGAGGAGGCCCCGGACGCCGGCGAAATCACCTACCCGGCCTCGCTGGCTGAAGACCTCAAGACCGAGCGGGCTATGGCCCTTGGCGCCGCAATGGCGCTGCACCCCGAGGCCACGCTCGATCTGACGCTCTTCAAGCTGGTCAGTGACGTTCTGGGCACCGGCATGAGCGTCACGCAGGCGATCAAGGTCGATGCCCGCAAGGAATACCGCACCCACGCCAAGATGGACGAGATCGACGAGACCTCGCTCGAACAGGTGGCGGCGGCGCATGATGCGCTCGATCTGTCCTGGCTCGACGACGCCCGGTCGCCCGCCGATCAATTCGCGGCGTTTCGCGCGATCAATGCTTGTGAGAAGGCCAAGCTCGTCGCCTTTGCCGCTGCCAGCACCACGCAGTCCTGCTTCGCGCGGGACCGCCAGCGCGACAGCCTGATGCATGACTTCGAGGTCGAGATCATGCCCGACATCCGCGCCCATTGGACGCCGAACGCGGCACTCTTCAATCGCTTCAAGAAGGCTTGGCTCCTGAAAATCCTCGGCGAGGATCTGGGCATCGCCCAGGAAGCGGTGACGCTGGCCTCGTCGAGCAAGAAAGAGATCGTCGCCTTCTGCGACAAGCTCTTTGCTGAGCCCTTCGCCACACTCACGGACGCGCAGCGCGCTGCCGTGGCCGCCTGGTGCCCGCCGATGATGCAGACGGCCGGTGTCGCCTGTGATGAGGCGGAGCCAACCGCGGAATCTCCGGAGCCTGACAGCGAGGTCGCGCAAGCGGCCTGAGCCCTCAAGCGACCCGCGCAAGCCCTTCTGCCTGCGCGGGTCGACCCTCCCACACTCAACGGAAAGACATCCCCATGGCTATTCTCAAGTTCTCTGCCTCAGCCGTTGCGGCGCAAATCGCACATGCGCGTGCCTGCAAAACCTTCCTGCCCAACTGGAACGGGCCCGTGGACAGGCCGGCCCTGATCCTCATCGTCGGCAATGGCGTGCATCTGCGCTCGAATGGCATCGATGGCATGACCACCCGCATCGTCACCACCGAGCAGGCTGATCCTTCCTTTGCTTTCGCCGACGGCATGAACCCGTTCCGGGACACCGACTGGATGGCGCAGCGCCGCATGGCTTTTCGCGATCTGACCGGCCAGTTCTACACGGACATTCTTGACGATGTGCAGGTGCTGATCGACCGGGGGCAGGAGGCGATCCGGCTCGCCACCGATGGTCACAGCATCCGCGTCTTCGTGCGCCGTGCGTCGGATTATCTCATCGGCGGGACCTACGAGGTGCCTTCAGGTCTTGGCGGCACCTTCCGGGTCATCCTCAAGGATGCCTGCGACACCTTCGCGATCGTGCAGAACTGCGGCAATTGCGAGGATTTCGACGCCATGCAGCCCTATCGCGTGCCGCTCGATGCGCTGATGGAACTCGATGACCGGAGGGTAGCTTAATGGGATGGCTGTTCTACACGGACCGCCGCGTCCAGACCTATGCGGATGAGAAAGCGGAAATCATTCGGCTTTGCACCTTCGAGGGCGACAGGCGCAGGACGGAACTGGTCAAAGCCTGCAAGGTCGGCTCTACCTGGTATGCGGCGGCAAGGGTCACCAATCGCGACGGCACCCCTGTCGAAGACGCGACCTATGTCACCGATCCTGACGGCTCGATCACTTTCGGGGCCGTCTTCCTCACCCGATACGACGATGGGTGTTGGGGCTACAAGGACATGGAAGAAAGCGCGGGACCGGTCGAATCCCGCGCGCCGCTCAGCCTTTTGGCGCTTCTCTCCGACCTGAAAGACCCTGACAGCTACGCCCATGCCTGGCGCCAGTGTTGCCGGGACTGGGCTGCGATCCCGGACTACGAGGAAGGCGACAAGATCAGGCTCGCGGCCCCTGTGACGCTCACCGATGGCAGCACCTGCCAGATCGTCACCGCGACCCACTACAGACGGGGGCGGCAAAAGCGCCGCTGCTACCGCATCGAGGAAACCGGCGGGCTCGTACGACTGTCGAAAGCCTCGCTTGCCGGCTCGGAGCTACTCAGCTCCGCGAAGAGCGAAGCCAGCCCGGTGCTCGCCGAGTTTATGGCGGGGCAGGGGAATTGAGCGACAGGACCGCTATTCACGTCGGCCCATGACTGCCTGCTCCGCGCCCAAAAGTGTAGAGCAGGCTTTTTGTCCTTTGGAACTCAGACCCTGATCCAAAGGAAATCCCCATGACCCAGCCCAAACCGGCAAACTCGGCTCTCTCAATCCCCCACTCTGACCTCGTCTATGCCATCGCACAGATTGACGCGGAAATCGTTAACCAACCCCTGCGCAGCTCAGCGCTCGCGCGGATTATGCGCGAGACGTTTCATGGCAGCGATGCCGGCGGTGCCTGGGACTGGCGCATGGCCTATGACCTGATGCAGGCCGCGGCCGCCCAGGTGCTGCTGCGTGGGGCCGACGCGGCAGGTGACATCGCTGCTGCAAAGCTGCTTGGCTCACGGCTGCTGACTGAAACCCGCCGGTCGGAGCAGCAGATCCGGCTACAGCAGTTTTCCACGCCTCTGCCATTTGCCGCCCTGGTTGTGCGGGCGGCAGCGATCCGCAAGGGTGAGACCGTGCTGGAGCCTTCGGCGGGGACCGGTGCCTTGGCTGCTTTCGCGGCCCTGGCCGGCGCCACGCTTTTGCTCAATGAAATCGACCCCTTACGCCAGCGCCTCCTCCGGGCCCTCTTCGGCGGCGAGGTCACAGGCCATGACGGTGAGCATATCGACGATCTGCTGCAGACGCCGGTTCTACCCGACGTCGTGGTGATGAATCCGCCCTTTGCCTCCTCGGTCGATCGCTCCCGGGATAAGCACATCGCCGCCAAGCATCTCATCGCGGCTGCCAAGCGCCTGGCCCCCGGTGGGCGGCTGGTGGCGATCATGCCGCCGGGATTCACGCCCGAACGCGATACCGCGCATTGGTCCCGCGCCTGCGACCTGCTCACGCCGCGCCTCGCGCTGACGATGCCGGGGCAGGTTTATCGCAAGCTCGGCACTTCTGTCGAAACCCAGCTCATGATCTTCGACAAAGTGCAGGAGGGCGGCGAGATGATCCGCGCCGCGGTTCAGGATCTGGAGGAAGCCCTTCCTTTTGTTGACGCTGTGGCCGCAAGCCGGCCTGAGACCCGCCCCGCCCGCCGGGCGGCAGCGATCCCTCACGCGCGGCCGACCGTTCCATCCTCAGCTCCGCGCAAGGCTGCTGCTGCGCCTGTCACCACCTCCAAACCCTGGGCCAACGCCGTCCGTCCGCTCAGCTTCACGAGCCTTCAGACCCCCCGTGACAACACGCCCGTCTCGGACATCTACGCGCGCTACCGTCCGCAGCGGATCGAGATCGCGGGTGCGCAAGTACATCCCACGCCGCTCGTCGAAAGCATCGCAATGGCCTCGGTCGCGCCACCTGTGCCCTCTTGCGCGGCCAGTGCGGAATTGCGTCTGCCCGCCAGGCTGATCGACGAGGGACATCTCTCCGAAGCGCAGCTCGAGACCATCATCATGGCGGGCAGACGCAATTCCGCACTGGCCGCGCAAGAGGGCACAGGTGGCGCGACCGAGGCCATTGCGATG
>JBCBCS010000274.1:3621-3899 GCA_038530475.1 Pseudomonadota bacterium
GGCAAAGGGCGCGAATGCGCAGGGCTCATCCTTGTGAACTGGCTGGCCGGGCGCAGGAAGGCGATCTGGGTCTCCAAATCCGCGACGCTCCTCGAGGACGCGATCCGCGACTGGACCGATCTTGGCGGCTCGCCAGCCGACATCCAGCCGCTCTCCAAATGGAAACCGGATCAGCCCATCCCGATGGGCGACGGTATCCTCTTCGTCACCTACGCCACGTTGCGGTCCGCGGGCAAATGCGGCATCACGCGGCTCAGCCAGATCCTCGCCTGGATGGG
>JBCBCS010000275.1:0-3894 GCA_038530475.1 Pseudomonadota bacterium
CAACCGAGCCGGGCATGCGCCCTCTTGCGTCAGGCTCATCCGCGATCGTCCCAATAAAGCGCTTGCGCGACGCCCCCTTAGCCATATGACTGAAAATGAATGGCTTTTACCGGCGCGACCACGTGTCCAACCTGTCCCGAACGGCCAATTGAGCAGCGGAAAGCCGCGCAACTGGCACCCGGAACGGTGAGCATGAGATGTAATCGAATCCCTGTGCCCGACAAAACGCGATGGCATTGGCATCGCCGCCATGTTCGCCACAAATCGACAAAGTCACATCCGGATTGCGCGCCCGCCCCCGCGCCGCACCCAATGACAGAAGCTCCCCCACACCTTCGAGGTCGAGCGTATGGAACGGATCTTCGGCGTAGACCCCGGCTTGAACGTAGGTCGACATGAAACGGCCAGCGTCGTCGCGGCTCAACCCGTAGGTCATCTGGGTGAGGTCATTGGTCCCGAAGGACAGGAAGGCCGAATGCGTCGCAATATCACCCGCTTTCAACGCCGCGCGCGGTGTCTCAACCATGACGCCCAGCCGATAGGTGAATTCCGTCCCGGTCTCAGCCCGCACCGATGCCGCAACCGCTTCAATCCGAGCCTCCACCAATTCGACCTCCCGCATGGCGCTGACCAGCGGGATCATGATCTCGGGCTCGACCTGGTCATTCTTGGAGGAGCTGGCGACCGCGGCCTGAAAGATGGCGCGCGCTTGCATGTCGTAAATCTCGGGCACGGTGATGCCCAACCGGACCCCGCGCATCCCCAACATCGGGTTGTATTCTGACAGATCATCCACCCGCGCCGTAACCTCAGCCATCGGCATATCCAACAGGTCCGCCAACTCGCGAAGGCCCGCTTTGCTGGTAGGCAGGAATTCGTGCAAGGGCGGATCAAACAGTCGAATACAGACAGGCTTGCCGCGCATGATGTTGAAAAGCTCCGTGAAGTCAGAGCGTTGGAGCGGCAATAGGCGCTCGAGCACCGCCGACCGACCCGCCGCGTCCTCGGTAAAGATCATCTCCCGCATGAGGTCGACGCGTTCCCCGTCAAAGAACATATGCTCCGTCCGGCACAGCCCGATCCCTTCGGCGGCGAAGTTAAAGGCCGTCTGCGCATCAGCAGGCGTGTCGGCATTGGCCCGAACACCGATATCGCGCACATCATCTGCCCAGCCCAACAGGGTCTGGAATGCATCATCCAGCGCTGCCTCAAGAAGCTCTGGCGCCCCAGCCAGCACCTGGCCAGACGTCCCATCGACCGTGATAATGTCCCCGGCCTTGAGCACCCGTCCCCCCGGCAGTTTGATCTGGCCTTTGCGCTCATCAATCTCCAGATCAGCCGCTCCCACGATACACGGCAGCCCAATGCCGCGCCCGATGACTGCGGCATGGCTGGTGATCCCGCCGCGCAGCGTCACAATGGCGTTGGCGGCATGCATCCCGCGAATGTCTTCCGGCGTCGTTTCACGCCGGATCAGTACGCACGGCTCCCCCCGCGCGGCGCTGGCCTGCGCTTCATTGGCGCTGAACACGATCTGACCACAGGCCGCACCCGGGCTCGCTGCGATACCGGTGACCAGCAAATCCCGCTCCGCGTTCGGCGCCAATTGCCGGTGCAACAAATCCGACACCGCCGCAGGCTGCACCCGCATCAGCGCTTCGTCTTGCGGGATCACCCCGCTTTCCGCCAGATCAACGGCAATCCGCACCGCCGCCCGGCTGGACCGCTGCACCCGTACTGCATCAAGGATCGACAAAGCTCCGTTTTGAAGGATGAACTTGATCTCCATCTCTTCGCGCAGGCGCACACGGCCCAGAGCCCCATACTCGATCAAGGTTGCGAACGCCTCCGGCGCCAATTCCTCAAGCGATGGGCCACGTTCGTCTTTCGTGAGGTAAAGCGCGTCCTTGGCGTCGCGGATCGTCGCCGAATGAAGCTGCTGTCCAACATAACGCCCGTTGATCTGCGGCGCGCCCGTGGCCCCATCCACAAACTGGATGACGCCGGCGCCGCTGACGCCCTCGCCCATGGGCAACATCATCTCCTGCACCACAAGGCCAAGGCCCGCATCCGCCGGTGCGCCCTTGGCCTGTCGCAAAAGTCGCGCGGTCGTGCCTTCCCATGTGCGCGCCATGGATCGCAGCACTTCGGACAATTGCTCGCCCACATCTTGCGGGAACGGTGCGTCCATTTCCGCCTCATAGGTGTCGAGCATGTGCCGCAACGCATCCGCACTGGGTTGATCGGGCAGGTAGAATTCTTCTGGATCCAGCCGCGCCACTTCGACGGCGAAGGACTGAATATAGCGCATGTAAAGACGGGTCGCGACCTTCTCGCCCAGGCTCTCGCACAGCTCCTGATGCTTGGCGTCGGTCAGCCCGATATTGAGGATCGCACCCGGCCCACCCCAATCAGGATCGAGCGAAGATGGCCGCACAGACAGCAGTGGCTCCTGTCCGAAATGGCGTAAAATCTGCGGGATATCAGGCACTTGGCCGCCCGCCACCGCACGCACTGCCTGAAACGACAGCGCCACAGATGTCGGCACCGGCATGTCGAGCCGGATCAACCGCTGCAAGCATTTGGCCCGCCCACCATGAATGTCCGCCGCCATCGGCGCGGTCTTGGTGATCAGGCACAAGTCCTTGAGGGTGATAACTTTCTGCACTGCGGCATCCTTTCTGTCATGCAGAATAGACATCTGGCCTGACAGAACAAGGGTAACCTAAGTGGCGCGCTACCCTTCGAGTTTTCGCAGATCCGCGACACTCAGGCAGATCGTGCGGATGCGGTGCAACAGATTAAGCCGGTTGCGGCGTAACACTTCGCTGTCCGCATTGATCTGAACCGCCTCAAAGAACGCATCAATCGGCGCGCGCAGGGCGGCCATGGCCGTCATCGCGGCGGCAAAATCCTCTGCCTCCATCGCCGGGCCGATCTTCGCGTCAGCAGCGTCGAGGGCGGCAAACAACGCCTTCTCCTCATCGGTTTCCGCGAATTTGATGTCAGCGCCGAAGGAGTATTCAACCCCGTCCTTGTCTTCCGCCTGAGCGAGGATGTTGTTGGCCCGCTTGAAGCCCTGGATCAGGTTCTCGCCGTCATCCGTCTTCAGGAACGCGGCCAGTGCCTCGGCCCGTTTGACCAGCAATTGCAGGTCATCTGAGCCCGGCATCGCCAAGGACGCATCGATCACATCGTGGCTGATCCCCTGATCACGCAGATAGACCTTGAGCCGGTCGTGGAAGAAAGAAATGAGGTTCTCGTCGTCAGCGATCGTGGACAATTTCAGCCGCAGATCATTCTCCAGCACCAACCGGATGACCCCTAATGCCGCACGGCGCAGCGCGAATGGGTCTTTGGACCCTGTTGGCTTTTCATCAATCGCCCAGAACCCGGTGAGCTTGTCGAGCTTTTCGGCCAGCGCGACAGCCACAGATACAGGTGCCGTCGGGACCGCATCGGATGGACCCAGCGGGGAATAATGTTCCTCCGCAGCCAAAGCGATCGCATCTGACAACCCGGCCTCTTTGGCGTAATAACGCCCCATAAGCCCTTGAAGATCGGGGAATTCATAGACCATTTCGGAAGACAGATCGGCCTTCGCAAAACGTGCTGCCGCCTCCGCCTCATCCGGATCGGCCCCCACCAGCGGCGCCACTTCACGGCTGAGAGCCGCCATCCGGTCCACGAGATCTGCAACCGAGCCGAGTTTGTTGTGGAACGTCACCGCCTTGAGCCCCTCAAGCCACTGGCTCCCGCCCGTTTTGGCCACGCGCAAATCGTTTTCCCAAAAGAACTTCGCGTCCGAGAGCCGCGCAAACAACACCTTCTGGTTACCTGCCAGAATGGTCGCGCCATTGTCCTTGGTCTCCCGGTTGGCGACGGTCACAAAAC
>JBCBCS010000276.1:0-3856 GCA_038530475.1 Pseudomonadota bacterium
ACACGCCGCCGAAATAGCCCACGTCCTGTCCGTAGACGACGATATCGTCGTCACGGACAGGACGTGGGCTATTTCGGCGGCGTGTTCCGATGCACCGATGGCCTGCAAAAGAAATACGGCACCAGCCGGTGCTTTGACGCGCCCATCAGCGAATTGGGGATCGTCGGCTCTGCTATCGGGATGGCGACCTATGGGCTAAAGCCGTGTATCGAAATCCAATTTGCCGACTACATGTACCCCGCCTACGACCAAATCGTGTCTGAGGCCGCGCGCATGCGCTATCGCTCGGGCGGCGAGTTCACCTGCCCGATGGTGATCCGGATGCCCACCGGCGGGGGGATCTATGGCGCGCAGACCCATAGCCAAAGCCCCGAAGCTTTGTTCACCCACGTCGCTGGCCTAAAGACCGTGATGCCGTCGAACCCTGCGGATGCAAAGGGCATGCTCACGGCGGCGATGGAAGACCCAGACCCGGTGATCTTCCTTGAACCCAAGCGGCTTTATAACGGCCCCTTTGATGGCCATCACGACAAGCCGATAGTCCCTTGGAAAAAGCACGAGCTTGGCGATGTGCCAGAGGGGTATCACAAGGTTGAATTGGGCAAGGCAGCAGTGCGCCGTGAAGGCGCGGCGGCGACGATCCTTGCCTATGGGACCATGGTTTATGTGGCGATGGAGGCTGCTCAATCATCTGGCATTGATGCAGAAGTAATCGACCTGCGCTCGCTTCTGCCGCTCGACAAGAAAGCAATCGTGCAATCGGTTTCCAAGACCGGGCGCTGCGTGATCGTGCATGAGGCGACCCTGACAAATGGCTTTGGGGCTGAACTGGCTGCGATCGTGCAGAAAGAGTGCTTCTACCACCTCGAAGCTCCGATCCAGCGCGTCGCGGGGTGGGACACACCGTACCCGCATGCCTCGGAATGGGATTACTTCCCCGGCCCTGACCGCGTGGTGACCGCGCTGAATACAGTGATGGAGGCATAAATGGGCATCTACACAATTCTCATGCCGGATGTCGGGGAAGGCATTGCAGAGGCTGAATTAGCCGAAATCCTTGTGCCCATCGGCGACGAGCTGCGCGAGGACGATGTCTTTGCCGCGGTCATGACCGACAAAGCCACCGTGGAAATTCCGTCTTCGGTCACTGGCAAGGTGGTCTGGTATGCGGGGGCCGAAGGCGACACGATCGCGATCGGTGCGCCGCTGGTGAAGATCGAGGTGGATGGACCGGGCAACGAGGGCGACATCGCAGACGCCGCCGTGCAGGAAAGTTCTGATCCCACCGAGGATGCCCCAAAAGCACCCGAGCCGGCCCCAGCACCTTCTGAACCTGTCGCGCCACCGCGCCCCGTGGCTGCCGCTGTTCCAGCAACTCCGCGTGTTGAGGGAGAGAAGCCCTCAGCCAGCCCGGCTGTTCGGCGTCGGGCGCTGGATGCAGGCGTTGATTTGCGTCGGGTGGCAGGCAGTGGTCCGGCTGGGCGGATCACGCATGAGGATCTGGACAACTTCATTGCCTCCGGCGGCTCAATGGCGACTTCGACGGGTCCCGCGCCGGATACAAGGGTTAAAGAGGTCAAGATCATCGGCCTTCGTCGCAAAATCGCCGAACGGATGGCCGAGGCAAAGCGGCATATCCCACACATCACCATCGTTGAAGAAGTGGATGTTTCCTCGCTTGAACAACTGCGGGCGAGCCTGAACGCGGAACGTGGCGACAAGCCCAAGTTGACGATCTTGCCGTTCTTAATGCGCGCGATGGTCACAGCGCTGAAAGAGCAACCGAACCTGAACGCCCTCTATGATGATGAGGCCGGAATTGTTCGCGAATTCGGCGCGGCGCATATTGGCATCGCGACGCAAACACCGGGTGGCCTGATGGTGCCTGTGGTGCGCCATTGCGAAGCGCGTTCCATCTGGGACATGGCGGGGGAGCTGTCGCGCGTGGCGAACGCAGCGCGCGAAGGCACCGCCACACGAGACGAGCTGACAGGGTCGACCATTTCGATCACGTCGCTGGGCAAGCTTGGAGCAATTGCGACAACGCCGATCATCAACGGCCCGGAACTGGCGATTGTTGGAGTGAACAAAATGCAGACTCGCCCCATGTGGAACGGGACAGAGTTTGTTCCGCGTCAGGTCATGAACCTGTCGTCCAGCTTTGACCACCGCATCATCGATGGCTGGGATGCCGCCGTCTTTGTGCAGCGCTTGAAAACCCTGCTGGAAACCCCGGCAATGATCTTTGTGGAGGGCTGAACCGTGGCCGAATTGAACTGCAAGCTCTTGGTCATCGGTGCCGGCCCCGGCGGTTACGTTTGTGCCATCCGCGCGAGCCAACTGGGCGTCGACACGATCATTGTCGAAAAAGACAAACCCGGCGGCACCTGCCTGAACGTGGGCTGTATCCCGTCCAAGGCGATCATTCATGCCGGTGACGAATACCACAAAATGGCCCATGCCACCGAAGGGTCTGCCATCGGTATCACTGCTGCCGCGCCCGCGATCGACTTTGCCCAAACGCTAACCTGGAAAGACGGGATCGTCGGTCGCCTGAACGGCGGCGTCGCGGGGCTTTTGAAAAAAGCCAAGGTACGTCAGGTGGCCGGCACCGCGCGGTTCCATGACGCCAAGAAGGTGATCGTGGACGGCCCGGAGGGTGAAACCATCATCAAGGCGGAAAACGTCGTCATCGCGACAGGGTCAACCTCAGTCGAACTGCCGTTTTTGCCGTTTGACGGCACCTTTGTACAATCGTCCACCGATGTGCTGGCCGATCCGGTCCTGCCCAAAAAGCTGGCCGTTGTCGGCGGCGGTTATATCGGACTGGAATTGGGCACAGCCCTGGCCAAGCTGGGCGTCCAAGTCACCGTGGTCGAAGCCGCCGAGCGCATCCTGCCGCAATACGACCCCGAGTTGACCAAACCTGTCGCCGACCGATTAGGGACGCTGGGCGTTACGGTAATGACCAAGACCTTTGCCCAGGGTGTCGGCGACGACGGCAAATCGCTGTTGGTCAAGGATGCTGACGACACTGAAACCATCATCGCGTGCGATAAGGTTCTGGTTACCGTGGGGCGCCGACCAGTCACCAAAGAGCTGGATCTTGACCGGTTGGCCGCGGACATGGACGGCGCGTTCATCAAGATCGACGAAACCTGTGCAACGTCGATGCGTGGGCTTTACGCAATCGGCGACGTCACCGGTGAACCCATGCTGGCCCACCGCGCCATGTCGCAGGGCGAGATGGTGGCCGAGATCGTCGCAGGCGAAAAGCGTGTTTGGGACAAGTATTGCATCCCGGCGGTGTGCTTCACCGACCCCGAAATCCTGACTGTCGGCCTGTCGCCGACTGAGGCGAAAGACGCAGCTCACGACATCAAAACCGGCAAATTCCCGTTTATGGCCAATGGCCGCGCCATGACAACCGAGCGCGAAGATGGTTTCATCCGTGTGGTTGCGCGCGCAGACAATCATCAAATCCTCGGAATCCAGGCGGTCGGCGAGGGCATATCAGAAATGGCTGCTGGTTTTGCACTGGCGATCGAGATGGGTGCACGTCTTGAAGATGTCGCGGGCACAATTCATGCTCACCCCACCAAGGGTGAGGCGCTTCAAGAGGCCGCTTTGATGGGCTTGGGTCACGCACTGCACATCTAAGACGACTGGACTTGCATCTATTTGGCAATGTTAGACAGCCATTTGCCAAAACACAGTCATTCTCTGCCTGGGCAAAGACGGGTATGATCGCCTACGCGTACAGGCTATTTCTTTTGGCGAAAGGAGGTCGCGGCCAAGTGATCCTCCCCCACGGAAGTGGTCCTCCGCTATGTTTAGGAAAACGGAGGAAAGATAT
>JBCBCS010000277.1:0-3842 GCA_038530475.1 Pseudomonadota bacterium
GCCCCATCTTCGAGTGTCAGCAAGATCAGCATCTGCCATTTGCCCGTCACCTTGGACAGAACATTACGCACTAAAAAGGAACCTGGTATGCTTCCAGTAACCGTGACAACGAAAGAGGGCGCGCAGCTTTGCCCCGTGCGCAATGTTCTGTCCAAGGTGACGGGCAAATGGCAGATGCTGATCTTGCTGACACTCGAAGATGGGGCGATGCGGTTCGGCGTGCTCAAGCGGACGATTGGCGATGTGACCCAACGGGTCCTGACTGAGAATTTGCGGTCGATGGAGCGGGATGGGTACCTCACCCGCACGGTCGACCCCGGCCCACCGATTGCCGTCAGCTACGCACTCACCCCGATGGGGGAGCGGCTGTTGGTCGTGATCAAGGGCCTCGTCGGTTTCGCGGCTGAGCATTTTGATGAGGTGATTGCAGCGCGCGAAAAATACGACGCCTGATCGCGAAACGAAAAACGCCGCCCCAAAGGGCGGCGTCGTCGGGCGGAACACGTCCCGCTAATCCTGTGACGGTCTTAGAAGCCCAGACCTTCGTATTTCTTCTTGAACTTGGACACGCGGCCACCGGTGTCCATCAGGCGTGCGCCGCCACCGGTCCAGGCTGGGTGTACGGACGGGTCGATGTCGAGGCTCAGCTGGTCGCCCTCTGCGCCCCAGGTGGATTTCATCTGCACCACGGTGCCGTCGGTCATCTTGACGTCGATGACGTGATAATCGGGATGGATATCTTTTTTCATGCCACCAATCCTTATGCGTCAGCGCCGCTGGACAGCGCGCGGTAGTTGGTCTTTTCAGCGATCCGTGCGGACTTACCCCGACGCGAGCGCAGGTAGTACAGCTTGGCGCGGCGGACACGGCCACGGCGCACGACGGTGATGCTGTCGATGTTGGTGGAATAGAGCGGGAACACACGTTCCACGCCTTCACCAAAGGAAATCTTGCGAACGGTGAACGAGCCAGCGATGCCCTTGCCGTTCTTGCGTGCGATGCAGACGCCTTCGTAGTTCTGCACACGGGTGCGGGTGCCTTCCGTCACGCGGAAGCCGACACGGATGGTGTCCCCGGCTTTGAAGTCTGGGATATCCTTGCCCAGTTCGGCGATTTGTTCCGCCTCAAGTTGTGCGATCAAGTCCATTGGACCGTCTCCTATATATGACACGCGGTTTGCCCGCGGATGTGATGGGCTGCCAGAGCTTCGGTCTTCATCGGGTCAGTCACGCTGCCCACCGGAGGTTCACGGCCTTGCTTGGTGCTGTGGCGCGGCCGTCCGGTGAAGAGCTCCGGCGCCATACGTCACAGGTCCGGACGACTCATTACGGGTCGCAGACAGGCGGCGTATACGGCCGGTCACCCTGTCTGGCAAGGGTCTCGGGCTGCCAGGTGCCTCTTTTTTGGACGAAGTTTGCCGCTGGTAACCGAACGTTCAGACCTTTGGTGTCTGATCACGGCGTTTCAGGGGTGAAACTTCGATCCTATCGAGCACGACCAAAAGGGGTGAAAAAATGAAATATCGTTCGCATCGTTTCCCGACCCGGTTTCCGGTTCGCGTCAAAGTGGGCGCAGTTGGACTTCCGGCGATGATCACAAGCATCAGTTCGACCGGGGCCGGTCTGTCGGTGGAACAGCCGATGGCCGTTGGTCAGAGGGTGAAGCTGTCTTATGCGGGCGGAGATGTTGCTGGCACGATCTGCTGGTCGACGCAGGACAGGGCCGGCGTGACCTTTGCCAGACCGCTGGCAAAGTCAGAGCTCGACCGCATTCGCTTTGGCCTGCGCAGCGTTCATACCCGCCCGTCCCATCGGGTCGGCTTTGGCGCGCAACATCCAAGACCCCATTAGGCATACAGGTTGGGGACGCAGGGGGCGGATCCGGGTGATGGGACCCGGCTCCGCCCGATCAATCCGCCGCGTCACCGACCGGGCAAGATCGGCTCAGGTTTGACGTTTCGCCCAAAGATCGGGCCGGCGCTCTTTGGTCAGCGCTTCGCTCTGGGCGCGGCGCCAAGCCTCAACCTTGCCGTGGTCGCCTGAGGTCAGGACCTCCGGGATCGTCAGGCCCTGCCATTCTGCGGGTCGCGTGTATTGGGGATGCTCCAACAGACCGTTGGAATGGCTCTCGTCCACCGCGCTTTCAGCATTGCCCAGCACGCCCGGCAACAACCGGACGCAGGCGTCAATCAGTGTCATCGCGGGCAGTTCTCCGCCGGTGAGCACATAATCCCCCATCGACACTTCCAGCACGTCGAAATGATCGAGGACCCGCTGATCGACGCCTTCGAACCGCCCACAAAGCAGTGTCACACCATCCTGCTGCGACAAGCGTTGGGCCATCTGCTGATCAAACGGCACACCACGGGGGCTGAGATAGATCAGCGGCATTCGCCCCTTCGCCCGCCGCCGGGTGTCGGCAATGGCATTGCCCACCACATCGGCACGCAGCACCATCCCTGCGCCACCGCCCGCAGGTGTGTCGTCGACGTTGCGGTGTTTGCCCTCTCCGAAGCGCCGCAAATCGGTGGTCTGCAATTGCCACACCCCGTCCTTCAACGCCTTGCCGGTGAGCGACGTGCCCAAAAGCCCGGGAAAGGCATCAGGAAAGAGCGTGATGACCTGCGCCGTCCATGCCTGAGCGAGGACCGGTTTGTCGGTCATCAATTCCTGCGGCTGCGCGCTCAGCTGAATGGATTTGCGGCCAAGGGACTTGGCTGGCTTGCCTCGCGGGTCCGACGTCATGCAGCACCATCGTCGAACAAACCACCGGGCGGATCGATGATCACGCGCCCCGCCGTGAGGTCCACAGTCGGGACGATGGCTTGGGTGAACGGCACCAGAACGGTGTCGGTCAGCCCGGGCCCCGTGACCTCAAGCAGATCGTCGGCGCCATTGCTTTGAACCGCCTTGATGCGTCCCAACTCCGTGCCGCCGGTGTCCATCACCGCCAGCCCAATCAGGTCGGCATGATAGAATTCATCGTCGGGCAGGGAGGGCAGCTGATCGCGTTCGGCAAAGAGGTCGACGCCGCGCAGGGCGTCCGCCTCTTCCTTTGTGGAAACGCCATCGACGCGGGCAATGAGTGCGCCTTTGGTCTGGCCCTTGAGGACCATGGTGGTGATGACCGCGCCATCGCTGCGGGCCAGCGGTGTGTAGTCGGCAATATCGGACGGGTCCGCGCAAAATGATTTCACGCGCACATCGCCGTGGACGCCAAAGGCGCCCGCCAGCGTTCCGACGAGGATGCGGTCATCTGCCATGATAAGCAGGCAGGGCGACCCGCGACGATGTCGCGACCCGCTCTGCCAAAGGTCCGATTACTCGGACGCCTCTTCTGCGGCAGCTTCTTCTGCCGGTGCTTCTTCGGCAGGCTCTTCTGCCGGGGCAGCCGCCGCTTCAGCAGCCGCAGCGGCCTTCGCCGCCTTCTCTTCTGCGCGGTCCTGAGCCTTCTTGCCCGGCTCACCTTTCTTCAGGTTCGCACGCTCTTTTTTCTCAACCACACCAGCGGCTTCGAGGAAGCGGGAGATCCGGTCGGTCGGCTGGGCGCCCTGATCCATCCAGTACTGAACGCGCTCCATGTTCATCTTTACGCGGTCTTCGCTGTCTTTCGGCAGGAGCGGGTTATACGTGCCGAGCTTTTCGACATAGCGGCCGTCACGGGGCATGCGGCTGTCGGCAGCAACGATGCGGTAGAACGGGCGCTTCTTGGAGCCGCCGCGGGCGAGGCGAATTTTCATAGCCATGATTAGGTTTCCTTAGGTTGAGGTCTTGTGTTGTTGATGGTGCTGAATGACTTCAGCGATGATGAAGTTGAGGAACTTCTTGGCGAAGGCGGGGTCC
>JBCBCS010000278.1:0-3812 GCA_038530475.1 Pseudomonadota bacterium
CCAGCCCGACCCCGCCAAGGATCAACCATGCATGGCCCCAAAGCCAAGCTTGCAGGTCTGCTTGCGGTGTGGCGGGCACATCAGACGGGATCAGGCCCGCCCCTTGCAACGTCACAAGGTCCTCAGAGCTCAGCTCGCGGTACATATCGCCGGTGCAGCCGTCATTCGACAGCGCGTAGCCTTCGATGGTCGTATAGACGGGGACAAACAGGACATTCAGGTAATCCACCAAATGGCAGAGCGCCATGTTGCTTTCATTGCCGGGTATCTGTGTTTCGGCCACAAACCTGAGGTCCTGCCCCCACGTTCCGCCAGCGTGAGCAGGGTTTGCGGCCGAAAGACCGAACAAGAGCGTTAGAGCTGCAACATACTGGCGCATAACCTGACCTTTCTGATCCATCCGGCGCCAGTGCTGGCATGAGTATGGGGCGAGGATATGGCGCAGACAGGACAACGGGCGGGCCATTTCTGGCACCGCCCGCTCGTTTGGTTAACGCTGTGTTTCCAGTTCAGGAATGGATCGGGCCGTCCCCGCAGGCCAGCGCGGCCTCACGCACGGCCTCCGAATAGGTCGGGTGGGCGTGGCAGGTTCGGGCCAAATCCTCAGCCGCCGCGCCGAATTCCATCGCTACGCAAATCTCGTGGATCAGGTCACCGGCCATCGGCCCGATGATGTGGGCGCCCAGGATACGGTCGGTCGCCTTGTCAGCGAGGATCTTAACAAAGCCATCAGCGGCGAAGTTCGCTTTTGCCCGGCCATTGCCCATGAAGCTGAACTTGCCGACCTTGTAGGCGTGGCCGGCCTCCTTGAGCTGTTCCTCGGTCTTGCCGACATTGGCGACCTCGGGGTGGGTGTAGATGACGCCGGGGATCACATCGTAATTCACATGCGGCTTCTGACCGGCAATGCCTTCGGCGCAGGCCATGCCTTCGTCCTCGGCCTTGTGGGCTAGCATGGGCCCGGCGATGCAGTCACCGATCGCGTAGATGCCGTCGACACTGGTCTTGTAATGGGCGTCGGTCTTGATCTGGCCACGCTCGGACATCTCAACACCCAGATCTGCCAGGCCCAGCCCGTCGGTGTAAGGTTTGCGGCCCGTCGCCACCAGAACGATGTCGGCCTCGGCGGTGTGTTCGCTGTCATCCTTGCGCATCTTGTAGGTGACCGTGGCCTTCTTGTTCTTGACCTCGACCCCTTGCACGGCTGCGCCCATTGTGAAGCTAAGCCCCTGTTTGGTCAGCAATTTCTGGAATGTGCGCTGGACCTCGGCGTCCATGCCGGGGGTGACGGCGTCCATGAATTCGATCACTTCCACCTCAGCGCCAAGCCGCGAATACACGGAACCAAGCTCAAGCCCAATCACACCGGCGCCGATGACGATCATCTTGCCGGGGACCTTGGACAACTCGAGAGCGCCAGTGCTGCTCACCACCGTTTTCTCATCAATCTCAACACCGGGCAGCGTGGCCACATCCGACCCAGACGCGATGATGATGTGCTTGGCCTCATGGACTTCATCCCCCACCTTGACCTTGCCCGCCTCAGGGATCGATCCCCAGCCCTTGAGCCAGTCTACCTTGTTCTTTTTAAACAAAAATTCGATGCCAGAGGTGTTCGCCCCAATCGTGTCGGCCTTGTATTGCAGCATCTGCTTCCAATCGACCGATGGCGATTTGCCCTTCAGGCCCATGGCGGCGAAATTGTGCTCTGCCTCGTGCAGCATGTGGGAGGCATGGAGCAACGCCTTGGACGGGATACAGCCCACGTTGAGGCAGGTGCCACCCAGCGTCTCACGCCCCTCAACGCAGGCGGTTTTGAGGCCCAACTGGGCGCAGCGAATGGCGCAGACATAGCCGCCGGGACCGGAGCCGATGACGATAACGTCGTAATTTGCCATGGGTGTGTTCCTTTGCGAATTTGCCAAATTGGTCAGTTCTGAGAGGGTGGTTTTACCAAATTGGTCAGTTTTTTCCGGTGTGGATGAGAGGTCAGATAAGGGCCGTCAGGCCGCGTTTCGATGCATGGGCCAGCGATATTCGCCCTTGCGCCAGAGATAGATGAGAAGGCCAAGCACGACGAACGGCCAGCCGAGGATGATCAGCGCCCCGCTCTGAGTGCCGTAGAGCATGAGCATCAAAGGCTCAAAGAGGTCGATGTAGAACGCGGCCCAAATCAGGATGATGGCGGGCAGTCGTGCCAGATGCGTTATCAACAACACCGACCACCAAACAGGGTAGCGCCACGGCGTTGGGTAAAGGTCGTGAAATGTCCCTTGCACCGCCACGATGACGCCCCAGCCGCACAGGGCGGCAAGGATCCAATAGATGGTCGTGCTGGTGCGGGTCCGGGTCATATCAGCGACGCGAGGATCATCAGAACGGTTGCCGCCAGCCCCACGCACCAGATGAGCGACCGCCACGGACGCAGACCGAAGTAATAGGCCGGAACATACAGGACGCGGGCGGCGAGGTAGGTCCAGCCGCAGGTGGCGGTGAGGGTGGAGTTCTGGGCGGACAGTTGGACGACGACAACGGCGAGGGTGAAGAGGATCAGCCCCTCGAAGTGGTTGTTCAGCGCCCGCTGCAGACGGCCTGCGTGATCCGACAGAGGCCGCGACGGCGCGCGGTCCCGGGCGGAGGTGGAATAGCCAAGGCCGACATCCATGTTGGCCCGCACGGAATAGGCACAGAATTGCAGGACCTGGAGAAGGCCAGCGAGGGCGAGGGAGGTGAGTTCGGGGGTCATAGCAGAGCGGCCCCCAGCATGGTCAGGATTGCGCCAAGGCCGACGAACCAGACAATGGACCGCCACGGCGACAGATCCAACGCGTAGCACAGGACGAACACCACCCGCGCTGCCACAAATGTCCATGCCGCCGCAGCCGTCAACGAATTCGCTGCATCAGCGAGATAGACGATCAAGACTGTCGGCGTGAAATATGTTAGAGCCTCAAACGTATTGATCCGGGCCCGGTGCATGCGACCGACAAGCCCGGTTTCCAAATCAACCGCCTCTTCCCGACTGCCAAAGATGTAGCCCAGGCCCGTGCGTGTGGACACGAGTCCACTGACGCTCAGGCCGAACAGCGCCTGCAAGGCAACGAGAGCAGCGAGGGCGGTGAGTTCTGGGGTCATAGCCGTGTCCGTGTCATGGGTTTCACCCCTCCGACGCGGGTGGAGTCGGAGGAGTGCAGCCCATTCATATTACAAATCCATCAACAACCGACGCGGATCCTCAAGCGCTTCCTTCACGCGCACGAGGAACGTCACGGCGCCTTTGCCGTCCACGATCCGGTGGTCGTAGCTGAGGGCCAGATACATCATCGGGCGGATCACGACCTCTCCGTTGATCGCCATCGGGCGGTCCTGGATCTTGTGCATGCCGAGGATGCCGGATTGCGGTGGGTTCAGGATGGGCGAGGACATCAGCGAGCCGTAGACGCCGCCGTTGGAGATCGTGAAGGTGCCGCCCTGCATTTCTGCCATGCTCAGCTTGCCGTCGCGGGCTTTCGCGCCCTTTTCGGCAATCGCCTGTTCGATGGCATGGAAGGACATGGCGTCGGCGTCGTTGATCACTGGCACCACAAGGCCCGTGGGCGTGCCTGCGGCGATGCCCATGTTGACGTAGTTCTTGTAGACGATGTCGGTGCCGTCGATTTCGGCGTTGACCTCGGGCACTTCTTTCAGCGCGTGGCAGCAGGCCTTGGTGAAGAAGGACATAAAGCCCAGTTTGACGCCGTGCTTCTTGAGGAACAGGTCCTTGTATTCGTTGCGGAGCGCCATGACCTCGGTCATGTCGACCTCATTGTAGG
>JBCBCS010000279.1:0-3809 GCA_038530475.1 Pseudomonadota bacterium
CGATATAAGTTGGTTGCACTCCATGTGGCGGATGCTCAATAGACAGTGATTTAACTCAAGCCAACGCTTTGAACTCCAGCAAAACCGTCGCATAGAACCTATTACTTTTCTACAGCGTTGCGTATTGATGTGTTGTCCATATTGATGTTTGGCTGATCGTCGGACATATTCCCAGATAACCGTTGCTCTGTCGGGCAAATAGCGCACATCCGCGGCCAACGTTCTGAGCAATACAAGCGCCTGGCCCCGCAGAAAAAAACTGTCATGGGTCACCTGCCACACAATCCTTTCCAAGAAATAGGATATATTTTGACGGAGAGCGGGCATCAGTCCTGGTCTGGGACCCGTTTCTTTCTCACGCTTCGGACGATCAAGCTTGATACGAAACAATCCGCTTTTGAATTTCCGGACCGTAAAAGGCGCGGCGTAGTGCGAATTCACTCGACCGAAACATGAACACATTTTGCACATGCCATCTCTTAACCAATTGAAATAACGTGTAAATAGCCACCGTCCATCATCGGCGCGACGGAGAGGCGCGCGGATTGGGTCAGGGTCAGATCGGTTTGAGCCACGTGAGCACGTCCGTGTCAGGGTGAAGTTGCCGCCCAGATAGCGCCTTGGCCGCTGCTCTTCAACGCTTTCGCTGGAACGCAGCCAGCGCAACGACAGATACACCGACGCCACGTTTGGTCTTGGACAGGACCTGATTGTCTCACCATCAAGGCCGCCATGTTCGCACTCGCTACGCCCCCCCATCGCGGCCCTCCCCGTCAGGCCCAGCCTTTGACTGGCCGCGCGGCTTTTGCCGACGCCCGCACGGTAATCGCGAAAGGCACGTTGTACTTGAATCGTGGTAGACCCCGCCAACGCGAGACGCATCGCGATTGAGGTCGATTTCTGATCCGGACCCAGCTAAAGCGCTCTTATGAAAGTCTTTATCAATGGATTTGGCCGGATTGGGCGAACGATCCTACGGCAGGTGCTGCAAGCGGACCATGGGTCCGGGATTGAGGTCGCCGGGATCAACGACATCGCGTCGCTTGAGACCTGCGCGTATCTCTTCCGCTACGATTCCGTTTTTGGCCCGTACCCGGGGACCGTCACGCAGACCGAAGGTGCTCTGTGCGTCGATGGGATGGGTCTGCCGTTCAGCCGATCCAATGACCTGAGGACGCTCGATCTGTCCGATATTGACGTCGTCCTCGAATGCTCCGGCGTGGCGAATACACACGCCATCGCAGAACGCGGCCTGACCGCCGGCGCTCGTAACGTGCTGATTTCCGGGCCGTCAGATGCGGCGGACCGGACTGTGGTTCTCGGTGCAAATGAAGGCGAGATGGGCGATCATAGGATCCTGTCGAATGCGTCTTGCACGACCAATGCAATTGCGCCGCTGCTGAAGGCGATTGACGGTCAGTTCGGCCTCACCCGCGGACACATCACCACAATTCATTGCTACACGGGCAGCCAACCGACCGTAGACGCGCCCGGCCCCAGCATGGAGCGCAGCCGGGCCGCAGCCGTGTCGATGATCCCCACCAGCACCAGCGCCGCAAGTCAGATCGCGCGGGTTCTGTCCGGGATCGACGAGAGGCTGAGCGTCTCAGCGGTGCGTGTGCCAGCCATCAGCGTATCCGCCATCGATGCGGTGCTGCAGCTTGCAACTCCGGTTGAGGGATCGATCACCGACCGGCTTTCAGAGATGTTTGGCGGGTCCGGCATCATCGGACTGACCAATGACCCCTGTGTGTCGACCGATCTGCGCGCCCGCGTTGAATCGCTGATCCTCTCCCTGCGCGAGACCGAGATGATCGGCGCCACCCAAGTGCGGCTCTTCGGGTGGTATGATAATGAATGGGGCTTCTCTGCGCGGATGATCGAGATGGCACAGCTGATGACCAATCGTCCGGGCTAGCTCTGAAAATCAACGGTATAGGGCGCGTCGAACCAATGCTCTTCTAGGTTTGCGCCCTCTCCGATCCGATCAACGACGGCGAACAAACCGGGCGCCGCCAACGGCGTCAGCACCCCATGCCACGTGCCTCGGTGAAAGTTGATCGCCTGCCCCGGCGCGGTCAAAAACGCCTGCGGCCTGACTGGCGCACCGTCCTGATCTTCTGCGACAATGACAAGGAACCCGTCCATGCTCATGGGGATGAACGCTTGCGAGCCTTCAGGGTGCCGCTCCATCATCTCAAGCGAGAAGGGCAAGGCCCGGGGTTCCGCCTGAAACAGGCTGATCCCGGCGCGCCCATCGATGAAATCAAGCTGCGCGCGGTCATGAAACCGACCACACATGCCCTGATTTATGATCTTGTCCGCCTCGCCCGCACAATCGAGCAGGTCACCGAACGGCGTGAATGCCGCTGTGGTCATAGGTTGGATCACGATCCGGTCGCTCATGAGCCGAAAGCCTCAATCAGACGCAGCTCGGCAATGCGTTCGACTTGTCGACAGGCTTCGGCAAACTCTGTGTCACGGTCGTTTTCGATCCGTCGCTGGAACGCCGCAAGGATGCCCGCCTTGGTGTTGTCCTTGACGGCGATGATGAAAGGAAAACCGAACTTCTCTGTATAGGCGGTGTTGAGCGCGGTGAAGGTGTTGCGTTCATCGTCGGTCAGCAGATCGAGCCCAGCGCTCGCTTGTTCCGATGTACTTTCTGCCGTCAAACGCCCGGCGGCGGCCAGTTTGCCGGCGAGGTCAGGGTGGGCGTTGAGCACGGTGAGCCGTTGTTCCGGGCTCGCGCTGCGGAAAACGCGCGCGAGGGCTGAATGAACCCCTGCGGCCGTGTCATGGGTAGGCCCCAGTTCGAGGGCATGCGCCGCCTCCGCGATCCAGGGAGAATGCTCAAAGATACCGCCGTAAGCCGTGATGAAGTCGTCCTTGGACATCTGTGACGGAGGATGGGACGCGTCCCGTGCTGCGGGGTGCACTTTTGCCCAGTGATCCGCGATATCGGCCCGGGTGGCGAACCAAACATCCTCATGGCTTTGAAAATACGCGATCGCCCGCGCCAATGCCGCAGCCCGGCTGGGCCGCCCGATCAGGCGGCAATGCAGACCAATCGACATCATCTTGGGCGCACCCGCCTGCCCTTCGGCGTAAAGCACATCGAAGGCATCGCGCAGCATCTGTTCGAACTGCGCGCCATCGGTAAACCCCGCCTGAATGGCAAAGCGCATGTCGTTGCAATCCATCGTATAGGGCACGACCAGTTGGTCGCGGTCGCCATAGCGCACCCAATAAGGCAGATCGTCGGTATAGCTGTCGGCCACGTAAGAAAACTGGCCCGTCTCGGCCACAAGGCGTTCGGTGTTCATCGAACAACGGCCCGTATACCAGCCGCGCGGCGGCTGCCCCGTCACTTCGGTGTGCAACCGGATGGCCTCAGCGATCTGGGCGCGTTCCTCGGCCTCGTCCATGTCCTTGTGTTCGATCCATTTGAGGCCGTGGGACGCGATGTCCCAACCGGCCTTCTGCATCGCCTTGACCTGTTCGGGCGCGCGCGCCAGCGCCTCGGCCACCCCGTAAACCGTCACCGGCAGATCCTTGAGCATCCGGTGCACCCGCCAGAACCCCGCCCGCGCGCCATATTCGTAGATCGATTCCATATTCCAGTGCCGCTGCCCCGGCCACGGCGCAGCCCCCGTAATCTCGGACAAAAACGCCTCGGAGGCCGGATCACCGTGGAGGATGTTGTTCTCCCCACCCTCTTCGTAGTTCAGCACGATCTGCACCGCGATCTTGGCCCCACCCGGCCATTGCGGATCTGGCGGTGTCGCACCATAGCCGGTCATGTCGCGGGG
>JBCBCS010000280.1:0-3759 GCA_038530475.1 Pseudomonadota bacterium
GCTATGATCGGACAGGATAACCGCTGAAGGCATCTAAGCGGGAAGCCCCCCTCAAAACAAGGTATCCCTGAGGACCGAGGTAGACCACCTCGTCGATAGGCCAGAGATGTAAGTGCAGTAATGCATTCAGTTGACTGGTACTAATGGTCCGATAGGCTTGATTTGATCCAGTAGAAGCAAGGTTTCGACCTGATCTACGATCAAAAGCATACACAACACACAGTCTACATGACTTGGACACCGCTTCGGCGGATGTTGATAGGAGTTTCTTTCTCGGTTTGGTGGTCATAGCACAAGTGAAACACCTGGCTCCATTCCGAACCCAGCCGTTAAGCACTGTTGCGCTGATGGTACTGCGTCTTAAGGCGTGGGAGAGTAAGTCACTGCCAAACCTAGTAAGAAACTCTTCGTATCTCTCTTCGATGTATTATTTCGGCCCTTTCTGAACTGATCTGGCCGACTTCGGTGGCGCGGGATGGAGCAGCCCGGTAGCTCGTCAGGCTCATAACCTGAAGGTCGTAGGTTCAAATCCTACTCCCGCAACCAAAGTTTTCCCCCAATCAACAGCCATTTGGCGGTTTCCGATGCTTTAGTTGGCATCAGGTTGCACCTTCGGAAAGTCTGGGGCAGATCGCCCAGTCCCTTGCCCGAAATCGATACGCGTTTATTCTCTCAGCTTCAGACATGCGTTGGCACGCAACAACGGCGCATAAATCGTGGAGGGCAGTCGATGGCGCAGTATCCGGTGAATACCGCAATTCAACCCGAAGTTCGTGGGTTCTTTGACGACGCGACAAACACGATAAGCTACATCGTCAAAGATCCAAATTCTAACCACTGTGCGGTTATCGATTCCGTCATGGATATCGACTACGCGGCGGGTCGGATCACCTTTGATCACGCAGATGAGCTAATCCGCCAGATCGAACAGGATGGCCTCACCCTAGACTGGATCATCGAAACGCACGTTCATGCGGATCACCTCAGCGCAGCGCCATATATTCAGGAGCGCTTGGGTGGAAAGATCGGCGTTGGGTCCAAGATCACCGTCGTCCAGGAGGTTTTTGGCAAGGTCTTTAATGAGGGGACAGACTTTCAACGCGACGGTTCGCAATTCGATGCGCTCTTCGAGGAGGGCGACACCTATAAGGTCGGAAACATGACCTGCTTCGCCATGGCCACGCCCGGTCATACCCCCGCCTGCATGGTGCATGTGATGGGGGACGCGGCCTTTGTCGGCGACACGCTGTTTATGCCGGATGGCGGGTCGGCACGATGTGACTTTCCCGGAGGCTCCGCAGAGGAGCTTTATGACAGTATCATGCGCGTCCTTTCCCTCCCCGATGAAACCCGTCTCTTCATGTGTCACGATTACGGACCGAACGGCCGCGATATCGCATGGGAGACGACGGTTGCCGACGAGAAGGCGAACAATATTCACGTGGGCGGTGGCAAGACAAAAGAGGACTTCGTCAAATTTCGGACAGAGCGGGATGCGCAACTGTCCATGCCAAAGCTCATTATCCCGTCGCTGCAAGTGAACATGCGCGGCGGTGAGGTTCCGACTGACGAGGCTGGTAACCCAATGCTAAAAGTGCCGGTGAACGGCCTCTAGGTCTCTAGCGCACCACCGCCGATCGACCCGAGCAGCCCTAGGCATGAGGGCCCTCTGCCTCTACGCTGGGGCCATGTTCAGTACACGTCGCGCTTTCTTTACAACTTTTGGGGCCTTCGTGCTCACCGCTTGTGGTACGACGCCACCTCGCGCGCGCGATGTGCGGGCCGACGCACTGCCACCGGACCTCCTGCCACAGCCGAACGCCGCCTTCGACGCTTGGGTGACCAATTTCAGACCCAGGGCGCTCTCAAACGGGATCTCAGCGTCGACCTACGATCGGGCCTTTCAGTCCGCCGGTTTCCTGCCGGGCGTGATCGCGCGGGATGGGAACCAGATACAGACGCGCAGAACCTTCGAAGACTATCTCTCCATCGCAACGTCTGATGAGCGCGTTACCAAAGGCCGGGCGGCGTTTGCGCAATATAGCGCTACGCTTACCTCTATTGAAAACCGCTTCGGCGTCGAATCGCACATCCTCGCCGCTATTTGGGGGATGGAGTCGACTTATGGTGAACGTATGGGACAGATCCCAGTCATCTCGTCTACCGCGACGCTTGCCTTTGACGGACGTCGCGCCGGGTTCTTTGAAGCGCAACTCCTCGCCGCGCTCCGCATTCTTGAAAACGGCGATACCACGCCTGAGAACCTGACCGGCAGCTGGGCCGGCGCGATGGGCCACACACAATTCATCCCGACCACCTATCAGTCGGCGGCGGTCGATTTCGACGGCGATGGGCGCCGGGACATCTGGTCGCCCGACCCGACCGACGCCCTCGCGGGAACGGCAAACTACCTTGCCTCCAACGGTTGGCGGCGCGGCGTGCCTTGGGGCGCGGAAGAGGGCACGTCCAACCTGCAAGGACGCGCGCTTCAGCCACAGGCCGGTGGCGTGCGCTTTACCGTGACAAGAAACTTTAACGTTCTGAAAACCTATAATAACTCAGATTTCTACGCCGCTGCGGTGGGGCATCTGTCGGATCGGATCGCAGGCGGTGGCCCCTTGCAGGGGGGCTTTCCGCCAGATGCGAACGGACTCACACGCGAGGATCGGATTGCGATCCAGACCGGATTGCAAAGGCGGGGGTATGACATCGGGACGATTGATGGAGTGATCGGCCCTGCAACAGAAGCGGCGATCTCGGCTTTTCAACAGGCAGCGGGTCTGCCAGTTACGGGTCTGGCAACCCGCGACGTGCTCGCGGCGCTCAGATAGGACGATCCTCCTCTGACGTTGCCGTGCGATTGGGCCAGCGCACTTGTGCAGACGGACACCCCATCTTGCCTTCCCCTTCGTCTTGGTTCCGCCTAGGTTAGCGACCAAGACAGGAGGCCCAAATGCCTAATATCGTTGAAGTTAAGGACCTCCGCAAAATTTACGACAGTGGGTTCGAGGCGCTCAAATCCGTGAATCTGAGCATCGAAGAGGGGGAGATTATTGCGCTCCTCGGGCCAAACGGTGCGGGGAAGACAACTCTGATTTCAACGATTTGCGGGATTACGCGCGCAACATCCGGGTCTGTGACAATTGGTGGGCACGATCACATCCGCGAATTTCGTGCAGCGCGCAACCTTGTTGGACTCGTCCCGCAGGAGATCAATCTTGAACCTTTTGAGAAGGTGATCAACACCGTCCGCTTTTCTCGTGGGCTCTTCGGAAAGCCACGTGATGATGCTTATCTTGAGAAAGTTTTGCGCGCCTTGTCGCTGTGGGACAAGAAGGACGACAAGGTTATGACCCTGTCAGGGGGCATGAAGCGGCGGGTCCTGATCGCCAAGGCGCTGGCGCATGAGCCGAGGGTGCTATTCCTTGATGAACCCACAGCTGGCGTTGATGTGGAACTGCGCAAAGACATGTGGGACGTGGTCGCCGGACTTAAAGCGGATGGTGTGACGATCATTCTGACGACGCACTACATCGAAGAGGCCGAGGCGATTGCCGATCGGATCGGCGTGATCGCCCGCGGGGAAATTCTGCTGGTCGAAGAGAAAGCGGCGCTGATGACGCGGATGGGTCAAAAGACCCTTCGTCTTGATTTGTCATCGCCGATTGCCGAGGTTCCGGAGACCTTGTCTGGCTATGATCTTAAGGTCGCCGATGGAGCGCTGCTTTACACCTACGACACCAAGATGGAACGCACGGG
>JBCBCS010000281.1:0-3749 GCA_038530475.1 Pseudomonadota bacterium
GGTTTACCCGACACCGATGGCCGCGAGCTTTGCCGCCTGATGCGCAAGCAGGGTGTGAAGTGCCCGATCGTGATGCTGACGGGCCATGACGGTGACAGCGACACGATCTTGGGTCTGGATGCGGGCGCCAATGATTACGTCACCAAGCCGTTCAAGTTCCCGGTTCTGCTGGCCCGGCTGCGGGCGCAGCTGCGGACCCATGAACAGTCTGAAGATGCGGTGTTCAACCTTGGACCCTATACGTTCCAGCCGGCACAGAAGATGCTGATCACCGAGGATGAGAAGAAGATTAGGCTGACGGAGAAAGAGACCAACATCCTCAAATTCCTCTACCGAGCGACCGAAGGTGTGGTGGCCCGCGATGTGCTGTTGCACGAGGTTTGGGGCTACAATGCCGGTGTGACGACACACACGCTGGAGACCCACATTTACCGTCTGCGACAAAAAATTGAACCAGATCCCAGTAACGCGCGTTTGCTCGTGACTGAAAGCGGTGGCTATCGCCTTGTTGCGTGATCTGCCCTGATTTTCCCCTCTGAGGGACCCGAAGCCCCCGGTGGCGGGGTAATGCCATCAACCTCCCTGTTAGACTTGCCCCGGCCTTTTGGTCGGGGTTTCTTTTTTGGTCTCGAATTTGCTGCGCAAATCCGATCCGCGCGCCTTTAGCGCGGTCTTTTTGAGTATTTTGAAACCAAAGACGGGGGCCGTCAGGGTCTGGGATGTATTCACTGGACTGTCCGGTGAGCTGCTGGTCATCTGGACGGGTTGGAGGTGGTGCATGAAGATTAAACCGTTTGGTGTGGAGCAGTGGATGAACGCGTGGGAAACAAAGTGCGCGTTCAATCTGGCGGAGACCTGTGTGGCGTCGTTGACGCTGGCGGAGCTGATGCAAATGGCGGGCAAGACGCAGAGCATGCCGGGTGACCTAGCTGCGATGCAGATGACGTATGGCGCAATCGAAGGCTCGGTTGAGTTGCGTGGGCTGGTTGCTGGCATGTTTGCCGCGCAGGGGCCTGAGAACGTGCTGATCACCCATGGGACGATTGGGGCCAATCACATGGTCTATCAGGCACTTGTGGAGCCCGGCGATCATGTGGTCGCGATCACGCCGACCTATCAGCAGCATACGGCGATCCCACGCTCCATGGGCGCGGTTGTGAGTGAGGTGGCTTTGCGGGAGGAAGACGGCTGGCTGCCAGACTGGGACGCGGTTGAGGCGGCAGTGTGGCCCGAGACAAAGGTCATCGCGCTGACCAATCCGAACAATCCGACAGGGGCTTTGGTTGATCGTTCCGGGCTGGAGCGGGTTGCCGAGATTGCTGGTGAGGTGGGCGCGTGGGTGCTGTGTGATGAGGTCTATCGCGGGACCGAGCAAGAGGATCCGGTGCCGTCGATTGTGGAAGTCTACGACAAGGGGATTTCGACAGGGTCGATGTCGAAGGCCTATTCGTTGGCCGGTTTGCGATTGGGGTGGATTGTGGGGCCTGAGGCGTTGCTCAAGGCGTGCGAGGTCCACCGGGATTACACGACGATCAGTGTCGGGATGGTGGACGATTACTTCGCGACGATGGCGCTGGGTGCGCGGGATCAGGTGTTGGAGCGGTCGCATCGAATTTGCCGTGAGAACCTTGCGACGCTGGACGCCTGGATCGCCGCAGAGCCCAAGGCGCGTTACGTAAAGCCCGCCGCGGGGACGACGGCGTTCGTGGCGCTGGATGTGCCGATGGCAAGTTACGATCTTTGTGTCGCGCTCCTCAAGGACACAGGTGTCATGTTCACGCCGGGATCGGCGCTGGGCGTGGAAGGTTACGTTCGAATCGGCTTCGCATGCTACGGAAACGTGCTTCAAGACGGGTTGGCCCGCGTGTCGGACTGGCTGGCCAAGCAGTCTGAAACGGCCTAGATCACCCCTGAAACGAAGGGGGAAACCATGACATTCACACTTGCAACATGGAACATCAATTCGGTGCGGTTGCGTGAGGGGCTTGTGGCCAAGCTAATGCGCGAAGAGGGGCCGGATGTCCTGTGTTTGCAGGAATGCAAGAGCCCGGTGGAGAAGATCCCGACAGAGCAGTTTGAGGCGCTCGGGTACATTCACATGGTCGCCCGTGGGCAGAAGGGCTACAACGGCGTCGCGATCCTGTCGAAGCTTCCGATGGAAGAGGCTGGGGCAGAGGATTTCGCGTCTCTCGACCATGCGCGCCATATCGCGGGACGGTTGGAGAATGGCGTCACCATCCATAACTTCTATGTGCCGGCGGGCGGCGACAAGCCGGACCGGGAGGTCAACGAGAAGTTCGGTCAGAAGCTCGACTACCTCACTGAAATGCGGGACTTTTTTCATGGGGCGAAGCCGGAAAAGTCGATCCTTGTCGGCGATCTGAACATCGCCCCGCGCGAGGATGATGTCTGGTCGCATAAGCAGCTCTTGAAGGTCGTTAGCCATACGCCGATTGAGGTCGAGCACCTGTCTCAGACGCAGGAAGCTGGCGCTTGGGTGGATGTGACCCGACAGGATATCCCGGACGGGCTTCTCTATAGCTGGTGGTCTTATAGATCGCCGGATTGGGATGCA
Source organism: Pseudomonadota bacterium (assembly GCA_038530475.1). GTDB lineage: Bacteria > Pseudomonadota > Alphaproteobacteria > Rhodobacterales > Rhodobacteraceae > Octadecabacter. The sequence goes on from JBCBCS010000281.1 coordinate 2,576, forward strand.
GCGGATAAGGGGCGCAGGCTGGATCACGTTTGGGCAACGCCAGATATCTCAAATGCCGCGCATTCGAGCCGGGTCGTCCGGGACGCACGGGGATGGGAGCAACCAAGCGATCATGCGCCTGTTTTTGCCACGTTTGACCTGTAAGTTATCGGTATTTTTTCTTTTCATATCATATGTTTACTGCCAATATTCCGTCCGAGTTGACTGACGTATGGCTCGTGTATGGCTCGCGTTTGGCAAGCGGCCATACTGACCGCGTGCAAGAGCTGCGCAGAAAAGGCCCCTTGGCGCGGGCCGGACGGTCGCCCATATAGCAGCCAACAAGACGAGATGATGACGGAGTGACCGATGCTAGAACTCGGTGGACAAGATGCGGCCCCAGCTGAAGAGCTGATCAAGGACGGCGGTGACGCAACTTTCATGCAGGACGTGATCGAAGCGTCGCAAACGGTGCCGGTGATTGTGGATTTCTGGGCGCCGTGGTGTGGACCATGCAAGACGCTGGGCCCTGCTTTGGAAGAAGCGGTGAAGGCGGCAGGCGGTCGGGTGAAGATGGTCAAGGTCGATGTCGATCAAAACCAGGCCGTCGCCGGGCAATTGCGGGTGCAGTCGATCCCCACCGTCTATGCTTTTCATCAGGGTCAGCCGGTGGACGGGTTTCAAGGCGCACTGCCGCCGTCCGAGGTGACAGCCTTTGTGAACAAGATCGCGGATCTGGGCGGTGAGGCGGACAATGGGCTTGCCGATGCGGTTGAGGCGGCGGAAGCGATGCTTGCCGAAGGTGCGGCAGCGGATGCGGCGGAGACGTTCGCTGCGATCTTGCAGGAAGATCCCAACAACGCTGCGTCTTACGGCGGGTTGGCCCGGGCCTACCTTTCGATGGATCAGGTCGATCAGGCGGAGGCCGTGATCAACGGCGCCCCGGCTGAAATCACCGACGCGGCTGAGATTGACGCGGCCCGGGCGGCGATTGAGCTTGCCAAGCAAGCGGCGGATGCAGGCCCGGTGGCTGAACTGCGGGCCAAGGTCGATGCGGATGCCGATGATCACGAGGCCCGCTTCGATCTTGCCGTGGCGCTCAATGCTTCTGGCGATGCTGAGGCGGCCGTGGCGGAGTTGCTTGAATTGTTCCAACGCGATCGGGATTGGAATGACGGCGCGGCCAAGACGCAGC
>JBCBCS010000282.1:0-3703 GCA_038530475.1 Pseudomonadota bacterium
CGTGACCATTGGTGAGCCCGCGGCTGACGCCGCCAACTTGATCGCAGCCGCGCGCGAGCACGGTTCTTGAACCACCTTTCTGCCCTCGCTCGGTCGCGCGAGGGCTTACCCTTCCGCCCGATCGGAGTCCAAGACATGCTGTTCCAACGTTTATCCATTCGCCTAAAGCTCTTCACTTTGCCGGCGGTCGCGGCGTTCGGGTTGCTTGTGGTGCTGGGAGTTGCATTCTCCGGCGCGGGGCGCATGGCCCGGGATGCCGGTTTCGCTCTGGACGTACAATCCGAAGTCCTGACGACCAGCCAACAGCTGGACGTGTCCTTGACCCGGGTGGATGCAATCGTCCGTGCCGCGCCGGCAGAATTCGACTCCGAACGTTTGGCAGAACTGGAGGCAGAACTGACTGAACTGCTGGATCAAATCGGTGGATTGTTAATGTCGCAAGCCAATGATGAGGCGAAGGCAGCGGACATGTCCGAGGATGTTCTTGCAGTGCAAATCGTGGCCAACAAAGTGTTCGACTTTTCCAAGCAATTTGCCCAAGCGCAAGCTGTGGAAACCATCGAAACAGAATTCGCTGACGTCATTCAGGCCGTGCAAACGGATGTCAGTGAAGCGCGCGCAGCCGGCATCGATCGTGTCGCCGCGATACAAACCGACATTCAAAAGCGGCGCGATAGAATGACTTTAGTGCTTATTTCCACGGGTTTGACCGCCTTGGTTTGCAGCGGTGGGCTGAGTATCATCACCGCCCGCAAAATGTCGGCGCGCATCTCCAACATGCTGCATTTCGCGGCAGCCCTTGCGAAAGGGTCCACTGCGGCATTCGACAAATCTGATCGGGCGCGCGATGAACTTCGCAGTCTCTATGATGCCCTTGAAACCTTGCGATTGGCGCTTGTCGAAAAAGCACGTTTGGAAGAGGAAAGCGCAAAAGCGGCACAGGACCGCCGCGAAAGCGAGCGCTTGGCGATGCAGCTTGAGAACGACCGCCAAGCAGCGGAGCAAGCGCGCGAAAGAGATCAGGCAAAGCGAGACCAGGCAGCGCAGGCAGAGAAGCTCGCCCTACAACAAAAAGCCGAAGAAGAGCAGGCCGCCCGCAACGAAGAACAAATGGTCGTAACGTCCAGTCTGGCCCAAGCGCTCCACACTCTGGCCAGCGGTAATCTCAACACCGAGATTAATCGTGAATTCCCAGAAACTTACGAAAAGATTCGATTGGATTTCAATGCAACTGCCGGCACACTGCGCGTTGCGATGCAGGATGTGAAAGAAGTGACCGCGGTGATCGACGGATCTGTCGTTGAAATCAGTCAGGCATCAAATCGATTGGCTGAACGGACCGAAAGTACAGCGGCTGGGTTGGAAGAGGCCGCAGCATCGCTCACTGAATTGACGGCATCTATTGCCGCGTCCAATCGAACGGCGGCGGAAGCCAGCCAAGTGGTCGAAGACGCCATGACCCGCACCGAGCGTGGTTTAACGGCAGTCGAAGAAATGAACGCCGCGATGGCCCGGATCCGTGACAGTTCAAATGAAATTGCCAAAATCACGGAAATGATCGACGCCATCGCATTCCAGACCAACCTTCTGGCGCTAAATGCCGGTGTCGAAGCCGCGCGCGCCGGTGAGTCCGGCCGCGGTTTTGCAGTGGTCGCCTCCGAAGTGCGCGCGCTGGCACAACGGGCCACGGATGCGGCCAGCGAAATCTCGCAGTTGATTACGCTCAGCGAGGGCAATGTGCGCAATGGGACACAACTGGTTGAAGCAACAGGCCAGTCCTTGTCAGAAATCTCCGAGGCCGTATCAGAAATCAAAGGTACAATCGGGTCCGTCCAGAATGCGTGCGCAGAGCAGGCTTCTTCGGTGACCGAAATCAACAGTTCCATAACGCGCATAGATCGAGACACCCAAAGCAATGCGGCCATGTTCGAGGAGACAACCTCCGCAACATTGGTGTTGGGAGAGCAAGTGCAGAGACTGACGCATTCCGTTGGGCAGTTCGACGTATCAAGCGGCCATGAAGATACCTTCACTGAATTGGATTACGCCCAGAACGCTGAAACATCGGCACAAGTTGCCGCTCCGGTACGTATGTCCGCATGATGTGGCCCGCGCGCTTTCTCGTCGAAACCTTCGCATATTCAGCAGGCATAGGGGGATGACATCACGCCCTCTTCATCTGCGGTCATGAGGCGTGAATAAGCCGCTGGGTCAGCGGCCAAAAGTGTCTGTTGTTGCCTGATACAGCATCTCCAAGCGCTACGTTGCAGCGTGAGCGATGGTTCGTCCGTCGGCAACAATCCGATGCGGTGGCGATCGGTCATGCCAACATGGTGGCGGCTGTGCCTGGCTCAGATCTGATCCGGCAATGTCGCCCGCAAATGACCGGTCTAACAACAAGAACCACAAAACGGCGAAAGGGTTGCGGCACATGCCGAAGGATGCTGCGCCAGCAAAGAGTCCATGTCTAATGTCGCACATATCGAGGCAGCGCAGCCCGCCCCTCACACTGTCAATGCCCGCCGAGGATACCCGTGCGCACGCCGTAATTCACCGCAACCGCGTAATCAGGGTCGTCGTCGCTGTCGACCATGAGGTGCCCCGCCTTGGTCAGCAGGCGGTGACAGTCGCGGGTCAGGTGACGCAGTTGCACGCGTTTGCCGGCCTCTTCGTATTTCTGGGCAACGGCTTCGATGGCCTGTAGCGCGGATTGGTCCACCACGCGGCTGTCAGCAAAGTCAATGATGACCACTTGGGGGTCGTCCGACACTTGAAACAGTTCGACGAACCCGGTGGCCGAGCCAAAGAACAGCGGCCCCTGCACCTGATAGACACGGGCGCCTTCGGGTGTTTCATAACGCGTGGCGTGGATGCGGCGCGCGTTGTTCCATGCATAGGCCAGCGCCGACACGATCACGCCCACGACAACGGCCACGGCGAGGTCCTCCATCACCGTCACAACCGTCACGAGGATAATGACGAAAGCGTCGGTCAAGGGGACCTTGCGCAGGATCTTGAGGCTGTTCCACGCAAAGGTCCCGATCACCACCATGAACATCACACCCACAAGGGCCGCCAACGGGATCATTTCGATGATGCTTGACCCGACGAGGATAAAGGCCAACAGGAACAGGGCGGCGGCGACGCCTGCGATGCGCGTGCGGCCACCCGATTTGACGTTGATCATCGACTGCCCGATCATCGCACAGCCGCCCATGCCGCCGAAAAACCCGGTGGCGGTGTTGGCAACGCCCTGGGCGATACATTCCTGGCTGGCACCGCCGCGCTGACCGGTCAGATCGCCGACAAGGTTCAGCGTCAGCAGGCTTTCGATCAGGCCGATGGCGGCAAGGATCACCGCGTAGGGCAGAATGATCTGCAACGTCTCCCAGTTCAGCGGCACCATCGGGATGTGGAAGGCGGGCAAGCCCCCCTCGATCGACGCCATGTCGCCCACGCGCGGCACATCAAGACCAAAGCCGATGACAATCGCCGCCACAATCCCGATACCCGCAAGCGGCGCCGGGATCACCTTGGTCAGGCGCGGGATTCCCCAGATAATCAGCATGGTCAGCGCCACCAGCCCCAGCATCAAGTAAAGCGGCCCGCCTGACAGCCATTCGCCGCCCGACATGCCGTGGCCGGACACCTCGGCACTGCCTGGCACCTTGAACTGGGTCAGTTGCGCCAGGAAAATCACGAT
>JBCBCS010000283.1:0-3684 GCA_038530475.1 Pseudomonadota bacterium
CCAACAACCGCGTGGCTGCGGCTGAGATGCTTGGCCTGTCTCGGCAGTCGCTTTACGTAAAGCTCCGTAAATACGACCTCCTGAACAAAAACGACTAAAATCCATTGAGTGATTGCTTCTGAAGCACGCGGTTTTGCCGCATCTGTAAACGTGACTTTACACTTGCTGAGTCGGCGTCTGTCACATTAATCTGACAGAATGAGTGTTAGCCCCACCTTACAGACCGGGAAATATCCAGAACCCGCCGCAGCACTTCACCTGATCAAGCCGATCACGTGGTTTCCACCGATGTGGGCCTATTTATGCGGCACGGTATCCTCTGGCGTCTCTCCGCTGGATAATCTGGGGCTTGTGGTGCTTGGCATCATCCTCGCCGGTCCAATCGTCTGCGGGATGAGCCAAGCCGCAAACGATTGGTGCGACCGCCATGTCGACGCAATTAATGAACCTGGCCGACCTATTCCATCAGGTCGCATTCCGGGACGTTGGGGTCTATGGATCGCCTTGACGATGTCAGTGCTGTCCCTCTTCGTCGGGTCCCTGCTCGGCCCGTGGGGTTTTGCCGCGACAATAATCGGTGTTCTTGCCGCGTGGGCATACTCGGCCGAACCGGTGCGGCTGAAGCGATCCGGTTGGTGGGGCCCCGGACTGGTGGGGTTGTCCTATGAAACATTGCCGTGGATCACTGGCGCTGTCGTTCTTTCGGCGGGCGCGCCGGATTTGCGCATTGTTGCCGTAGCCGTTCTCTACGGCATCGGTGCGCATGGCATCATGACACTCAACGACTTCAAAGCGCTCGAAGGGGACCGCGCGACGGGTGTGAATTCGTTGCCGGTCACACTTGGCCCGGAACGGGCCGCGAAGGTCGCTTGTGCCATCATGTTGGTGCCGCAACTATTGGTCATAGGCCTGATTCTCGTCTGGGACAAATCGCTGCACGCCGCTGCAATAGGGGCCTTGGTTGTGGCGCAAGTTTGGGCGATGTCCGTGATGTTGCGGGATCCTAAGTCGAAGGCGCCTTGGTATAACGGCACAGGTGTCCTGTTCTACATCTCAGGAATGATGATCGCCGCGACTGCCCTAAGGGGGATCGTGTGATGGTCAGTTGGCTCACAATTACACGTTTGTGCCTTGTGAACATGGCCATCGGAGGGCTCGCCGCCCTTCCGGTCAACCTGTTCAACCGTTTGATGACAGTTGAACTTGCGTTGCCAGCAATCCTACCAGGGCTGCTTGTTGCCCTGCACTACGGCGTTCAATTGACCCGCCCGGTCTGGGGGCATCGGTCCGACGCAAAAGGCGGCCGAACTCCCTTGATCCTCGGCGGTATCGCTGTTGTTGCTGCCAGCATCACGCTCGCCGCATACGCCATACAAGTGGCGGTATCGTCGCCTGGCATGGCGCTGTTGCTCTGGATCGTCGCCTACGCCGCGCTCGGTCTTGGGATCGGGGCTGCTGGCACCTCCTTTCTTGCGCTGCTGGCGACTGTCACGACAGGGCGCGGCAAAGGCGCTGCTGCGACTACGGCATGGTTGTTCCTCATCGCGGGGGCGATCATCGCCTCCATCGGAACCGGCATCGCGCTTGAGCCTTATTCAGCACCTCGACTTGTGATCGTTGTCGCCTGTGTGGGTCTGATCGCCGTGACGCTATGCGTCATCGCTACCTGGGGCGTTGAACGCAAACTGGGCCCAGCGCCAGCGCCGGAATACAAAGCGCTTGGCCCGGCTTTGCGCGCAACGCTTGCTGATCCGGCTGCCCGCGCCTTTACCGGGTTTGTCTTCCTGTCGATCCTTGCGTTTTACCTGTCAGAACTCATCTTTGAGCCCTTTGCCGGCCACGTTCACGGCCTGTCACCCGAAGACTCCACCAAACTGTCGGGCGGTAAGGATGGGGCTGCCCTACTTGGCATGATCCTTGCTGGAGTATTGTCGTCCTTCCGCATCGGCTCGCTCCGGATGTGGGCCGTCACGGGTTGCGTGATCTCTGCCGCGGGGCTGCTTGCCTTAGGGGCGCAGATGCCGCTGATTCCGTCCTCTGTCGCGCTGGGCCTTGGTAACGGCTTGTTTGTCGTGGGCGCGGTCGGTTCGATGATGGTCTTATCATCTGAACGTGAAGGCGCGACCGGAGTGCGCATGGGGGTGTTTGGGGCAGCACAAGCCATCGCCGCAGGCCTTGCTGGCCTGATTGCAACGGGCCTGCTGGACCTCATCCGCCTGACGCTGCCTGACGCTGCCGCCTACGCCACCGTCTTTTCACTTGAGGCCGCGCTGTTCTGCGCCGCCGCTTTCGTTGCCATGCGCATCCTTTCGGACGCGCCAGAGCCTGACCCCATCCTCCAACCGGGAGAATAGAAATGTATGATGTTGTCGTCGTTGGTGGGGGACCATCTGGTGCCACAGCCGCAGAAGACCTCGCGCGCGCGGGCCACAAAGTCGCCATGCTGGACAGAGCCGGTCGGATTAAGCCCTGCGGAGGAGCTGTGCCGCCGCGCTTGATTGCGGATTTCGATATTCCGGACGCACAGATCGTCGCCCGTGTGAATACCGCACGCATGATTTCGCCCACGCAGCGTAAGGTCGATATTCCGATTGAGAATGGATATGTTGGGATGGTCGATCGGGAGCATTTTGATGAATTCCTGCGCGACCGCGCCAAGAAGGCGGGCGCACATCGCTACACCGGCACCTTTACAAAGATTGAGCGTGATGGCGACGGGACGCATGTCGTGTACCGCGACAAGATCAGCGGCAATGCACAAAAGCTGACAACTAAACTGGTGGTCGGTGCGGACGGCGCACGATCGAGGGTTGGGGCCCAGGAAGTCCCCGGCGGTGACACTATTCCCTACGTGGTGGCCTACCACGAGATCATCGAGGCACCCGAAGCCAACGAGGTCTATGATCCCAAGCGGTGTGACGTGATTTACGATGGTGAGATCAGTCCGGATTTCTACGGCTGGGTCTTCCCACATGGTCCGCAATGCAGCGTCGGCATGGGAACCGAGATCACGAATATCGACCTGAAGGAAGCGACCGCGAAACTGAGGGAAGCATCCGGCCTGACCAATTGCAAAACGATCCGAAAAGAGGGCGCGCCAATCCCGCTTAAACCACTTGATCGCTGGGACAACGGTCGAGACGTTGTTCTGGCCGGTGACGCCGCGGGCGTTGTTGCCCCCTCCTCCGGGGAAGGTATCTATTACGCGATGTTCGGAGGGCGCGTTGCGGCGGAGGCTGCGAATGCTTGCCTGGCTTCCGGCAAGGTCCGCGATCTGCAATTGGCCCGAAAGGTTTTCATGAAAGAGCACAAGATGGTGTTCAAGGTCCTGCGCTCCATGCAGGACGCTTATTACAAGTCTGACGAGCGCCGCGAACGTTTCGTGTCCCTGTGTCATGATGTCGACGTGCAGCGGCTGACGTTTGAAGCCTATATGAACAAAAAGCTCGTGAAGGCTCGGCCTATGGCCCACATAAAGATCGGTATCAAGAACATCGCTCACCTGACGCGCATCGTCCGGCCAAGTTACGTATGACCACCATGATCCCGGCCTGGGTTAACGGAACGCTTACACCTGTAGAAAAGCTTGAGGTGCATCAGCGCGGACTTCGGCACAAGGCCATCTCTGTCTTTGTGATGGACGGCAAACGCGTCCTGATCCAGCGACGCGCCATCGGAAAGTAT
>JBCBCS010000284.1:0-3677 GCA_038530475.1 Pseudomonadota bacterium
ATTCCGCGGCATTCGGAGACTTTCTCTCGGAGAACCTCGACGAGCTCTACGCGGAGTTTCTCAGAAAGACTGAGGAGACATCAACATCATGACCTGAGGCAAAAGAAAAGCCCCCAAGCCGATCCGGCCCGAGAGCTTATCCGATTAGATTAGACACCTACTGGATACCGCTCCCGCGAATCACTGTCAACGAAAGAACGTCGTTTAGGCGAGCGGGATCCTTTTGCCTCCACAAACCACGGAGGTGAAATACAGGCATGACACAGAGCGGTTGGCGCAAGCCGACGCCGGGACTTCTACAAGCCGAGCGCTTTGCAGAAGTTGGCGAACGGTTATCTATACCTAAATCCCAGGCGATCGTTGCGGTGAAGAAGGTCGCGGCAGCGATTGGTCTGAAGTCGCAGGACTTGCTGCTTCTCGATACGTTTGGCGCGGTTACGCAGGCGCAAGATTGGGAAGAGGGCAGGAGGCCCATCGTTTGGGCGTCGAACCATTTCCTGATGGAGCAGACGGGGTTCTCCTTGGCGACACTACGCCGTCACGTAAGGCGGCTCTGCGAAGCGGGGGTGATCTCTATGAAGGATAGCCCTAATGGCAAACGCTGGGGCAAGCGGGACGAGGACGGCGTGATCGTTGAAGCCTATGGTTTTGACCTGGCGCCCCTTGCGGCGCGCGCGGAGGAGTTTGAAACGCTCTACGCGCATCTCCAAGCGGAACGCAGCGCCTGTGCCAGCTTGCGCAACGCGATCACCGTCACACGGCGCATGATCCGTGCCAAGATCGAGAAAGCGTTGGAGGCGGGTCTGCGCGGGCCGTGGCGCGACCTCGAGGAGACGTTTGGCGGGCTCCTGGAGGGCCTGCCCAGGCGCTCCGAGAGGGCGGAAGGGCTGGAGAACTACCTGTCCCGCATCAAGGCATTCCTTGTCTCGGTGGAGCAAGCTTTCGAGGCGGCCTTTGATTGGCCCGATCGGTCTGATGCGAGCTCGGCCGACAGCGCCGATTCAGAGGTCAGTAAATCTCAATATATGACACCCACGAGTCTCGAAATTGAAACCCACATACAAACTACAAATGAACCTAATCCTGTAAAAAGTAATCGCTTTGAAACAAAGCACGCGGCCGGAGTTGCGCGAGAAGGGCAGGGGGCAGAGTCCGTTGAGAGCGCGGAAGAAGTTGATCTAGACATCAACTGGAGCACCCATGGTCAAAACGGTGCATCAAAACGTGGATCTGACGTCGATATCCCGATGTTGATGGCCTCCTGTCCGCATTTTGCAGAGATGGCGCGGGCAACGGGTGGCTACCTGCGAGACTGGAACGACGTGCACCGGGCGGCGGCCAATCTTAGGCCCATCGTGGGCATCTCGGAAGATGCGTGGAACTTGGCCAACAAAGTGTTGGGGCCTGCCGCTGCAGCGGCTTCCCTAGCCCTTATCCTCGATAAATCCACCACTGGTGAGGTCAAATCACCCGGCGGATACCTACGCGGGCTCGTAGAACGGGCGCAGGTTGGCGAATTGCACCTTGATCGCAGTTTTTATGGTCGGCTGGGCGGACAGGCTGCGTAATAGAATGGTAAAGTAGGTGTCCAACATTCAGCGTTCGAAGAGCGGTGTGCGGAGGTTGCCGCCCTTATTCTCCGCGCCCTCTGCGGTGTTTGTTATTGTCTTGCGGAGATTGTGCCGTATAATCTCCGCAAGGAATGCGTAAAATATGACTTACATTCACGAACTCCCTGATTGGCCCCAGTTTGCCTGGGACAAGGCCAAACTGTCTTCACAACTTGCTGCGGTCCGTCACCGCCAAGGCAAGCTCTTGGGGCGCATGGAGGGTCTTGGCTTCGATCTTCGCAACGAGGCGATGCTCAGAACACTGACCAGTGATGTCGTGAAAAGCAGCGAGATCGAGGGGGAAACGCTCGACAAGGATCAGGTTCGATCGTCTATCGCAAAGCGGTTAGGTCTGGAAATTGGCGGACTGATCCCGTCTGATCGCCATGTTGATGGTGTTGTCGAGATGATGCTGGACGCGACCCAAGCGTATGACCAGCCACTGGACGCGGAGCGTCTGTTTGGCTGGCATGCGGCTCTCTTTCCGACCGGGCGAAGTGGAATGACCCGGATCAGGGTGGGAAATTGGCGTGACGGTCCGATGGAGGTTGTATCAGGACCCTATGGCCGCGAACGCGTGCATTTTGAGGGGCCTGCGGCCAACCGACTGGACGAGGAGATGGCGCGGTTTTTGGAATGGTTTGACCAGCCTCCCGAAACAGATCCCGTCATACATGCCGCCATCGCCCATCTGTGGTTTGTCACCATCCACCCCTTCGATGATGGGAACGGCCGCATCGCGCGGGCGATCGCAGACATGGCCTTGGCGCGATCCGAAGGTAGCGCGCAGCGGTTCTACAGCATGTCGACGCAAATCCGACAGGAGCGGAGCGATTATTACGACATGCTCGAGTCGACGCAGAAAGGGGGGCTTGATGTCACGGCGTGGCTCGTTTGGTTCCTGGCTTGCCTGGATCGAGCATTCGGCGGCGCAGAGATCATTCTTGAGGCTGTGTTCCGGAAGGTGCGGTTCTGGGAGAAATACGGAGCGGCGAACATGAACGACCGGCAGCGGGACATGCTCAACCGCCTGCTGGATGGGTTCGAAGGAAAACTCACGACGTCGAAATATGCAAAGATCGAAAAGTGTTCACAAGATACGGCCTATCGCGACATCCTCAATCTGATCGACTTGGGCGCCTTGGAGAAAGATGAGGCTGGTGGACGCAGCACCAGCTATTCCCTGACGGCGACGTAAAGAGACTTGTCACAGGCGAAGCCCGAAACGCCGACTCCAAGGAAGTATCAGCCAAGCACCGGTGAGGCTTGCCGGTCTGGGGAAATCCTAAGTCGTTGATAAAGTTTGTAAATCAGAAGACTAATGAACTTCTTTGCCGATGTGCGTTACCGATCTTTGGGTGCAGTATGCAATGAAGGTGAACCGCGGTTTTGACGGCCCCAGAATTCCTCAGCCTGTGCCTCCGGATTGGCAGAAAGGGAAAGTGTCCTTCGGGTTTTTTGACTGACAGTTGAGGGACCTTGGGGTGCCTCGGACGGGTCCGGGCCGGGTTCCGGTCTGTCGTTCCGGATGAAGGAAATTCCCATGCAAACGGGTGTCTTGCGCGTGCTCCGCGCAACCGCTGCCTCTTGGTGGCGGCATAGAGAGCTGCGCCGAGCCGGTCAGGCAGGGCTGGCACGGCAGCTCGAGCGGAAAGCCGTACTCCGCGATCTCGGCTATCTCAGGCAGGCGGCGATATTGCCGAATGCCCATGTGATCTGCGGAAAGGGCGGGACATTCATCCATCTCGGTTGGACCACCGTGTCGACCTTCGCGCCGATCGAGCGCTTTCCCTTGGCCGCTCTTGCGGTCGCACGTGGGACGCCGTTCATCGATATCCGACCCGTTACGGATGTCATTGCCTTCGCCAACCTGCCGCGGGTGACACGAGACGGATCGGTTGACGCTGACCATTCAGGTGTCGGCCAGTCTGTCTCGCTGACCACCTACATCGACATGGTCGAACAGTTTGGCGCGAAGATCTCCAACGATCCGCGCCCCCGCCAGTCAACCTGATCACCATTCCGTCTCACCTACACTCGAAAGGAGGCCAGCCATGGCCCGATCGC
>JBCBCS010000285.1:0-3640 GCA_038530475.1 Pseudomonadota bacterium
CATCATAAATGTCATCAATGAAATTTCGTTCCAGACCAACCTCCTTGCGCTAAATGCGGGTGTCGAAGCGGCCCGCGCGGGGGACACGGGCCGTGGATTTGCCGTGGTCGCGTCGGAGGTTCGAGAACTTGCACAACGCTCCTCAGCTGCTGCGGACGACATTACCAAGCTGATCTCGTCGTCCAGCGATCAAGTTGAGCGGGGCGTCGAACTGGTAAACAAAACGGGCGCCGCGCTGGACAATATCGTGGCCGAGGTTGTCGACATCTCCAGCCAGGTCGACAAAATCGCGGCATCGGCTGTCGACCAAGCCTCAGGTATTGGCGAAATCAACACGGCCGTATCGCAAATCAACACGGCCACTCAGTCCAATGCAGCAATGGTGGAAGAATCTACTGCCGCCAGTCAAAGCCTCAAGCACGAGGCGTCCACACTGTTGGAAAGCGTCTCGCGGTTCACAATTTCGGATGCGAATACCGCGGTGCATGTTGAAAGTGATGCGGTATCACGTGAGGTGGCGTGACGCAAAATATTGCAGCTTTCACCCGGCGCGGTTCGTGGCTTTCGCCATATTCGCGCCCGGAAGCGACACTGGGCTGGATTGAAAATCTGGAGATCGCAAAGATCCTAACGACGCGTCCAAGATGATTTGGCTTGGGCCCGGGTTGGCGAGCAATTTGGCCTGCTGGACCGAGAGTTGGCTCGCATAGGCACTTTGGTTTCTCTGCGAACACGGGCATCCTGCCTTCTGGCGCCGGTGTTTGCGGCAAACGCTCCTCGCTCATTCCGAAACGGTCCAAGTGAGCGCTCTGTGTATTTCGCATAACGCTGCACGCGCAGATTGCATTGCCGACATCCGCCTCCGGTGTATAGTTATGTCCGAGCACGAATTTGTTTCGCCCTCTCCACAGCAATTTTGAGTTTTCCTAGGTCATCCAAAGGAGATCTGCATGAGGCCCTACAAAAAGGCTGTTACTGGTGCTGCGCTTGCAACGCTCGCTTTTCCGCTGCACGCAGAGAACCGGATCGATACAATCCGCCCGGATGCGCCAGAGCTTGCCGCCCTCGGCGATTTTCCGGTCGGCGTGCGCGAAATGGCGTTTTCCAATCCAGATCAGATGGATGTGGTCAACACCAAAGCGGATGGAGAGATCGCGCGCTATGACCGTCCTTTGACGGTTGAGGTCTGGTACCCGGCTGCGATGGGGACGGACCCGGGGGGCACCTATGACACCGTGACCCGCGATGGGGAAACAACCGTGACACTCGTTGGTCGCGCAGCACGCGATGCGGCTGTGGCCGACGGAACCTTTCCACTGGTGATCATCAGCCATGGATATCCGGGCAATCGCTGGCTGATGTCTCCTTTGGCGGAAAACATCGCCAGCAAAGGGTATGTGGTCGCCAGCATCGACCACACGGACAGCACCTATTCCGATCAAGCGGCATTCGGCTCGACCTTGGTGAACCGGCCTTGGGATCAACGCTTTGTGATCGACCAGATGGCAGCACTGACAGACGATTTGGGCGCGATCACAAATGCAGAAAATGCCGCGGTGGTCGGATACTCAATGGGCGGCTACGGCGCTTTGATCTATGCTGGTGCGGGCGTCACGCAGGCCAGCACAAAATATGAATGGGGCGCACCACAGGGGCTGCTCGAGAGGAATATGGCGGGCACCCAAGAGCATGCTGACCTCCTCGATGACCGGGTAAAGGCCTTTGTCGCATTCGGACCATGGGGCAACAACGCTGGGTTTTGGGATAATTTCGGGTTGGCGGGCGTGGAGAAGCCCCTGATGCTGATTGCTGGCGGAGTTGACGATGTCAGCATCTATGATGCTATCCGCGGCATTTTTGATGGTACGGTAAACACGACGCGTCACCTTCTGACGTTTGAAAACGCCAATCACAATGCAGGTGCGCCGATGCCTGCACCATCGGAAAGCTACGCCGTTTCGCAAAAGCTGGGCTGGGCGCCGTTCGATCACTACGCGGACCCGGTCTGGGACAGTGTGCGAATGAACAATATCAGCCAGCATTTTGTCACCGCCTTTCTGGATCAACATCTCAAGGGCGAAGATCGTTCAGCCTACTTTGATCTTGTTTCCGTCGCTGCCGAAGGCGTTTGGGAGCTGGATGACGCGGGTAATCCAACACAAGCGCATACCTATTGGGAAGGCTTCCCCAACCGGACCGCGCACGGCCTGAGGTTCGAGACGAAACAGGCCGGGGAATAGAAATCGCTTGCGGCGATTTTGCATCGCGGACAGCACACCTCAGCAAAAGACCGGAGGCGCAATGCCCCCGGTCCTTGCCCGTTTCAAAGTGTGGCGTTCGACTAGAAATCGATGCGATAGCGCGCAAAGCCATCGTTTCCGTCCCCTGCGGGCGTGATCGCAACGCCCTTCACATCGGAAACCAGCTCCTTCCCACCGGGCCCCGTGTCAAAGAAAACGGATGTCCCGGGCAGCGACTTGAACGACCAATTGTCGTCTGCCGCGGGATTGATCGTCCCCTGCTCAACGATGTAGCGGACGATAACGTCGCGGTTCGTGTCAGGTGCTTCAAAGATAACTGTCGACCCATCGGCACCCGGGAAACTGCCGCCACCCGAAGCGCGGTAGTTGTTGGTGGCCACCACGAACTCTGCCTCCATGTCCAAAGGCGCGCCGTTGAAGGTGAGATTTACGATCCGGTTGGCATCCGGGTTCACCAGCTCACCGCTTGGGGCGAATTTCGACGGTTGGCTCACGTCGATCTGATACTCCACGCCATCAATGATATCAAAGTTGTAGGACCGGAACTCGGGGTTCAGCAGCACCTCGCCCGCTGTGCCAGGTGTGACCTGGTTGAACATGCCCGCAGAACGTTCGAGCCAGTCTTTCACTTGCTGCCCTGTGACTTTCACGGCGCGGACCGTGTTGGGGTACAGGTACAAGTCCGCCACGTTTTTGATCGCGACATCCCCCACGGGCACATCGGTATAGTATTCCGGACCGCCGCGCCCGCCCGCCTTGAACGGAGCCGCAGCCGACAGAAGCGGCAGGCTCGCGTATTCCGTGCCTTCAAGCCTCTGGGCGACGTACCAGCTTTGCGCTTTGGACACGATTTGAACCGAGGGATCATCGGCGACCAGCGCAAAATACGAATGCAGCGGCGCCGAGGTTTTGCCCACGGCGCGGCGCACATAGGCGAGTGTTTCGGCGTGGATGTCCGCCACACTGTCCAGCACGGTCTGATCGCTCTCGACGAGGGCTGTGACGGACCGATCTTCGTTGCGTCGCGAGATCGGGCGCGCTTCGGCAGCATGGCTGACGACACGCCATTCCCCGCCCGAGTTTTCGAGCATGAGGTCAACGACGCCGAGATGCGATCCCCAGAAGCCGCCCATCACGGTGGGCTTTCCATGGATGGTGCCCGCCGCGACATCAATGGCGGGCATCCCCTCGTAAGAGGATGATGGGAAAACATCATGAGAATGCCCGGTCAGCACGGCATCAATGCCATCGACGGCGGCAAGCGGGATCGCGGCATTGCCCATGAATTCGGTGTGATCCGCCTCGGCAATCCCGGAATGGCTGAGCGCGATGATGATGTCGGCGCCCTGCTCTTTCATCACGGGCACATAAGCCTTGGC
>JBCBCS010000286.1:0-3572 GCA_038530475.1 Pseudomonadota bacterium
TGGAGGAGGTCGCGGCCAAGCACGGCGCGACAATCACCTACAAGCCGCTCGACATCATGGCGCTCTTTGCCCGCACCGGGGGGACGCCCCCCAAGGATCGCCACCCCAACCGTCAGGCATACCGCCTGCAGGAGCTGCGCCGCCGGGCCGCGATCGCGGGAATGCCGCTGAACCTGCAGCCTGCGTTCTGGCCGACCAACCCCGCGCCATCCTCTTATGCGATCATCGCCGCTCAGGAGGCCGGTGGCGATGTGGCCGGTCTTGTCGCGGCGCTGACCCGGTCGTGCTGGGCGGACGAAAAGAACGTGGCCGAAGATGACGTGATCCGTGCCTGTCTTGAAGAGGCCGGGTTTGATCCGGGCCTCGCCGACAGCGGGATGCTCAAAGGCGCAGAGGTGTACGCTGCAAACCTCGAAGAGGCTGTCAGCAAGGGCGCGTTCGGCGCTCCGTTCTTCATCACCGACAAAGATGAGCGGTTCTGGGGTGAGGACCGCCTCGCGGATCTTGAAATGTCGCTCGCCGGTAAGATCTGATCGAAAGTCAGTCCTGATGAAGCTTTACGCGAAGCGCGTGGGTCAGGGTGACCCACGGCTCTTGCTCCATTGCTCTTTGGGTGTGTCGGACATGCTGTTGCCGCTTGTCCGCGCCCTGCCAGCTGCGGAAAACATCCTGGTGGATTTGCCGGGACATGGGCGATCGCCTGAGTGGAGGGATGCGGTGCGTGACGGGGATTACCCAAGCGTGACCATCGCTGGAGCCATCGCCGAATTGAGCGGCCCGACCCATATCGTCGGCCATTCCTATAGCGGTGCTGTGGCGTTGCGGCTTGCAGTGGAACGGCCGGACCTTGTCTCTCGCCTGACCCTGATTGAGCCGGTGCTGTTCGCCGCGACGCGCGGCAGCGCGGCCTACGCGGACTACGAAGACATATTTGCGCCCTTCGCAAAGGCGTGGGCGCAAGGCGACAGAGAGGGCGCGGCCCGCGCATTTATCGGCCTGTGGGGCTTCGGCGTGCCGTGGGAGGAGACACCAACTGCCCAAAGGCGTGCCATCGTCGACCGCATCCACCTGATCCCGGCGGCGGCTGGGTTTCTGGAGCGCGATGAGACTGGAATCTTGTCTCACCTGTCAAAGATCTCGTGCCCGGTGGATCTGGTGCAGGGCTCGGACAGCCCGACGATCGTGTCTTCCATCCTCGACGTCTTGGAAACGGATCTGCCCAACGCGTCGCGTCACGTGATCGAAGGGGCAGGTCATATGGTTCCGATCACGCATGCGCGGGCTGTGGCGGAGGCGCTTGCCAAGGTCTGATTTCGAATGTGCTTCGCAAATCGGACCGCCCGTCATTCTTGATCGAATTTGCTTCGCAAATCCGACCGCCCGTCATTCTTGATCGAATTTGCTTCGCAAATCCGATCCGGCGCCTTCGGCGCGTTTGAGTATTTTGAAACCAAAGACGTGGGGCGGTGTGCTTTCAGTCGGGCGGCAAGGCCCCCTTGGCCGGGGTCAGCGGATCAGGTCGAGGAACCGGTCCACATCCGCCTCAGACGTTGACCAGGATGGGACGAGCCGTGCGCTCAGCATCTCATCATCGGGTCCATCGAGGCTTTGGTCAAAGGGCCAAAAGTAATATTTTGCACCTGCATCCAGCGCCCGTCGGTGACCGCCACGTGGCCAGGAGGCAAAGACCTGATTGCCCATCGTCGGGTGCATTAGCGATGCGCCGTCGAGGCTGAGGATTCCGGTTGAGAGACGGGTGGCCATCGCATTGGCGTGCCGGGCGAGGGTCAGCCACAAGTCATCCGTCAAATAGGCGTGCATCTGGGCACTGAGGTACCGGTGCTTTGAGAAGAGGTGACCGCCGCGTTTGCGTCGCAGCTCAAATTCCCACGGGTCGTGCTTGGCCGGATCGAAGATCACCACGGCCTCAACTCCCATGCAGCCGTTCTTGGTCCCGCCGAAGGACAACACGTCGACGCCGGCCTTCCACGTCATTTCGGCAGGCGATGCGTTTGAACTCACGAGCGCATTGGCGAACCGCGCCCCGTCCATGTGAACAGGCAGGTCGTAGTCACGGGCGACCGCGGCCAGAGCGGCAACCTCTGACACCGAATAGACGGCGCCGGCTTCGGTCGCGTTAGTAATACTGACAGCACCGCGTTGGACGTTATGCACACCGGCCCGCGCCGTATGGGCGATGGTCTGGCGCAAATGGCCGGGGTCCATCCTGGCGTCCTTGCCGCCGACCAGCGTAATCTTCGCGCCGCCGGTGTAGAATTCCGGCGCGCCGCATTCGTCTTCTTCGATATGGCTGTTCTGATGCGCATATATCGTGGCCCAAGGCGGACACAGGCAGGCCAGCGCCAGCGCGTTGGCAGCCGATCCGGTGGCGACCAGATAAACCACAGCCTCTGGTGCTTCGAACCGGTCGCGGATCATCTGCCGGACTTCATCCATGAACGGGTCGGCGCCATAGGGCATGGCGTAACCGTCATTGGCTTTCACGATGGCGTCCATCACGGCAGGATGCGCGCCGCTGGTGTTGTCGGAGGCAAAGAACATCTACAAAGGCTCCTCGATGATGTGGTCTTCCCAATCGTCCTCGGGGGTGTCGAATTCACTAACCGTGATGTCCTGCACGCTGACACCGGCCTGATGCACCGACTGTGCCGATCCCGACACGAGCGGGTGCCAATCCGCCAAGGGGCGGCCTTCGTGCAGCAAACGGTACGCGCAGGTGCGCGGCAGCCAATACATGTGCTGGTCGATGGTGCTGGGGTCCAGCACGATGCAATCGGGCACGAATTGGTGGCGGTTCTCATAATGGACGCAGCGACAGGTGCTATCGTCGAGCAGGCGACAGGCAACGCGGGTCAGGGCGACTTCTCCGGTCTCGTCATCCTCTAGCTTGTTGAGGCAGCACTTGCCGCAGCCGTCACACAGTGCCTCCCATTCGGCGCGGGTCATGTCCTTGAGGTCGACAGTCTCCCAGAAGCGGGGGCGGAGCCTAGGCATCGGCGAGGATGTCCCGGGCCTGCGCGCAATCGCGGTCCATTTGCGCAATCAAAGCCTCAAGCCCATCAAATTTTTCTTCGCCGCGCAAGAAAGAGACGAGGCCGACGCTGATCTCAGCGCCATAAAGATCGCCTTTGAAATCAAAGATATACGTTTCGCAATTCGGACGGTTTTCGCCAAACATGGGGCGGACGCCGATTGAGGCCGCGCCGTGGTAGCTGCCGGTATGGGGGCCGGTCAAAACGTCGATCTTGACGGCGTAAACCCCGAATTTTGGCGGGTGCAAGCCGTCGATGGACATGTTTGCGGTCGGATAGCCAAGGTCGCGACCGCGCTGGTCGCCCTTGATCACCGGGCCATCGATCCGGTGCCAATGGCCCAGCATCCGGGCGGCGAGATCCGGGCGGCCGTCGCTCAGCGCGGTGCGGATTGCAGTGGAGGACACCGCGTTGCTGCCGTTCTTGAGCAGGGGCGCAAGGGTCACACCAAAGCCCATCTCTGCTCCGAAGGCCTGAAGATCGGACGCGGTGCCGGCGCGGCCTTTGCCGAAACAGAAG
>JBCBCS010000287.1:0-3517 GCA_038530475.1 Pseudomonadota bacterium
ACCGAATAGCGTCGGGTGATCCACCCGCAGATCGCTGCCAAAAGCTCTGGCGCGCCTTCGTTCTTTGGATAATTCGCCGGAACAGGTGATGGTTCTGAACGGCACACGTGAGGGTCTGTATAACGCCGCGATGGCTTTGGGGCCTGAGATGAAGAATGGCCAGCAGCCCGTTGTTTTGATGCCGAACCCCTTCTATCAGGTCTACGCCATTGGCGCCCTATCGGTGGGGGCGGAGCCAGTGATGGTGCCTGCGACCGAAGCAACCGGGCATCTGCCGGATTACACCGCGTTGCCTGACGACGTGCTCGACCGAGTGACGATCGCTTACATTTGCTCGCCCGCGAACCCACAGGGGGCTGTGGCGTCGCCCGACTATTGGGCCGCGTTGATCGCGCTGGCCGAAAAGCACGATTTCAAGATTTTCGCGGATGAGTGCTATTCCGAGATTTACCGCGATGCCCCGCCGATGGGCGGGCTTGAGGCGGTTCGGGACACGGGCTGCGATCCGGAGCGGGTCGTGGTGTTTCATTCGCTCTCTAAACGCTCAAACCTGCCCGGTCTGCGGTCCGGTTTTGTCGCGTCTGGGCCGCGCAATATCGCTGAGCTTCGTCAGCTGCGCGCCTATGCCGGCGCGCCTTTGCCGATGCCGCTGCAACGGGTCGCGACGGCAGTCTGGAACGATGAGACGCATGTCGAAGAGAACCGGGCGTTGTATCGGGCGAAATTTGACGACGCGGACAAGATTTTTGCCGGGGTGAACTCCTACGCCTCGCCTGAGGCTGGGTTTTTCCTGTGGCTTCCGGTCGAGGATGGCGAAGAGGCTGCGGTGAAGTTGTGGGATAAGACAGGCGTGCGGGTGTTGCCCGGTGCTTATCTGTCGCGACCCGACGGGGTCTCACCCTCAAGCAGCGAAGCGGTAGGGCATAAAACGTCCGACCCCGGCAAAGGATATATCCGGGTGGCTCTGGTCGCCCCAAGAGAAGATACGCAGCGCGGGCTCAAGCTGATCCGCGACTGTTTGTACGACTGAGGAACGAGCTATGGCATCTTATCAGACCCGTCAGCGCGACCCGCTTTTGGACAGCACCACGCAAGCGATGATCGAAAAGCGCAGCAAGGAGCTGATCGGAATTGCGTTGTTCACGGTTGGTTTGCTGGTGGCATTGATGTTGTGGTCCTACGCGCCGGATGATCCGAATTTTATGTCCGCGACCGATGCACCGGTGCAGAATCTGCTGGGCCGTCCTGGCGCGTCTGTGGCTGCGGCGCTCTTTATGATTGTGGGCTATGCGTCGTGGTTGGTACCGCTGGTGCTGGTGGCGTGGGGCGCTCGGTTTGCGTTGCATTACGGGCAGGAACGCGCCTTTGGCCGTCTGGTCTTTGCGCCTATCGCGATTGCGGTGACGGCGATTTATGCGGCGACGTTGTCCCCCGGTGCCGGTTGGGATGAGACCTTCGGTTTGGGCGGACATTTTGGCGACATGGTCTTGTCGATCCTACTGACAATTCTCCCATTCGGTACGATCTTTGAAGTCAAGCTGATGTCGGTTGTAATGGGCCTTGGCGTGCTGGCGCTGCTGGCCTTCGCCTTGGGTCTGACGATGGTTGAGGTGCGCCGGATCGGGCGGTTCGTATTGCTTGGCCTCATCGTGACCTATGCTGGAATCCTGACGATCCTGGGTAAGACGGCCACGGCGTCCTATCGCGGGGCGCAGGCGGTTGGGACGCGTTTGGCAGAGCGGCGGGAGCTGTCGCGGCAGGAACGCGAGGCCTATGAGGCGGAACTTGAAGCCGCGCGTGCAGTCCCGGCCCCAGATCGCAGCGCCGAAGCGCAGCGGGTTGCGGCGGTGGTTCGGGCGAACCCGGCGATGCCGACGCGGTATGAGGATTTCGATCCGGTGGAGCCACAGGGCGAGGATGCAGCGCCATTGGTGGCACCGGCGCGGTACGAGGCTGAGCAAAAACCGGGCTTGTTCGCTTCGCTTTTGAAGCGATCGGAGCCAGAGCCCGAACTGATTGATACACCGACGACGGATGTGGACGTGCCACCATCGGATGGTGACCGGATCAGTGCCCGCATCGCCAATGCGATCCGCGCCCGCTCTGGGCTGCCCGCTGAGGAACCCAAGGTTGAAGCCAAGCCGGGAGTGAACCCTGCGGTCACGGCAGCGATTGCGAACCGGATGGAGATGGGTGCCCGGCCTGAACCGCAGCTGACCGGTCCGCGCCCAATGATCCTGAGCACCGACCAGCAGCAAGCTGTTGATGCGGCGGCGGAGCCTGAGACTGTTGAGCTGATCGAGGATGATGCTGATGTCATGACGTATGATGCGGGCATGACCCCCGATCCAATGCCCGCAGCCCCCACCCGCGCTCCGGTTGCAGCCCCTGCACCTGCTCCGGCCCCGCGCGTCCAACACCCGCTGCGCAAAGCGCCACAGCCGAGCGCGCAAGCCAAGGCAGAAGCGCAGCCTGCGTTGAAGTTTGATGATAACCGTCCGGAATATGAGAAACCGCCGCTTGGGCTGCTCTCTGACCCGTCCGATGTCACACGGCATGTGCTCTCCGATGAGGCGCTCGAGGAAAATGCTCGGATGCTGGAAAGTGTCCTCGATGATTACGGCGTGAAGGGCGAGATCGTGAGCGTCCGCCCCGGCCCGGTTGTCACCATGTATGAGCTTGAACCTGCGCCGGGTCTGAAAGCGTCTCGCGTGATCGGGTTGGCCGACGATATCGCCCGGTCGATGTCGGCGCTTTCGGCACGTGTGTCTACGGTGCCCGGTCGCTCGGTCATCGGGATTGAACTGCCCAATGAGAACCGCGAAATGGTGGTGCTGCGCGAAATCCTCAGCACCCGCGATTTTGGCGACGGCAACATGAAGCTGCCGCTGGCCTTGGGCAAGGATATCGGCGGGGAGCCGATCATCGCGAACCTGGCCAAGATGCCCCACCTGCTGATCGCGGGGACCACTGGCTCGGGTAAGTCGGTGGCGATCAACACGATGATCCTGAGCTTGCTCTACAAGCTGACGCCGGAAGAATGCCGGATGATCATGATCGATCCGAAGATGCTGGAACTGAGCGTCTATGACGGTATCCCGCATCTGCTGAGCCCTGTTGTCACCGACCCGAAGAAGGCAGTCGTGGCGCTCAAGTGGGTCGTGGGCGAGATGGAAGAACGCTATCGCAAGATGTCCAAGATGGGTGTCCGCAACATCGACGGCTACAATGGCCGCGTGGCCGATGCGCTTGCCAAGGGGGAGATGTTCAGCCGCACGGTCCAGACAGGCTTTGATGATGAGACCGGTGAGCCGGTGTTCGAGACCGAGGAACTGACGCCCGAAAAGATGCCCTATATCGTCGTCATCGTGGACGAGATGGCCGACTTGATGATGGTCGCGGGCAAAGAGATTGAGGCCTGCATTCAGCGTCTGGCGCAGATGGCGCGGGCGTCGGGCATCCACCTGATCATGGCGACGCAGCGTCCGTCCGTGGATGTCATCACCGGCACGATCAA
>JBCBCS010000288.1:0-3505 GCA_038530475.1 Pseudomonadota bacterium
CGGCTGATCTACATGATCATCATTGCTTTCATGATCTCTTTTGCGGGTTCGATTATTGGCGTGCTGGCGCTGTTGCAGTTCATCATCATGCTGGTCAACCAGAAGCAACCCAATGAGCGGATTGCAGAGCTCGGGACGGATGTGGGGATCTGGGTCGCAAAGGCGGCGCGGTATCAGACGGGGGCGTCGGAGGTGAAGCCCTGGCCGTGGACAGAGCTGGATTGACGACACTCGTTCTAGTCATTCGGAAATAGAAAGCCTGCTGTTCCGGCTTTGTGTTGTTTGTTGTTTTTCAGCCCAGCAACGGTCGTGGCCGGACATCGCGTCGCAAGGGCGGAACCCTGCATCTGGCGGAGACGTTGAACCCGGAAATCGCAGGGGTTCGACAGATGGCGCAGACAAAACAGACATTGAACCTGATGGTTCTGGCGGGTGACGGCGCCACAGGGGCCCATTTGGTGGAGCAGGCATCGGCTGCTGGGCACCGCGTGATTGCCACGGTGCATGCATGCGATGGGTCAGAGCCCGACTTCCCCAACGTAAAGTGGGTCAACGTTGATCTTTTGAAACCCGACGGTCTGGCGGCGCACTTGCGTGGCTGCGATGCTGTCCTGAACGCGGTTGGAATAGATGCCGGACCAAATACGGTGTTGTTTCCGCCGCCCCTTCATACCGAAGGGACCCTCAATTTAATCACCGCCATGAGAGAAGCTGACGTGACTCGACTGGTAACGATCTCTGCGTCCTTTGTGGCCAGTATGGACCGGGGGCCCATCTGGTTTCGGCTGGCCGCAAAGATGGGTTTGCGGGCCATTTTCCGTGAAATGGCTGAGATGGAGCGCCTTTTGCGTGTGACGCAAGATATTGAATGGACGGCTGTCCGCCCCGGCTGGTTGCTGGACGAAGCGGCTGGGGGTGAGATCACCGTCACCCCCGATGTGATTCCGCCGCACCTGATCCGCACTCGCACCGGCGATCTGGCTGCCTTCATGCTGCGGTGCGTGGAAGACAGATTGCATATCCGCGAAACTCCGGCGATAGCGGCGCCGGAACCGGACAGCAAGTCCGGCCCAGATGCCGTCCTGCGCGAGGTTTTTGGCTAGCCTTCCATCGCCTCCAGCTCATCGATCATGCTTTCAATCATGCCAAGCCCCTTGGCCCAGAAGGCGGGGTCCGACGCGTCGAGACCGAAGGGGGCCAAAAGCTCTTTGTGGTGTTTGGAGCCGCCCGCGCGGAGCATATCGAAATACTTGTCTTTGAAGGCCTCGCCCTGTTCTTCGTAAACCGCATAGAGCGCGTTCACGAGACCGTCGCCAAACGCGTAGGCGTAGACGTAAAAGGGGGAGTGGACGAAGTGCGGGATGTAGGCCCAGAATGTCTCGTACCCATCCATGAAGTTGAACACCGGGCCGAGGCTTTCGCCCTGAACGGACATCCATAGCGCGTTGATGTCGTCTGAGGTCAATTCTCCCCCGGAGCGAGCAGCGTGAAGTTTGCATTCAAAGTCATAGAATGCGATCTGCCGGACAACCGTGTTGATCATGTCCTCGACCTTGCCAGCCAAAAGCACCTTCTTTTCCTGATCGTCCTTGGCCTGGGCGAGCAGTTTGCGGAAGGTCAGCATTTCCCCAAAAACCGACGCGGTTTCAGCCAGTGTCAGGGGTGTTGAACTGAGCAATTCGCCCTGTTCAGCAGCAAGGACCTGATGCACGCCATGGCCAAGCTCATGCGCGAGGGTCATCACGTCGCGCGGTTTTCCCAGATAGTTGAGCATCACGTAAGGGTGCACGGTGGTGACCGTCGGGTGGGCAAAAGCGCCCGGCGCTTTGCCGTCCTTTACGCCCGCATCGATCCAGCCTTCGGTAAAGAACGGCTTCGCGATCTCGGCCATACGCGGATCAAATGCAGCGTAGGCGTCCATAACGGTTTGTTCGGCCTCGTCCCAGCCGACAACCCGGTCGCTTTCCATTGGCAGTGGCGCGTTGCGGTCCCAGACCTCCATCGTCTCAAGCCCCATCCACTTGGCCTTGAGCGCGTAGTAGCGGTGGCTCAGTCGGGGATAAGCGTCGACAACCGCGTTGCGCAGCGCCTCGACCACTTCGGGCTCGACGTGATTGCTCAGGTGGCGACCGGTTTGGGGTGTGGGCATGCCGCGCCAGCGATCTTCGATCTCTTTCTCCTTGGCGAGCGTGTTGTGTACCCGCGCAAAGAGGCTGACATTTGCACCGAACACACGGGCCAGTTCACGGGCTGCGGCCTCACGTTTGGCGCGGTCCTGCTCGCTGAGCAGGTTGAGCGTGCCTTCGATGTTCAATTCTTCGCCGTCGACGGTGAATTGCAGCCCGGCGATGGTTTCGTCAAATAGCTTGTTCCACGCGGATGCTCCAACCACCGATTGATCGTGAAGGAATTTTTCCAGCTCATCCGACAGCTGATACGGTTTCATCGCCCGCATGCGGTCGAACACTGGTTTGTAGCGAGCGAGATCTGCGTTTTGCGCCAGCAGGTTATCAATATGGGCGTCGTCCATCCGGTTGAATTCGAGGCCATAGAAGACGAGCGGCGTGGTGTACGTCGTGATTTTGTCCTGACAATCGGACATGAACTTTGCCCGTTCCCCATCGGTGGTGTGCTGGTAATACCGCAGGCCCGCGAACGACATGATGCGGCCCGCGATGATGTCGATCTGCTCATACCGCTGCACGGCTTCGAGTAGGCCTGCAGCGTCCAGCGCATTCAGCTTGCCTTCGTAATCGGTGGCAAAGCTGCGGCATGCCTCTTCGAGCCAATCCATGTCCCGCTTAAGCTCTTTCGCGTCCGGGGCAGGGTAGAGATGCGTGAGATCCCATTCCGGCAAATCGCCAAATGCGTTGCCGGAGGTTGCGTTGGCGTCGAAGGTGCGGGGGTCGATCATAGGGGCCTCATAGCTGGTGTTTGGTTTTATCTAGGGACAGGCGATCGGGATTGGAACCGCAGGGCTTGCGTTCAGCTGAAAAAGAGCCTGTCGGGCGTATCTCTGAGGATCGCGGTGCGGTGGTCGGTCTGGGTCACAACATCGTGGAACGCATCAAGAAGGGCGCTGGCCTGCGGCATCTGAGCGTCTGCCAGCATCAGATGTGGCCAATCCGAGCCCCAGAGGCATCTGTTCGGATTGGCGGCGGCCAGGGCTTCAACGAATGGGGCGGCCTGATCATAGGGCGCGCCGCAAAGACGGTAGAGTGCGCTCAGTTTGACGTAGACATGGCCGTCCGCCACCAGCGACAGCAGCGTTTGGAAGCCCGGATCTGCAGGTGAGAGGGACAGGTCAGGCCACCCAATATGATCGATCACCAGCGGGACGGGCAGGGCGCGGATGTCATCGGCGAGCTCAATCATGTGCTGGTGGGTGTGCAGCAACATCTGGATATGCAAACCGCGTTCGGCCAGACGCGGTGCGAGTGCTTTTGCGCCGTCCGGCTCAACTACGTGCATGGCGGTGTGCTGTCATGGGACGGCGCGAAAGCAC
>JBCBCS010000289.1:0-3493 GCA_038530475.1 Pseudomonadota bacterium
CGCTTGTCGCTGCGACGCCCTATGACGGGGTCTATCGTCAGACCGCGAATGCTGAATGTGCCCTGATAGGTGTTGATGGCGGCGCGCTGAAGATCGAAGACGGGATATTCTACGGGGTGGAGGTCGAATGCCGTATGACCCGGCCCGTCAACGTGGTGAACATGGACGCCACGCTCTACACGATGGCCTGCTCCGGCGAGGATACGGTCTGGACCGAGCGCGCGATGGTGATGAATGATGCCGAGGTCGAAGGTGGGATCATCATGCTCTGGGACGGCTACGCCTTCCGCTATTCGCGGTGTCCTGAGGAGTAGGGCGGGACTTGTCCCGCCGTTGCTAACCGCCGCTCGACTGCAGTTCCAGGATCAGATCGTTGATGATCGTGTCGGCCTGTTCTTCGGAATAGCCCAGACCGTCGCCGTTTTGCCCGGTATTGGGCGGCGGGGCGGAGAGATCGACCGGCACCTGCATGGGCAGCGGCGTCGGTGTCAGCCCTTCGACCACCCGCACCATCGTCTCGTGCCAGATGTCGGCCGGAAGGCCAGAGCCGGTGACGTTGCGCAGCGGCGTGTTGTCGTCATAGCCCATCCAGACTGCCACCACGTAGTCGCTTGTAAAGCCGATGAACCATGCATCCCGCGCCGATTGTGATGTGCCGGTCTTGCCTGCGACTTCCCAGCCTTCAACGGCAGCCCGTTGGCCTGAGCCGCCCTCGACCACCTGATACATCATCCATGTCAGTTCCCGCGCAGCGCGTTCCTGAATGACTCGTTCCCGGATCCCGCCTGTCGCTGTCAGAACCGGTTCCTCCTCCCCCTGCAGGCGCAGCTCAATCAGCCCGTATGGTTTCACGGCGGATCCGCCGTTCAGAATACCTGCATACGCACCCGCCATCTCAATCAACGTGCTTTCGGACACACCAAGTGCAAGCGACGGGCCAAGCGCCAGATCGCTCTGAATGCCAAAGAGGCTCGCCACGGTGCGCACGTTCTCGCGGCCCACAATCTCGGACACAGCAACAGCGGGCACGTTGAGGGATCGCTGAAACGCCTCAACCATCGACACCTCGCCGTAGAATTCGCGGGTATAGTTCTGCGGGCAATAGTCTGGCTGGCCGAGGACCGGCCAGCAGGTCGGCGCGTCCATCAGCATGTCATAGGGTGACATGCCCAGGTCGAGCGCGGTGGCATAAACGAAGGGCTTGAAAGCCGATCCCGGTTGGCGGGACGCTTGTGTCGCGCGATTGAACACCCCCGATACATCCAGATCGCGCCCCCCCACCATTGCGCGCACAGCGCCATCGGCAGACATCACCACGATGGCGGCCTGTGCTTCGCTGCCTTCACTGACCTTGTTCTCAAACACCCATGTCAGCGCCTCTTCGGCGGCGTTCTGAATGCGCGGATCAAGCGTGGTGCGTATGATGACGTCTTCGGTGGTTTGTTCGGTAAAGAACGTCGGGCCGGTGTCCATGACCCAATCAGCGAAATAGCCACCCGCCGCTTGTCGGGCACGGGCCGACAGGGTGGCTGGATTGGCCTGTGCGGTCGCCTCCTCAGCCTCAGAGAGGTAACCCTGTTCACGCATCAACCGCAGCACCGTTGCACCCCGGTCCTGCGCGCGCTGCAGGTTGTTGGTGGGCGAGGTGGCTGAGGGCGCCTGCAAGAGCCCGGCCAGCATTGCCGCCTGCGGCGCATCGACCTCAGAGGCGGAAATGCCAAAGTAACGCTGGGCGGCGGCCTCAAACCCACGGCTACCTGCGCCGAGATATGCGCGGTTCATGTAGATTGTAAGGATTTCATCCTTGGTGTAGCGCGTCTCCATCGCCATCGCGTAGGTCATCTCAACGATCTTGCGCCAGATCGTGGTGCGGCGGCAGTCGGCCTCATAAGCAGCTTCGTCTTCCCATTCGGCAGGATCAAAGGGATTGCCGAAACAGAGCAATTTCGCCGTCTGTTGCGTGATCGAAGAGCCGCCCGCGCCCGCCAGCGGATTGCCGTTGGTGCGGTAGTTGCGGACCATGGCAGCCGCAGTGGCGTAGAAATCCACGCCAATGTGATAGAACCGCTCAAACCGTTTGTCCTCGGTGGCGATGATCGCGTTGCGCAGATGCGGACTGACGCTGTCGGCGTGGATCATCCCGCCGAACTGATCCCCGCGCCATGCGAAAACCTCGTTCTGTGCATCAAGCAGTGTCACCGAGCCGCGCGTGCGGCCATCCACCAGATCTTCGAACGGGGGCAGGGTTGAGGCGAAGTAGAACACGGCGATCCCGACAATCGCGCCAACGACCAATGCGCCGCGCCACAACAACCGCCAAAGCAAGATGAGCGTCCATTTGAACGGCCAGAGCAACGTGCCCAGCAATCCGCGCGATTTAGGCGCGGGCTTGCGCTTTCGGGGCGCGGGTTTGCGCTTTTTGGGTGCTGGTCTTGTCCGCTTTTCAGCCACCAAGGGTGGCCGGGATCGTTTTGTCCCGCTCATCTCTGCCCATACCTTCACGTGCCGTTTCGGCTCTTCTTTGCCTGCACGATAAAGCGACCGATTCCAAAAGTAGAGCGGCTTCCCGCCCAATTCGGCACTTTTCTGCCTGATTAATTTTTGATCACTCGGCCTAAATTGTGCATTTTTTGTGCAATTAACCTTTAAGTGACCCTCCTGAATTGCCGTCTTTGCCTTGAGAGCCCCCCGCGAACGCGCCCCTTTAACCCCCATCGCGGCCCGGATGCTGTCCGCCCGCCGACGCAGAAGACGACGAAGAAACCGGAAGGGACAATCGTGAAACTCATCATTGCAACAATCAAACCGTTCAAGCTGGAGGAGGTCCGCGAAGCTCTGACCGCCATCGGCGTACGCGGCATGATGGTGACGGAAATCAAGGGCTTCGGCTCTCAGTCCGGTCACACTGAAATCTATCGCGGCGCGGAATACGCCGTGAATTTCGTGCCGAAGGTCAAGCTTGAGATCGTCGTGGCAGCCGCCATGGCCGAACAAGTGGTTGAGACCATCGCCTCCACCGCCAAGACCGACAAGATCGGCGACGGCAAGATCTTCACGCTCGATGTGGAAAGCGCTCTGCGTGTCCGCACCGGTGAGACCAACGACGACGCGATTTGATCGCGCGAGACATGGGACTGACACAGATGAAATTCTTCAAGACTCTTTCGGTTGCAGGTGCTTTGACGGCACTTCCGACCCTTGCGCTGGCACAGGACGCCGCGCCGGGCTTCGACGAGATCGGCCCGTATATCATGACCACGTTGCTGTTCCTTGTTGGCGGCTTCCTTGTGTTCTGGATGGCGGCGGGCTTTGCCATGCTCGAAGCAGGCCTCGTACGGTCCAAGAACGTGACAATGCAGCTGACCAAGAACATCGCGCTCTTCTCAATCGCGGCGATCATGTATTGGGCCTTCGGCTTTGGCATCATGTATCCGGGCGATTTCAATGGCTATTTCGCCATGGGCGAATCTTTCACCACGCTTGAGCCTGTCGG
>JBCBCS010000290.1:0-3479 GCA_038530475.1 Pseudomonadota bacterium
CAACCGGATCGAGATTATGTTCGGCAGGTTGAAAGGCTGGCGGCATGTGGCAATCCGATACGACCGCTGCCCGAAAGTCTTCCTGTCAGCCATCCCCCCGGCCGCTCTCGTCATCTACTGGTTATGAGGCCTGACCCTATGCTGGACAAATTGATCTTGGATGAGGTTGCTATTGCCTGTGCGCACCAAACTGCGAGACGTTCGTAATCCGAGTTCGATCCGAAAATGGTTGGCGGTCCCGGTTTTGCATTCGGTTTCGAATTGGGCTCCGTCTCGTTGACGACTTTGGGCCATTCCGGGCCACGGTATCGATCCATTCTGAAAGGTTCGACTTGACCTTGCCTGCATCCATCGAGGTGGCGGTTGTGTGCGCGCAATGGTGCTAGACCAAAGACTGGTGTCACTCTTCCGAGAGACTTATATTTCGATCATTCGTTTGTGCGAGACAGTTGCCACCGTTCGTGCGGCGTAGGGTTTTCCAGTGTTCTGGACCTTCTCCCAGCGTAACATGATCACCGCATCTCCGTTGATGCCATTTTTTTGCAAGCATTCTGGGAGTAATTTCAGAGGTGCCTCGACGATTTGTTGCGAAGGTTTTGAGACATTGGCCGCAATCGTGACGACAGTATCTCCGGACATTCCGGCCTTAACCAAGTCAGCGCGGATTTCGTTTGCCTGTCTGACGCCCATGTATATCGCCGACGAAGTCCCAGGTTCTGCACAGGCGAGGATCGCATCAGAGACGTTCCCGTCTTGGCCAGTACCCGTTGCCAAAACAATTCTGTCGGTTTGGCCCCTTTCCGTAAGACTTCGTCCGCAGGTTGCTGCAGCCGCGCTTGCGGCGGTCACGCCGGGGACGATTTCAACATCAATGCCCTGTTCGCGCGCCGCACTCAGTTCCTCACCTGCACGACCGAAAATGCCGGGATCGCCCGATTTCAGCCGCACCACTTTCAGGCCCTTTTTTGCTTCCGCAATGATGCGCGCGGTGATCATCTCTTGCGGCCAAGTATGCGCGCCTGGCTGTTTGCCCACATAAATGCGCTCTGCATCTCGCCGTGCGAGTTCCAGGACGTCTTCTCCGCAGAGGCGGTCATAAAAAATGATATCGGCTTCTTGCAGCCTTTGAACCGCGCGCAGGGTCATCAGATCTCGTGCGCCGGGACCGGCACCCACGAGCGTAATTGCCCCGGCTTTCCTTTCATCGGGCGCGCCGCCATTTGCAATCGCCGCTTTGATAGCCAGCGCCGCGTTAGCCTCGGCGCCGCTATCCCACATGCGGCGGGGCGCATCGGCAAAGACCCAACGCCAAAACCCACGCCGGGCATTTTGAGGCACGCGCCCTGCCACCGCACCGCGGAGCCGCCCTGCAAGTGCCGCTAATCCACCAAGAGACTGGGGTAGGTCTTCTTCAAGTTTCGTCTTGATCTGCCGTGCGAGCACGGGGGCCGTGCCCTCTGTCCCAATAGCGACAACCACCGGGTCACGATCTACGAGCGACGGCGTGGTCATGTCACAAAGCTCAGGCTGATCCACAACGTTGACCATCGCCCGCGCCGCTTTTGCGATAGCGTGGGCTGATACGTCGACACCAATGCAGCCTGTGGCAATAAAAACCATGGCCGCATTCGCGAAGAAGCTTTCGGTGAGAGCCCCTTTGTAGTGCTCAGCCCGGCCGGCTTTCACGATCGCTTGCAACTCGGCGTCAAGATCCGGGGCGGCAAAGACGATCCTTGCATCGGTCTTCAGGATCAGCCGTGCTTTTTGGGTCGCCTGCTCCCCGCCACCCACAATGATCACGCGGCGATCAGTGGTCTTGATAAACATGGGAAAGGCTTTCATCGGACGCTCCTTACTGGGCTGCCTGCGGTCGGTCCATGGCCGCAAGAAGGGCCGCAATCTCGGGTTTGCATGACCCGCAGTTGGTCCCCGCACGCAGCGCGCTGCCCACGGCTTCGACGTCCACGAGTTGCTTTTCCTCAATGGCGCGCGCAATCGTATTGAGGCCGACGTTGAAGCATGAACAAACGGTGGGACCGGGATCGGGCACATCTGCCGGCGTACGGCCCAGCAAGGCGCCCTTTGGGCTTTGGCCGGGTCGGGTGGCCAGGTAATCGCGCATGACGGCCACAGGTTTCCGGGCGACAAAAAGCGCGGCCAAAAGGATGCCGTCATGGTGAAACGCCAACCGCGCCATCCCTCGGCTGGCATCGGTAAAACTGGTCAGGGCCGCGTTGGGTAATCCAAAGAGGCGGCGGGCCTCCGCTTCCCAGTCATCGGGCGTTGTGCGCCCTGCTAATTCCAAACGGTGGCCGCAGTCGGTTTTGGCGACAGCCCAATAGTCGCACCGTGGGTTCGGCTTGTGCTGGCTCACAGCGAACCCATACCAGGCCGCCTGCATTTTTTGCACGCTTGCCACCCCGGCTTTGCTTTCCGGTTGACCCGAAACTGGGTCGACATTGCCTGCAACCAGAGCGTCGATCCGACCGGAAGGTGCCGTCTCTCCCGTCCAATGCATCGGCGCGAAAACCTGCCCGGGTGCGACATCTTCGGTCAGGCGCAATCGAAGGATGGCACTGCCAGCCGGGCTTTTGACTTCGACTAGATCAGCCGCTTCCAGCTTGTGGTCGCGTGCATCCTGCGGGTGCATGTCAAGATACGGTTCGGCAAGATGGCTTGACAATTTGGGCGACAGGGCTGTGCGCGTCATCGTGTGCCACTGATCCCGCACCCTGCCAGTATTGAACCGGTACGGGTATCTTGGGCTGCGTTTTTGCACCGGCGCGCGCCACGATACAGGCAAGAGTTTTGCCTTGCCGTCGTCGTGAAAGAACGTCCCGTCGGCGAAAAATCGTCCGCCTTGCCGCTTTGGTGTGATCGGCCAACGCGTGGGCTTCAGCGCGTCAAATTCGACGTCTGAAATCTCTGCCAGCGCAGAAATATCAAAATCCTTGCCGAGCTTCCCTGCAATCCCTGATAGCGCGGCATGTTCGCGAAAAATCTCAGCGGGCGTTTCGTAGTCAAACGCTTCCTGCCAACCCATGCGCCGACCAACTTCGGCCAGTGCGGCCCAGTCAGGTCGTGCGCCAGCATAGTCAGGCAGTACTTTGCGCTGCCGGGAAATGGTGCGATCGGAATTGGTGACGGTCCCGTCCTTTTCCGCCCAGGCGGTAGCGGGCAGCAAAACGTGGGCTAGCCGTGCTGTATCGGTTGCTCCGGTCACGTCGCTCACCGCCACAAAGTCGCAGCCTGCAATGGCATCGCGCACCGCGTCCGCTTCGGGCATGGAAACGGCGGGGTTTGTGTGGATGATCCAAAGTGCCTTGATCTCGCCATTGCCCACTGCGCGAAACATATCGACGGCTTTTAGGCCGGGCGCATCGGGCATCGCAGGCGATGACCAAAAGGTCTGCACAGCACTGCGGTGGGTCGGGTTCTCCAGATCAAGATGGCACGCGAGCATGTTTGCCAACCCGCCC
>JBCBCS010000291.1:0-3471 GCA_038530475.1 Pseudomonadota bacterium
TGCATTGAGGCAGGTTTCATACAGGCAAGAAACCTATCGAGCAGTGCCCTCCTTATAAGCAATCCGCCGCCCGCATCCAAGCTAAAAGTTTGAAATGCTTTGTTTCCCCATCTAACCTAATTTCAAACAATCAATGAATGATGGGGGAGCATCGCAAAAATGACCACAGGATTACCCACAAAGCGCAGCGGCTGGTTGACACGGATCGGCCTCGGGTTGAGCACCGCCATGGTCGCGACGCTGGCATTCGCCGAGCCGCAGCATGGCATAGCTATGTATGGCGAGCCTGCCCTGCCCCCAGATTTTGAGCATTTGCCCTACGCCAACCCCGACGCCCCCCGCGGTGGAGAAATCGTCACATCGACCGTCGGCAGCTTCGACAGCCTCAACCCGTTCATCCAGAAAGGCTCCACCCACTGGCAGCTGCGCTTCTTGATGGGCGAGAGCCTGATGGCGCGGTCCTTGGACGAACCGTTCTCGCTCTACGGTCTCCTCGCCGAATCGGTCGAGACCGCCGAGGACCGCTCTTGGGTGGAATTCACCCTGCGGCCCGAGGCCCGATTCTCCGATGGCAGCCCTGTCACCGTCGAAGATGTCATCTGGTCCTATGAGACGTTGGGCACCGAAGGGCACGGACGCTACGCAGGATTCTATTCCAAGCTTGAAAGCATCGAACAAACCGGCGAACGCACTGTCCGCTTCACCTTCAACACCGAAGACCGCGAATTGGCGCTTCTGGCGGGGATGCGTCCGATCCTGCAAAAGGCCCAATGGGAGGGGATCGAGTTTGCCGAAAGCGGGATTGAGAATATCCCCATCACCTCCTCGCCCTATATCATCACCGATTTCGAAGCGGGCCGGTTCATGGAGCTCACCCGCAACGAAGATTACTGGGCCGACGGCGTCGTCCCCTTCACCAACGGGCTCTATAACCTCGACACGATCCGCATTGAGTTCTTCGGGGATGAGGTCGCAGCGTTTGAGGCGTTCAAGGTCGGTGAGATCAATTCCAACCGCGAATTCAACGTGGTGCGCTGGGACACCCAGTATGACACCGCGCTCATCCAGTCGGGCGAATTCGTCAAATCGATCCTGCCCCATTCGCGCCCCTCGGGCATCACCGGCTTCGTGATGAACACCCGGTCCCCGCAGTTCGAAGACATCCGGGTGCGGGACGCGATGATGCATGCGTTCAACTTTGAGTTCATCAACGACACGATCACCGGCGGCGCGCAGCCGCGCATTACCTCCTACTTCTCCAACTCACCGCTGGCGATGCGGGACGGGCCCGCCATGGGCCGCGTGCTCGAGTTCCTCGAACCCTTTGCAGATGACATCCCAGCCGAGGCGATCAGCGGCTACGCCCTGCCCGTCGGCGACGGGTCCGAGCGCAACCGCGCCAATATCGGTGCCGCCTTGGCCCTGATGGAAGAGGCCGGATATACCGTGCAGGACGGCGTGATGACCGGCCCGGACGGCGCGCCGTTCACCTTTGAGATCGTTCTGGAATCGGGCAGTTCCGAAAACCAGACCATGATGGACATCTTCACCGAAAGCCTTGGCCGTCTGGGCATCACGCCGACGATCACGGTGATCGATGGCGCGCAATATCGCGAACGCACCGATGTCTATGATTTCGACATGACCTATTACCGGCGCGGTCTGTCTCTCTCCCCCGGGAATGAGCAATACCTTTACTGGGGGTCTGCCAATGCCAACAACGAAGGCGGGCGCAACCTAATGGGTGTGGAATCGCCTGCGATAGACGCGATGATCGACCGGCTTTTGACCTCGGAAAGCCAGGATGACTTTGTCGCGGCGACCCGTGCGCTTGATCGTCTGCTCACCTCGGGCCGGTACGTAATCCCGATTTATCAGTGGAATATCAGTCGCATCGCGCACGATGCTAATCTGAAATACCCTGACACAATGCCGATCTTCGGCGACTGGCCGGGCTGGCAACCGGACGTGTGGTGGTACGCTGAGAATTAACGAAAACGGGCCTCCTTTGGGGGCCCTTTTCCTTGTTGATCAGCTCGGTCTACGAGCAATCCAGCAGTACAGCCCCGGCCCGCGCGCCGGAGGCCACGAGATCATGGGCCGCCGCACACTCGCCAAGGGGGAAAATTTCTGCGATCCGAATGACGAGTGCACCCCGCTCGAGCAGGGCCATCAGGTTGCCGGTCGCCGCCTGCCGCTGTTCCGGGGTGAGCAGGTAGATCAAGGCAAGCTCCATCCGCACGGCCTTGAACATCAGCGGGTAGAACGGCAGCTGTGGCGTCATGTCCTTGGCGGACCCATAAGCGATTAGACGTCCATTCTCCTTAATGACAGCGGTGTTGGTGGCGATGTTCTGGCCGAACTCGACCTCGATGATGCGGTCGATCCCCTGCCCGCCGGTTGCTTCCATGATCTGGTCCGCCAGATCCGGTGCGCGGTAATCAAAGACTGCATCCGCCCCAGCTAATTTGGCAGCAGCGATGCCAGCCCCCGCGCCCGCCGTCGCGATCACTCGCGCGCCTGAGGCGGCCGCGATCTGGACTGCCAAATGCCCAACAGACCCGGCACCGCCACTCACCAGAACCGTATGCCCCTCAACGGGTCCGTCCCCCAGCACCACATGGGTCGCCGTCAGACCCGGAATGCCCAGAACCGCGCCGTCTTCAAATGACGCGCTATCAGGCAACGGTACGGCTTGATCTTTCGGCAGCACGATATGCTCCGCCGCCGTGCCGAAGGCCCGTTTCCAGGCGCCGTTCCAGATCCAGACCCGTTCGCCAAGCCGCTCTGTGGGCACCCCTTTACCGACGGCATCGATCACGCCCGCCCCATCACTGTGCGGGATGATCAGGTCGAAGGGCGGTTTGGCCACTCCGGGCCGCCCTCCCGCGCGGGCGCGGATGTCTGACGGGTTCACACCGCTTGCCGACAGCCGCACTCGCACCTCTCCTGCGCCAGGTTCCGGCGTTGCAAGCTCTGTCAGGTGTAGGACATCGGCGGCAGGCCCAAAGGCGGAATAGGTGATGGCTTTCATGGACCCCCCTCGTTTGACTAGGGCGGACCGTATCATCACAGCGTCGCGCGGCAAGACGGTGGCGATTGGCTGTTATTCGTCATAAGCCTGTTACAAAGGATACCTAGGCGAACCCGCATGAATATACTTGTCCGGTGCACCGGCAACTCGGCCCGCTCCATCCTCCTTGAGGCGATCTTGACCCATCAAAGCGGCGGACGCATCACAGCCTATTCCGCCGGCTCAACTCCGTCAGGCAAGGTGCATCCGCAATCGCTAAAACTGCTGAGCGGGTTGGGATATCCGACAGACGGCTTCCACTCGAAAAGCTGGGATGTGTTCGCTGAACCCGACGCGCCCAAAATGGATGTGGTGATCACCGTTTGCGATTCCGCCGCGTCCGAGACCTGCCCCTATTGGCCCAGAACGGAAGGCAACGATCCTGTGCAGGGTCATTG
>JBCBCS010000292.1:0-3466 GCA_038530475.1 Pseudomonadota bacterium
AGGGCAGGCCGAGCCAGTTGGAAAGCTGGGCCGAGGCCGCGTTGAGCACCGTCGTCTCCCCGCCGCCACCGGCAAAGGCCCCGGTGCGCAGGTCAATCACAAAGGGCCAGTTTGAAAACACCATCGGGTGCCCCGGTTTGACAACGTTGACCATCACCAGAGAGGCGAGCGTTTCGGCCAGCGACATCGCCAGCATTCCCGCCAGCGTTGCCGGTGCCGTGGCCCCCGCTTGGGCGGCAGTGATGCACGAGACGGGGACGTCATGGGCCAGACATTCATAGGTCACGTCCACCGCGTCCTCGCCGTAGCGCATGGGCGAGATGACGGGCGAGATATGGGCTTTGACGAAAGGCGTTTTGGCGAAGGCCCCGTCCGAGGCGATATTAAACATCTCAACCAGAGGGGCGACGTGGTGCGCCAACGTGAACGCCATGGCGACGGGTTTGGTGGTGTTGGCCATCAACGCGTGGGCTGTGTTCACGTCGAGAAGCCATTCGTCCTCCATATCTGTCGCGATGCAACAGCGGGTGAACCACGCGACGTTGTCGAGCGCGTCTTGCAAACGCGTGAAGTCGTGCAGGTCCGCGAGGGTGGAGGGGCGGTAAAGGCCGGTGTCGCGGTCAAGCGTGTTCACCGCCGCCCCGCCGGTGCCAAAATAGACCTTCTTGCCGCCCACTTCGATCGTGCGGTTCGGGTCACGACCGTGCAGCGGGAAGGTTTTGGGGGCTGTGTCGATACAGTTTTCAACAAGGGTGCGGGGCAGCCCGATGCGCGCGCCTTTGTCCGTGGCCCCGGCGGCCAGAAGGTCAGCGCGCAGGCGGTCGGGCACCTCTCCCATCCCAAGCTCTTCGAGAAGGCGCAGGGCGGTGTCGTAGATGTTTTGGCAATCGATCTCGTTCAGCGGGCGGTAGAACCCGCCCCGTTGGCCGGGGGCGGCGGGGTTGATGCGCGGCGGGGCGGCGGCCTTTGCGTGGCGGGCTTTGCGTCCGGATCGGGCGGGGCGGTTCGACATGGGCCCATCGGACCGGTCCCGTAGCCGTTTGGCAATCTGTTTTGCGACATCCGGCGTCGGTTAAGGGTTTGACCTTCTGTGGGTCTTGTCGCTGACTGATGCCAACGGGAGGGCAGGGTATGAAATCGCAGACACGGGCCGTTGTGATCGGGGGCGGCATTGCCGGATGCTCAACGCTTTATCATCTCACGCAGGAAGGCTGGACCGATGTGGTGCTGGTGGAGCGGGATGAGCTGACGAGCGGCACGACGTGGCATTCCGCAGCGCAGGTTACGAATTTCGGGATGAACCAGACGATGGTGGGGCTGAAATCCCACTCCATCCAGCTCTATCAAGAGCTGCGGGACGATCCCGATTATCCGGTCCAATACAATCACGGCGATGGCGGCATTCGGCTGGCGAACACGGAGGCGCAGATGGACGGCTACCGTCATTTCGCGTCGATGGCGCGGGGCATGGACGTTGAGTTTGAGGTGATCGATGCGACCGAATGCGCCCGCCGCCATCCGCTGATTTCCACCGACAATCTGGTGGGTGGTCTGTGGGATCCGATGGATGGCGACATTGACCCGGCGTCTTTGTGCCAAGCGCTGGCGCGGCGGGCGCGCAAGGCAGGGGCCGAGGTTTACCGCCAGACCGAAGTCACCGGCCTGACGCAGCACAAAGACGACTCTTGGACGGTCCATACCAACAAGGGCGACATCGATTGTGAGGTCGTGGTGAATGCCTGCGGCTACCGCGTGAATGAGGTCGGCGCGATGATGGGCGTGCACCACCCGGTCATGTCGATGGAACACCAGTATTTCGTCACTGAAGACATCCAAGGCATCATTGACGCGGACCACCGAATGCCGCTGCTGCGCTGCCCAATCAGCGACTATTATTGCCGTCAGGAAAAGCAGGGGCTGCTCTTGGGGTTCTATGAGCAGGATTGCCGGACCTGGGGCATGGACGGGATCGATCCGAAATTCACCAATGACCTATGCCCTGATGATCTGGACCGGATCACGGATGTGCTGGAGGGCGCATTCGAACGGATGCCCGCGCTGACAGAGGTCGGCATCAAGAACGTGGTGAACGGTCCGATCACCTACACAATTGATGGCGCCCCACTGGTGGGCGCGATCCCCGGCAAGCGCAACGCCTATTGCTGCATTGGCCTGCGCGCTGGGCTGGGAGAGGGCGGCGGCCATGGCTGGCTCTTGGCGCAGATCATCGCGCATGGGGAGGCGTGTTATGACACCTGGGTGCTCGACCCGCGCCGGTTCACAGGCCATGCGAATGTGGAGTTGACCGCGCTCAAGGCGATTGAGGATTACCAGAACGAATTCCGCTTCCATTTCCCCAATGAGCATCGCCCGGCGGGGCGGGGGGCGAAGACCACGCCATTGACCCCGGTTCTTGCTGCCGAAGGGGCGGAGTTTACGGTGGTGAATGGCTGGGAACGGGTGGAGTTCATGAAGCCCAGCCCCGATTTTCACGTCACCCCTTCGTTTAAGTTTGATGAGGCGTTTGATGTGGTGGCAGACGAGGTTGCTGCCGTTCAAAACGTCGTGGGCATCGCCGAGGTGAACGGGTTCAACCGGATTGAAATCACAGGGACGGACCGGCACGCGTTCCTGGATCGGATGATCTGCGGGACGGTGACGAAACGCGTGGGGCGCGTAGGGCTGGGCTATCTGCTCAACCACCATGGCTGCGTGAAGGAGGAGGCCACGGTGGCGAACCTGCCTGCCTCAGATCGGGGTCCGGATCGGGTTTGGTATGGGTCGGCTGCCGCGTCGGAGTTTCACGACATGGACTGGCTGCGGGCGCATCTGCGGGACGGTGAGGATGTGCAGTTGCGGTCACTGACCAATGACCAGACGATCTTGGTCGTGGCGGGGCCGAAGGCGCGGGACGTGATGGCGGCTGTCAGTCGCGCGGACTGGTCTCGGGAGGCGTTCCCATGGCTGAGCGTGCGGGAGTGCTTCATCGGGTTTGCGCCTGCGACCGTGATGGGCGTCAGCTTCTCGGGCGAGCTGGCTTATGAAATTCACGTACCCAATGCGTCCTTGTTTGCCGCCTGGACGGCGCTGCGCGACGCTGGTGAAGCGCATGGGATGCGCGTCTTTGGGGCGCGGGCGGTGGAGTCGATGCGGATGGAGAAAGGGTTCCTGCATTGGAAATCCGACCTCATCACCGAGTTTGACCCGTTTGAGACGGGGCTGGATCGGTTCGTGAAGATGGAAAAAGGGGACTTTGTCGGCAAGGCCGCGCTGCAGGCACGGATGAAGGACGGCCCGACCAAGCGGTTTGTGACCTTGCATCTCGACAGCACGGAGGCGCCCGCCCTTGGCGGCGCGTCGGTGATGGTGGGCGACCGGGTGGTCGGCACGGTTACGTCGGGCATGTCCACATCAACGAACGCATAGGCGAGGTTCATGCCGACCCGGTGACCCCAGTCGCCCGACG
>JBCBCS010000293.1:0-3460 GCA_038530475.1 Pseudomonadota bacterium
CGCGTGCACGGGCCGTTCTGTTCGGACGAAGAGGTCGAGGAGATCGTGACCTACCTCAAGGCCTATGGCCCGCCTGAATACATGTCCGGCGTGGTTGAAGGCCCGGCAGAGGAGAAGGCCGATAACATCGACGCCGTTCTGGGCTTGGGTGGCAACACAGATGGCGAGGACGCGCTGTATGACACGGCGGTCGCCATTGTGGCCAAGGATCGCAAGTGTTCGACGTCCTACATTCAGCGCAAGCTGGCGATCGGCTATAACAAGGCTGCGCGTCTGGTGGAGCAGATGGAGGACGAGGGCGTCGTAAGCCCCGCCAACCACGTCGGCAAAAGAGAGATCCTGATTCCTGAGGCCCAGTAACGATCAGCCGCGTCCGTGGCCCAATTCATTGTCGACGTTGAGGTCATCGACAGGCGGCTCATCTACATTTGCGGCGACGTCTTTTGGGTCGACCGTGGTTTCTACACCTTCAAGGATGCGGCGGTTTTCTTCGCGGAGTTTGGCGTTCCAATGGGTAATCATTTCGCGCACCCGTGACATGTAGGCCTCGTTCTCAAGGGCCGGAGTCTTGGGGTCGTAATGTTCCGCCATATCACGCAAGGCGCGGCGATCTGTCTGGACGAAGACCTCAACCATACGGTCGGATTTTTCCCGCGGGATGCCCAATGCCTCGTAAACGGAGCGGCCCATGCGCGTGGCGCTGTCGAAGGTCTCACGGATCACATCGCGGCATCCTGCATGCCAGAGATCGTAGACGTGCTGACGGTCATTGGCGCGGGCGACGATGTGAACATGCGGATAGTTTTGCGCCACATATTCCACAAGCTGGGTCGCCTGTTCCGGCTCTTCGATGGTTATGACGAGGATCTTGGCCGTCTTGATGCCGGCGCTTTCCAGTACTTCGGGGCGGGTGACGTCGCCGTAATAGCCCTTAAAGCCGAACTGGGCGAGCATATCGAGCTGCTTGGCGGAAAAGTCGAT
The DNA here is from genome assembly GCA_038530475.1 of Pseudomonadota bacterium. GTDB lineage: Bacteria > Pseudomonadota > Alphaproteobacteria > Rhodobacterales > Rhodobacteraceae > Octadecabacter. The sequence goes on from JBCBCS010000293.1 coordinate 982, forward strand.
CACCGTGGCGGAGAACCCGGCCCCTTCGAGCATTCGGCCAATAACCACACCCATTTTGCCATAGCCTGCGACGATGATTTCATTGTCCTCGTCGATCTCATCCATCTCGCGTTCATCGGCGACGGCGAAGCGCGGCACGATCACCCGGTCATAGAGGATGAAAAGGAGCGGCGTTAGGATCATCGACAGAGCAACGATCAGGAGCAACTGGTCGGCGATTGCAGGCGGGATCACGTCGTTGGCCGTGCTGAAGGACAAAAGCACAAAGCCGAATTCACCGGCTTGTGCGAGGCCAAGGGCAAAGAGCCAGCGGTCGGAGCCGCCCAGTTTGAATAGAACCGCGAGGCCATAGAGGATCAGCGCCTTGATCGCGATCAGGCCGAGCGTCAGGCCGACAATCGGCAGCAGGTTGGCGCCCAGAAGGTTGAAATTGATGCTGGCCCCGACGGTGATGAAGAACAGGCCAAGGAGTAGCCCCTTGAAGGGTTCGATATCGGCCTCTAGCTCATGCCGGTAGGCTGAGTTCGCCAGAACGACGCCCGCAAGGAAGGTGCCCAAGGCTGGCGACAGCCCGACGAGCGACATCAGCAAAGCGATGCCGACCACGAGGCTGAGCGCGGTCGCCACGAACAGCTCACGCAGGTTTGCACCGGCGATGAAGCGGAACACCGGGGGCGTCAAAGTGGCCCCACCGATGACGACGGCAGCAATCGCTGCAAGGGTGACGCCGGTGGTGGCCAGAGGACCGAGGCCATCAACAAGGCTCATGCCGGAACCATGGTCGTCCCCGTGATCCTCGCCATGTCCGCCGCCATGATCATCGGCGTGTTCTGCGCTTTCATGCAGCTCTGACGGGGCGCTGACGTCGGCGCCAAAATCCATCAGGTCCGGCATGGCCAGCAGGGGGATCAGGGCCAGCATCGGTATGACGGCGATGTCCTGGGTTAGAAGCACCGAAAAGCTTGACTGACCGCCATCACTTTTCAGCAGGCCTTTTTCGCCAAGCGTTTGCAGCACGATCGCGGTGGAGGACAAAGCGAGGACAAGGCCAATACCGAGGGAGATCGTCCAGGGCACACTCAAAAGCATCGCTGCCGCCATGACCACCGCGGTCGTCAGCACAACCTGTCCCCCACCGAGCCCAATCAGTCGCCCGCGCATCTGCCACAGAAGCTTCGGTTCAAGCTCGAGCCCAACGAGGAACAGCATCATCACGACCCCGAACTCCGCAAAATGCTGGATCGACACGACGTCCACGTCGAGCAGGGCCAGAACTGGCGACAATGCGATCCCGGCGATCAGATATCCCAGCACCGATCCGAGGCCGAGCCGGGTTGCGATCGGCACGGCGATCACGCCGCCAATCAGAAAGATGAAGGCGAGCATCAGAAATTCGGTCATGATCGATCCCTATCCCAGTGGCTTCATGATCCTCACCCCAGATGGCGGGCGAGTCCATGGCTTCATTGATTTCGTAAATATGCAAGAAAATCAGATAGTTTTCGCCAGCACGGGGGTGGAGGCCGGTGTGTTATCGGCTGACACATGGCATGATATCGCTTAGCACAAGCACCTGACCCATATGTGAAAGGTCAGCGGGTGCATGTCGCGCCCGCACTGAATAGAGTAAAGCCATGACCCAGATGACCCGCCGCTTCATGCTCCTTGCCCTGCCGCTTGCTTTCGCCGCTTTGGCTGCCTCACCGGGACAGGCCCAGCAATTGTCGCTTGGGCAGGTGTCCAACTACCTCAATTCTTTCACCACCGCGGAGGCGGAGTTCACGCAGATCAACGCGGATGGCACGATCTCAACCGGGACGGTCTATATTAAACGGCCAAACCGGGTCCGGTTCGAATACAATCCACCCGAGGAGTCCCTGGTGGTCGCCGGGGGTGGCCAGGTCGCGATCTTTGATCCACGGTCTGATGGCGGGGCGGACCGGTATCCGCTGAACCAGACCCCGCTAAAGATCATCCTTGAGCGCAATATCGACCTGAGCCGGTCAGGAATGGTTACTGGGCATACAAGCGACGGGACCACGACGACGGTCACGGCGCAGGACCCGGATAATCCGGAATACGGCAACATCCAAATGGTCTACACCGCCGACCCGGTAGAGCTGCGGCAGTGGATCGTGACCGACGATACCGGCCAGCAGACCACCGTGATCCTTGGCGATCTGCGCACAGGTGTGTCGATCGACAACATTCTCTTCAACATCCAGCGTGAGATGCGGAATTGGGGCCAGTAGGGCGGGACTTGTCCCGCCGCCAACAGCCTATCGGAACGCCCGACAGCCGATCAGTTGGGTTTCATACATCACAGCACGCTGGCTGACCTCACCGGCAATCCGCATCAGCCACGGTTTGCTGCGATACGTCCCGCGCCGCCAGCCGGTGCGGCCATCATGATAGGCCAGATATTGGTTGTACGTGTCGCTGAGGGGGATGCCGTTCTCTTCCACCGAAAGCGACATGT
>JBCBCS010000294.1:0-3409 GCA_038530475.1 Pseudomonadota bacterium
CCTCTCTGGCAGGCTGTCGACATAAGCGTAGTTGTTGTTCAGGCAGCGCTGGCCAAAGAGGTGCCATGTGCGCTTTCGGACCATCAATGACCAGCGCCGTCAGGGTTTTCGCCCAAACTGCCTGCGCAATGCCGGGTTCCGCGTAAATCAGCACTAAGGCTGATGCGGGATGGGTGGTGCCCATTGACCGCCCATCAGGAGGAGGCAGGGGGAGGACATGGCCCCTGCCTCCTTTCTTTCGTTTTGCCCTTCATGGAAGTCCGCATGCGTGAGGCGCAATGCGGCCTTGCGGTCTGTCCCCTAACCGAGCGGCGAGCGGGACTTACTTGAATGGACAACACAGAAAGGTTCCTTCCATGATCCAAGACCGTTTGACCGCCAAATTCCAGAGCGCCAAGCCCGTTCAACGACAGGCGAAGAAGTCAGTTGTGCCCGCCAAAAAGACCAAAGCGTCGCGTCCTGCGCTCGTTGCATATACCAAAGGTCGGACACTGCCGGGATCATTCTGGCTCTGATCCTCTCTTGCACAGGCGCCGCACGTCTGGTTGAGCGGGGGAATGACCATCACGCAGACATCCGGGCCTGATTTTGCAAATGAAGCTGCACTGACCTTGAAAGGCTCGGTGCGCATTGCCGGGGTAGATGAGGTGGGCCGGGGGCCGCTTGCAGGGCCCGTGACCGCAGCGGCAGTCATTCTTGACCCGGATGCTATTCCGCCCGGACTGAATGACAGCAAAGCGTTGAGTAAGGCCAAGCGTGATGCACTTGAGCCGCTGATTTTCACCAGCGCAGAGGTGTCGATTGCTCATGCGAGCGTCGAAGAGATCGATGAGCTGAACATCCTGCGCGCGTCCCATCTGGCGATGGAGCGGGCGGTGGCGGGATTGGGACAGGTCGATCATGTGCTGATCGACGGCAACATGATCCCCAAAGGAATGACAATCCCGGCCACCACATTAGTGAAGGGCGACAGCCGCTCGCTTTCGATCGCTGCAGCCTCAATTGTGGCGAAAATTTGTCGCGATCGGATCATGGTTGAATTGGCGCAACAGTATCCCGGCTACGGATGGGAGACGAACGCGGGATATGGATCGAAAAGCCACATCTCAGCGCTTCAAAATTTGGGCGTGACCCCACACCATAGGCGGTCGTTTAAGCCCGTCTACAACATGTTGTGACAAGCATATTTTGTAACGTGTTGATTCAATAAAGTTTTTGACTGCGAATCGCCTCTGACTCACATTGAGTGCAACAAACGGCGGACCACCGCCTTGGCCGAAAGCGGCTGGGACAGAGGCAGACAATGACGAAACAGACGAAGGAAGCGGCGGCGCTTCCCCTTAATACGATTGTGGATGGCGACTGCATTGAGGTGATGAACAGCCTGCCTGAAGGCAGCGTTGATCTGATCTTTGCGGACCCACCCTACAACCTTCAGCTGCGGGGCGATCTGCACCGCCCGGATAATTCCAAGGTCGATGCGGTCGACAACGATTGGGACCAGTTCGACAGCTTCCGGGTTTACGATGACTTCACCCGCGATTGGCTGGCCGCCGCCCGCCGGATCCTCAAGCCCGACGGTGCGATCTGGGTCATTGGCTCCTATCACAACGTGTTCCGCATGGGCGCCGAGCTTCAGAACCAGGGGTTCTGGATCCTTAACGATGTGGTCTGGCGCAAATCGAACCCGATGCCGAACTTCCGCGGCAAGCGTCTGACCAACGCCCATGAGACGCTGATCTGGGCGTCGAAATCCGAGAAATCGAAATACACATTCAATTACGAAGCTCTCAAGGCGCTGAATGAGGGAACTCAGATGCGCAGCGATTGGGTGCTTCCGATCTGCACAGGACATGAACGCTTGAAGAACGACGCTGGCGATAAGGCCCACCCGACCCAGAAACCCGAAAGCCTGCTACACCGCGTGTTGCTGGCCACCACGAATGAGGGCGATGTTGTGCTTGATCCGTTCTTTGGAACCGGCACCACGGGGGCAGTCGCCAAGATGTTGGGCCGCGATTACATCGGGATTGAGCGAGAAGAAGAGTATCGTCGCGTCGCTGAAAAGCGCCTTTCGAAAGTGCGCAAGTTTGACCGTGAAGCGTTGGAAGTCAGCCAATCCAAACGGGCCGAGCCACGCGTGCCTTTCGGCCAGGTGGTCGAACGCGGCATGCTGCGGCCGGGGGAAGAGCTTTGGTCGATGAATGGCCGTCACAAGGCTAAAGTGCGCGCCGATGGGACATTGATCGGCGCCGACACAAAGGGGTCTATCCATCAGGTGGGGGCGGCATGCGAAAACGCACCGTCCTGCAATGGCTGGACGTATTGGCACTTCCGCCGCGACGGCAAGAAGGTTCCCATCGATCTGCTGCGCCAGCAGATCAGGTCAGAGATGCGGGCGAACTAGCCCCTTAGACGAATTTCGCGCGATAGCGCGACACGATTACCGCCTGTGCCTGCGGCAGTTGCTGCAAGCACCACTTCCCCCGCCGGTCCCCAAGACCCGGCGGGGTTTTTTCGTCTTCTGTTGCCGGATCGGTTGGGCCATAACCGAGCCAATCACATGGGGGTCGCATGCCGAAGGTTCTGTTAACCGGTGGGGCGGGATATATCGGATCGCACACGTATCTGGCGTTGGTCGATGCCGGGTTTGAGGTTGTGATTTTTGACAATTTCTCAAACGCCAAGCAAGACGTGCCGGCGCGGTTGCAAGACATCAGCGGTGGGCTGGTGCAGGTGTTTGAAGGCGATGTCCGCTCCCCCGATGATCTGGCTGCGGTGTTTGCTGGTCACCAGTTCGACGGAGTGGTTCATTTTGCAGCCCTCAAGGCTGTTGGCGAAAGCGTGTCCAAGCCCATCGACTACATGCAGACCAACGTGGGTGGATTGCTAAACCTTCTGGCGGCGATGGAGCGGGAAGAAGTCCGACGCATCGTGTTCTCGTCCTCCGCCACGGTCTATGGTGACACCAACATCCAGCCGATCCCGGAAGACCACCCGCGCACCCACACATCGCCTTATGCCTACACCAAGATCGCCGGCGAGCAGATCCTCGAACAGCTACCGGACGACTGGGCCGTTGGCATACTTCGTTACTTCAACCCTGTCGGTGCGCACAGGTCGGCCCTGATCGGGGAGGATCCCGAAGACATCCCTAACAACCTTGTCCCCTACATCGCCAAGGTCGCCACGGGGGAGCTTGAGCGGCTGAGCGTGTTTGGAGATGACTATGACACGCCTGACGGCACCGGCGTTCGCGACTACATCCATGTTGAGGATTTGGCCCACGGGCACGTTCTGTCGCTCAAGGCATTGATCGAAAGCGACGAGGGTCACACGGTCAACCTTGGCACCGGAGGAGGATCAAGCGTGCTGGACGTGGTCCGCGCCTATTCTCAGGCTTGCGGCA
>JBCBCS010000295.1:0-3401 GCA_038530475.1 Pseudomonadota bacterium
CGAATAGCACCACGAATGGTAGGGGCATCGGATGGCGCCTTCGATCTTGCGCGGCGCATCGACGAGGATCATGCCGCGGTGGCGGCAAATGTTCTGAAAGACCCGAACGTCGCCATCGCGGTCGCGCAGCAGCAGGAGCGGGATGCCCAGGAATTCGAGCGGTTTCGCGTCCCCAGCTTCCGGCACGTCAGCACCCACGGCGAGCCCGGCCCATGTCGATTTCAACGTCGCCTCTGCCTCGCGATGGAATGTGGCGGGGTCGGTGTAATGGGCGTTGGGCAGGCCGTTCGCCGTCTCAACCGGGCGGCGCACGTTACTCAGATCGGCGGGATCGTGGTCTTTGGCCATGGGGTGGCTCCGTGACGGGGGTCGTGGACCAAGTGTGACAAAAGATGTGCCGCGCTGCGTGCTTCTGGGCGACATGGGCTTTTCTCACCACGACATGATCGGGCCGGACCATGGCGACGGATTGCCTGTTTTCGACCCATCGGTCGGCTGCGCCCCGCGCAGTGCCAACCGCCTGACCTTTTTAAGCGCTGGCCCGCCGAGACAAACACGGCGGGCGGGCGCGTCGCTGCGCAAAATCGGGCCTGCCGCAGGCTGACCTCGCCGTCTGAGGTCGGTCTTCCTAAGTCTTTTGTCACAGGGCGCAACGCCGTCCTGCCATGTCCAACAAGGAGACACGATGATGAAGACCAAGATTCTTTTGAGTGCCTTTGCCGCCACTGCTTTGACGGCCAGCGCTGTCACCGCCAATACAGCGGACCCAATGATCGATGTGAATGGCGATGGCTTTTATAGCTATCCCGAGCTTGGCACCGTCATGCCCGAGATCACCGATGAGATGTTCACTGAAATGGACACGACCGGCGATGGCCTCCTCGATATGGCGGAAGTGGCTGCGGCAACGGAAGCCGGCCTTCTGCCTGAAATGGAAAGCTGATCACAGAATACGCGGCTGATCGCTCCGCCGCGTTGTCCGCGCTGGTGGTGTCCCCCAAGCATCACTAGCGCGCTTCCCCCGGGTGGGGGCACCCCCGGTCCTCCATGTGGCCGGGGGCTTTTTTGTCTCGTGTGGCTGGTCAGGTCACCGGGTCCGGCTTTGCGGCCTGATCTGGACGTTTGGTGCGGCTGGCTTCCCATTCCAGCGGGAAGAGGGTTGAAAAGGTCATCGAGACGAAGACCGCAAAGACCGAATCCACCCCGGCCAGCGCCATCGGAATGTTGTTCAGCCCGCCAAAGCTCGCGATGTTGTTGAACCCGAACAGCATGACCACGTGCAACGCGACGATGAACATCGCCACAAGGAAGAACTGGATCAGAAAGGGCCCCCAGCCCATGGGCGCCTGAACCGCGGCTTGCGATGCAGTCGGATTGGCGACGACATAGCGGTAAAAGACGGTGGCATAGAGAAGGGTGAACGGGGTCAGAGCTGCGACCCCATCAAGGAACATGGTGATCTCAGGCTGTGGGAACTTGGCACTCACGAGATAAAGATACGTTCCAATGGCTGAGAAATGACCAAGAAGAACAAGAAGGCCGATGGCATAACGGGCGCGGTGAAGGTTCATGGCAAATTATCTTTCATCAATTTGAAGCGTGTCGCGCACTGCAACTGTCAGGGCGCGGATTTGGGCAGCAATGGAGGAGGCGACCACATTGGGTCTCGATTGGGTCTGGCGCACCATGAACACCTTGGTGGCCATGCGGTCGCTGGCCCGGATGCGGATCAATTCATCAATCGTTGAGGAATTGGTGCCCTGAAGCACCAGCAACGGCTCAACCGCGACATCGAATTCGCCGTTCATCTCGTAGGTCCAGAACAGCAGGAAATCGATCCGCTCATAGTGTTCGGTCGCATTCATATCGTCGAGCGCCCGCGGGGTGCCGACCAGGGTAATGTTGTAGATCGGCGGCTCGGAGCCGTCTTTCTCAACATGAATATAGAGGAACGGCTCACCGGTGAGGCCACGGCGGCTGCCGGAATCTGGCTGATCTCTCAGTTTCAGCTCTGAAAACTCGTTATCGCCGGGGCAGGGTGGGCGCACGAGATCTTCATCAAGGTGCAGCGACTCGATGATGGCGCTGCAGATTTGGGTCGCCGACACTTCCCATGGGGCGGCCAGGTTCGCGCCATAGATCTCAAGCTCCCGTTCGATGCAGAATTCGCGATTGTCCTCTGTTGCGATGGCGCAATCAAAGCGCGGCGGTCCGTTCAGTGTTGGGGTGGTGTCCTGCTTGTTCGGCCCGGCCGGGGCCTTGCAATTGAGGCTGACGATAATGCCGTATTGCGCCCAATCGACGGTGCAGATGGTGGCGGTGTCAGGCTCTTCACCGGACGCGATCAAATCATCGAGCATCCGTTCAAGGAAGCTGATCGTGATGTTTTGCACCGGGTGAATTTCGGGGGCGGGGTATAAGCGGTCTGCGGCATTGGCCGAAATGGCCAGCGCGCAATACAGAACCAGCGAAGCGACGGTCCTATGCATAATTGTAATCCCAAATGGTGAAACACTACCATAAGTTGGGATTTCAATCAAATTTCACGGATAGCGGTATCTCACGGAGAGGATGGCGCCCAGATCCCGGTCAGAGGAAGGTGTCGAGTGCGCTCAAGACCTCGGTCGGGCGTTCTTCGACCAGAAAATGCCCGGCCTCAATGGGATGACCGTGCGCCTTGGGGAACCACTCTTGCCAGGTTTCCACCGGATCGACGTGGTGGGCGACGACGCCTTTACTGCCCCAGAGGATGAGCGTCTCATGAGGCAGGCTGCGCCCAAGATCGGCGCGATCATGGTCGAGGTCTTCGTTGGCGGCCGCGCGATAATCGGCGACCCAGGCATCGGTGACAGCCGGATCGCGGGCAGCGTCTGCATAGGCAGCGAGGGCGTCGGGGTGGAAGATGTCCGCGCCGCCGAGTCCAAGAAAGGCCGCATCCAGATAAGCCTGCGGGTTCGCGCGAAGGGTGCGTTCCGGCAGGTCGGTGGGCTGGGCGAGGTAGCTCCAATGCCAGTATTTGCGGGCTAGCACGTCGTCCATCGTCGCCCAGACATCGAGCGTCGGCAGGATGTCCATCAGGCAGAGCTTTCCGACGCGGTCCGGGTGGTCGAGCGTCAGGCGATGCGCGATCCGAGCGCCCCGGTCGTGAGAGACGACGTCGAACGTCGCATGCCCCAGATGGTCCATCAGCGCGATAAGGTCGGATGCCATCGCGCGGAACGTATAGTCGGGCGTCTTGGCGCGCGATGCCCCGTAGCCGCGAATGTCGGGTGCAATGACGGTGTGCGTTTTCGACAGGTCCTCCGCCACCGGATGCCACATCACATGGGTCTGCGGATAGCCGTGGAGGAGAAGGAGAGGGGGGCCGTTGCCGCCCACGCGGCAGTGGATCAAGGCCTCGG
>JBCBCS010000296.1:0-3401 GCA_038530475.1 Pseudomonadota bacterium
TGAGGCGCGGCAGATGCATCACGCCTCGCGTTCCGACAACCTCAGCCAGAATGCCTGCCATTTCGTGCGCAACCGCCTTTGGGCGTGAGCGATCATGCACCTGAGCCATGACATCAAGCGCGCCTTGCCAGATCGGGCCCCCGTACGTTTCCCGTGCGAGGTCCAGACCGGCCCGGATCGCACGGGGCGAGGCATCATCGATCAAAAAGGGATAGTCATCGCCCAAATAGGCCACCGCGTCATGGGCCCCACGCTGCACCAGAATGTTGGCGTCACAGGCCGCGGCGGTGAAGCCCTTGGTGAAGGGCTTGAAGATGCCAGGGCGCGGGGTTTCATCGCGTACCGCATAGTGGAACGGAAACTGCCCCATCAGTGACAAGCTGTCCGTGAAATCCTGCTCGGTCCGGATATCCACGACTGTGATTTCACGGTCGCGGGGCAACTTCGCGTTGCCGGCATGCCCCAGATAGAGCGTCGCAAAGGTTGGCGACGGCACACTGCCTCGCAAGCGCGGATCGGCGTGGTGCGTTATGTGCCGGATCGCTGCCTCTGGAAAACGGGCGCGCAGATCGGCCCACTGCGCCCAGGACGAGGCGATGTGAAAATCGAGCCGATCAAGATGCGGGCTTTTGGGGTCCTTGTCGATCCAGTCAGCCGCGACAGCTATATTGTTCGCCTTGAGATAGTCGAACGCCTCCGCATCGATGTGTTCGGCGGCGGCCTTTTGCAGGATCACAACGCCATCGCGCAGCCCGAGGACATAAGGCAACTGTGTGCCTGTTCTCTTTTTCGGCAGGGCCTGCGTCCGAAACGCATAGTCCGGCATCAGGTAATCATTGCCCAATGCAGCCAGTTGCAGCCCGCGCATGATCACGGAGCCACGGGTGCGATGTCCGTCGGCGAATAGGATATAGACCGGCGTTGTCATTTTTTTCTGCCGTAACTGCTCTTTGTCTAAGAATCGCAAATCCATGCCCCCTGGTCAACGCCAAGTGCTTGACGTTTGGCGGCCCGCGCGCACCTTAAGCCCCATGACGTCGCTCCCCCCCGAATTTGACCGTTGGTTTGCATCCAAAGGCTGGTCGATCCACCCGCATCAGCAAGAGATGTTGGAGAGGTCGCAAGAGCCCGCTTTGCTGCTCATCGCGCCGACGGGGGGTGGCAAGACGTTGTCGGGTTTCCTGCCGTCGCTGGTCGAATTGGCCGAGGGCGGGCCATGAGGGGCTGCACACGCTCTACGTCTCACCGCTCAAGGCGCTGGCCGCCGACATCAAGCGCAACCTCGGCACCCCGATCGACGAGATGGGCCTGCCCATCCGCGTCGAAGACCGCACTGGCGATACGTCCTACACCCAGAAACGCCGCCAACGCGCCGATCCGCCCCATATCCTACTGACAACGCCCGAAAGCCTTGCGTTGCTGACATCCTACGAAGACGCGCCGCGCATCTTCAAAGGGGTGCAGCGGATTATCGTCGATGAGATCCACGCGCTGGCGGAAAGCAAACGGGGCGACCAGTTGATGCTGGCGCTGAGTCGCGTGCAGGCCCTGTCGCCCGACCTGCGCCGCGTTGGCCTGTCAGCGACCGTCGAAGACCCGGCCGCAATTGCCCACCAACTGGCGCGCCACCCTGACCCCTGCCCCATTCTACAAGCCGATCCCGGCCCGGACCCAGACATCTCTATGTTGGTGACCGACGAAAAGCCGCCTTGGGCCGGCGGTGGGGCGGCCTATTCGATCCCGGCGGTGCTGGATCTGGTGAAGCAGCACAAGACGACGCTGGTTTTCCACAATACCCGTGCCCAGGCTGAGATTTACTTCCACAACCTGTGGCTCGCCAACAATGAGGCTCTGCCGATTGGCATCCATCACGGCTCCCTCGCCCGCGATCAACGGGAGAAGGTCGAGGCGGCCATGGTGCGTGGGGATTTGCGGGCGATTGTCTGCACCGGCAGTCTTGATCTCGGGATCGATTGGGGCGACGTCGATCTGGTCATTCAGATCGGCGCGCCCAAAAACGTCAAACGTTTGATTCAGCGGATCGGTCGCGCCAATCACCGCTACAACGCGCCATCCAAGGCTGTGCTCGTCCCCGCCAATCGGTTTGAGGTCGTGGAATGTGTCGCAGCACTCGAAGCCGCCAAAGCGCACGAGCTTGACGGCGATCCCGGTAAGCCGGGACCCAAGGACGTGCTGTGTCAGCACATCCTTATTGCCGCCTGTTCCGGGCCGTTCACCGCGGAGCGCCTGTTCGCGGAGGTGAAAACAGTCGGCGCCTATAGCGGCCTCAGCCGTGCGGCCTTTGACGATTGCCTCGATTTTTGCGCCACGGGCGGCTACGCGCTGCGCGCCTATGACCAGTGGAAGCGGCTCAAGGAAACGAACGGCCAGTGGCACCTGCGCGATCCCCGCGCCGCCGCCCGCATCCGCATGAACATCGGCACGATCTTTGACATCGAGACGTTGAAGGTGAAATTTCGTCGGTCGGCCAAGGCGCTGGGCGAGATCGAAGAAGGGTTTGCCGCCACCTTGACCCCTGGCGACACATTCCTCATCGGCGGCCAGATCGTTCGCTACGAGGGTCTGAACCAACTCACCGTGGAAGTCAGCCGCAACCGCGGCGGCACACCAAAGGTCGCGACATTCAACGGCACCAAGTTCGCGACCTCCACGCAGCTGTCGCAACGCATCCTGCGCATGTTCCAACAAGACAACTGGCCGGAATTGCCAGCCCACACGGCCGAGTGGCTCCACATGCAGCGCGACTTTTCCAAACTCCCAGAGGCCGGGCGCATCCTTGTCGAGACCTTCCCGCAAGACGGTCGTGAAAACATGGCCGTTTATGGATTTGCCGGGCTCAATGCCCACCGCACGTTGGGGCTGATCCTGACCCAGAGAATGGAAGCCGCTGGTCTCAACCCGCTTGGTTTCGTCGTCACCGACTACGCTTTGCTCATTTGGGGACTGACGCCTGTCACGGACCCTGCACCTCTGTTTGATCCACAAAACATGTATGACGGGCTCGAAACCTGGCTGCAGGGCAATGCCGTCATGAAACGCACCTTCCGGGTCGCCGCTACTGTCGCGGGCCTGATCGAACGGAACACGATGCAGGGCCGCAAATCAGGCCGTCAGGCGACGTTTTCCAGCGATATTCTCTATGACACTCTGGCCAAATACGACCCCGACCACCTGATGCTGCGCATCACCCGGGAAGAAGCGATGCGCGGCCTCGTCGACTTTGGACGTGTGGAAGAGATGCTTGAGCGCACCAAAGGGCGGGTCGATCATGTTTCACTCAGTCGCGTTACACCTCTGGCGGCGCCCCTGTTCCTCGAACCAGGCCGCATTCCGGTGGGGGGGGAGGGACGCGAGCGCTTGATGCAGGACCGTGCCGCCGA
>JBCBCS010000297.1:0-3400 GCA_038530475.1 Pseudomonadota bacterium
CCTTTGGGGTCTTGGATCAGGCGGGCTTTGCGTCGCCTTCGTCAGCGTCGTCGTCATGGACGGTGCGCTTGGCACGTTCTTCCATGAACTGATCGAACTCAGCCTTGTCCTTGGCCTCGCGCAGACGCTTCAGGAACTCTTCAAAGTTCTGCTGTTCGTCCTCAAGGCGGGACAGGGTGTCGGCCTTGTAAGCATCGAAAGCGGCATTGCCGGACGAGCGCATGGCGCTGCGCATGGACGAATGACGGGTGCGGGTGCGTTTGCTGCAAGAGCCTGAGAACATGCGATTACTCCAGATCATATAGGCGAGAAGGGCGAGGCCGACGGGCCAGATGAAGATGAAGCCCAGAACCATGGCGGCGATCCATGCGCCTTTGCCACGCTCATCGAGCCAGGCTTCGCTCCGCTGGAACCAGTTGCCCTCCTTGACGGTGCGGGCATAGGGGGCCGTGTAGTCAATGTTGGTGGACGAGGTGGTCATTTTGGACTCCGTTTTGGTGTGTGTATCTGTTTATGTGAATGCTTTTCACATTACAGAAGATGGGAGAGGAGAAGCGCTCCGGCAAGGGTTTATGTGAATGTTTTTTACATTTACATTGAATCGGGATGTTAATGCCTTGAACATCCGAGATTCTTTTTCCCGCTCAGATGGTGAAATCAGCCGGTTTTGCGCCGCTCAGCTGCAAGAGCGTGGCCGGATCGATGGGAAAAATGTGCCTCGGCGTGCCAGCGGCGGCATAGATGACGTCAAAATCATCAAGCCGTTTGTCCCAGAACGCCCGGATAGGGGAGAGGTGCCCGACAGGGGCGACGCCGCCGATCGCAAATCCGGTCTGCGCCCGGATGAGGGCTGCATCGGCTTTGCCCAAGGGCTCACCTGCGACAGCGCTGGCTTTCGCCGCATCAACCTGATTGCCGCCCGCGGTGACGAACAGGATCGCCTGACCGCTTTCGGTACCGGCAAAGATGATCGATTTCGCAATCTGGTCGAGCGCACAGCCCGCAGCGTCCGCTGCTTGTTGCGCCGTCCGTGTCAAATCCGGCATTTCCAGCGGTGTGATGTCGAGGCCCGCCTCTGACAGAGTGCGGGTGACGCGTTTCAGGCTCTTGCTCATATGCAAGTGGTGCCAGTCCCTGCTCGCATTGACCAGCCTCGGATGCCCCTGCATGGTCCGTTGCATGAACTTTGCATCCCGCATGACCCGGTCCCCCGATCCCTACGACCCCGCGTTAGGGCAAGAGGCGGCAGAGACGTTCAGCGATCACGGATCAGAGGTGCAACGCCTGATCGCGGGGGCGGCGGGCTGCAGCCCTTATTTGGCTGGATTGCTGCGCAAACAGGCCGATTGGATCGGCGCCGCGATTGAAGACCCCGAAGCCGTCCGTGACGCGGAACTTGATCGGATCGCGGACCTCGGTGCGCAAGATTTGCCATCCGGTTTGCGCCTCGCCAAGCAACGGATTGCTCTGCTTGCAGCCCTTGCCGACCTCGCCGGTGTGTGGTCCCTCGAAGACGTGACGACCGCTTTGTCGCGGCTCGCGGATGGGGCCGTCGATGTGGCGCTCAAACGTCTTGTTGCTGCTGAAATTGCGCGGGGCAAGCTGCCGGGACTAAAGGAGGAGGACGCAGAAACAGCCGGCGGTATGGTTAGCCTTGCCATGGGCAAAGGCGGCGCGTTTGAGCTTAATTATTCCAGCGATATCGACCTCATCTGTCTCTTTGATGAGACCCGGTTCGACCCAGATGACTTTCACGACGCCCGGGCCGCTTTTGTGCGCGTCACCCGCAAGATGGCCGCGCTGCTGAGCGATATGACCGGCGACGGCTATGTGTTTCGGACCGATCTGCGGCTGCGCCCTAATCCGTCTGTGACGCCGGTTTGCCTGTCGATGGAGGCCGCTGAGCGATACTACGAAAGCGTTGGACGCACCTGGGAACGGGCCGCTTACATCAAGGCGCGCGCAGCCTCTGGCGACGTCGCGGCAGGAGAGCGGTTCCTGCAGACCCTGACCCCGTTCGTTTGGCGCAAACACCTCGATTTCGTGGCCATTCAGGATGCCCATGACATGCGTCTGCGTATCCGCGAGCATAAAGGCTTCGGCGGGCCGATCACGCTGCCCAGCCACAACATGAAGCTGGGGCGTGGCGGCATCCGGGAGATTGAGTTCTTCACCCAGACCCGTCAGTTGATTGCCGGGGGCCGCGATGCGGCGCTGCGCGCACGAAGCACGGTCGATGGACTGGCGGCGTTGGCACAGGCCGGCTGGGTCGATGCAGGGGACGCGGCGACCCTGACCGGTCACTACCGCGCCCACCGCGAGGTGGAGCACCGCTTGCAGATGATCCGCGACGCCCAGACTCATGATCTGCCCGGATCGGACGAGGGATTTGACCGTCTGGCGGCTTTCATGGGGGTTGCGGCAGAGGCGCTCAAGACCGACCTGCGCGACCGGCTCGAAGAGGTCCACAGCCTGACCGAAGGCTTCTTCGCCCCGGGCGAGGCCGCGCCCGCCCCCAGTTTCGGGGCGGATGTCGTGGAACGCTGGCGGACCTATCCCGCCCTGCGCTCCGCCCGCGCGGTTGAGATTTTCGACCGCCTGAAGCCGCGCATCCTCTCGGCGTTGCAAGAAGCCGCGAAACCGGATGAGGCCTTGGCGGCCTTCGACGGATTTCTGTCCGGATTACCAGCCGGGGTGCAGGTGTTTTCGCTCTTTGATGCGAACCCGCAGCTCACCCAGCTGATGGTGGACATCGCTGCGACGTCGCCCGCGCTCGCCCAGTACCTCGGCCGAAACGCTGCGGTGTTCGATGCGGTGATCGGCGGCGACTTCTTCGCGCCGTGGCCGGGTGGTCCGGCTTTGACCGCATCGGCGGAGGCCGCCATCGGACGGGCCATTGACTACGAGGCCTGTCTGGATGCCGCGCGGCGCTGGATGAAGGAATGGCATTTCCGGATTGGCGTGCACCACCTGCGTGGGTTGATCGATGCGGACACGGCAGGCCGGCATTACGCCGATCTGGCTCAGGCAGTTTTGCAGGCGCTTTTTCCTGTCGTCTCAGGCCACTTTGCTGCCAAACACGGCCCCGCCCCGGGGCGGGGCGCGGTTGTGCTGGGCATGGGATCGTTAGGGGCAGGCCGGATCCATGCGGCGTCCGATCTTGATCTCATCGTGATTTACGACGGGCAAGACGTTGAAAGCTCAGACGGCCCGCGTCCTCTGCCCACGCGAGCCTACTATGCGCGGTTGACGCAAGCGCTGGTGACGGCGCTGTCCGCTCCGATGGCAGAGGGGCGGCTCTATGAGGTCGACATGCGGCTGCGTCCATCAGGCGGGCAGGGACCGGTAGCCACATCACTCGCCCGGTTCGAACCCTACCAGATGGAGGAAGCCTGGACGT
>JBCBCS010000298.1:0-3382 GCA_038530475.1 Pseudomonadota bacterium
CTCTTCTATCAGGGACAACACAACTTCGCGGTTGGTCGCATCCAGGCTGGCCGTGGGCTCGTCCAGGAGCATCGCGGGATATGCGTGAGCAAAACCGCGCGCGATGTTGACCCGCTGTTGCTCTCCGCCCGAAAATGTTGTCGGCGACAGAGACCAGAGCCGCTGTGGGATGTTGAGCTGGGCTAGCAAGTTTTGCGCTCTTTCTTGCGCGTCTTCGGCAGACACACCCAGGGCCCGCAAAGGGTCGGCGACAACGTCCAGTGTCGGGACGCGCGGAACGACCCGCAGGAACTGGCTGACATAGCCCAGCACTTCGCGGCGCAGCGCGATGATCTCACGGGGTTCGGCCTGCACGATGTCCACATCACCGATGCAGATCGACCCCGATTGCGTTAGGTAGTTGCCGTAGATCATGCGCATCAGGGTCGATTTGCCCGCACCCGAAGCTCCGGTCAGCGCCACGCATTCGCCGGGTGCGACGTGAAAGGACACATTGCTGATGACTTCAATCACGGCGCTGCCCTGATTGTGCAGCGTGAAGGTTTTCGAGACGTGTTTTAGCTCAATCATCGCTCACACCTGCAAAACGGAAGAGACAAGAAGTTGGGAATAGGCGTGCTGCGGATCATCGAGCACCTGATCAGTCAGGCCCGCCTCGACCACACGGCCCGATTTCATGACCATCAAACGGTCAGCCAGCAGGCGCACCACAGCGAGATCATGGGTGACGATGATCGCCGACAGCCCCATGTCGCGCACCAGCCCGCGCAGAAGATCCAGCAGCCGCGCCTGCACCGAGACATCGAGACCACCGGTGGGTTCGTCCATGAATACCAGACGCGGTCCGGTCACCAGATTGCGGGCAATCTGCAGGCGCTGCTGCATCCCGCCGGAAAAGGTTGTGGGGCGATCGTCGACGCGGGCGGCGTCTATCTCGACCCGCTCCAGCCAGTCGGTGGCCTTGCCGCGAATGTCGCCGTAATGCCGTTCGCCCACAGCCATCAAGCGCTCACCGACATTGCCGCCGGCCGAAACGCCCATCCGCAGCCCGTCGCGTGCGTGTTGGTGAACGAACGCCCAATCTGTCCGCCCCAGCATCCGCCGCTCTGGCTCAGACATGGTGATCGTATCCTTTGGGCCGTCGGCGCGCGTATCGAACACGACCTGCCCGGCATCTGGTGCCAGGTGCCCCGCCATGCAATTCAGCAGCGTCGACTTGCCAGACCCAGACTCGCCCACGATGCCCATCACTTCGCCGGGATAGAGATCAAAGGAGACATCCGCGCAGCCGATATGTGCGCCGTAGCGTTTGGTGATACCTTGAACCGACAACAAAGGTGTCATGCCGCGTCCTTTCCTTTGTGCCCCGCGGCGCGCCGGGCTTCGCAGTAATCCGTGTCGGAGCAGACGAACATGCGCCCGCCCTGATCATCCATGATGACCTCGTCGAGATAGCTGTCCGTCGCATCGCACAGCCCGCAGGGGTGATCCGCCTTGCTGGCCTCGAACGGGTGGTCTTCGAAGTCGAGGCTGACAACCTGCGTGTAGGGCGGGAGAGCGTAGATCCGCTGTTCGCGCCCTGCGCCAAACAGCTGGATGGCAGCCATTTCGCCCAGTTTCGGATTGTCGAATTTCGGGATCGGGGAGGGGTCCATCACATAGCGATCCTCGACCTTCACCGGATAGGCATAGGACGTCGCGATATGGCCATGACGGCTGATGTCTTCGTAGAGTTTCACATGCATAAGTCCGTATTCTTCAAGGCTGTGCATCTTGCGCGTTTCGCTTTCACGCGGTTCCAGAAAGCGCAGAGGCTCCGGGATTGGCACCTGGTAGACGAGGATCTGATCCTCGGTCAACGGCTCTTCCGGGATGCGGTGGCGGGTCTGGATCACGCTTGCCTCCGTAGTTGCTGTAGTGGTCGCAACACCCGCGGTGCGTTCAAAGAAAGAGCGGATCGAGACAGCATTCGTCGTGTCATCGGCCCCCTGGTCAATGACCTTGAATGTGTCGTCTGGCGTCAGAACGGCGGCAGAAACTTGAACGCCTCCGGTTCCCCAACCATAGGGCATGGGCATCTCGCGGCTGGCGAAGGGCACTTGATAGCCGGGGATGGCTAACCCCTTGAGGATCGCGCGGCGGATCATCCGCTTGGTCTGTTCATCGAGATATGCGAAATTATAAGCTTGGTCGGTCATAGTACCCCCTTTGCCTCTAGAGAGGCTCTGAGCGCGTCAGGCTTTGTGAAATGGATCGCGTCCATCCCCGCGGCCTTCGCGCCGATACAATTGTGCAGACCATCATCGATGAAGATGCAGCTTTCTGGGGCAACACCGGCACGGTCACAAAGAAGTTGGAATATCGCGACGCTGGGCTTGATCATGCCGACCTGTCCAGACACGATCGTGGTCTCGAAGACTTCGTCCAGCTCCGGATGGACTTTAAGGCCTTCCGGCCATGTTTCGGCGGACCAGTTGGTGATGGCGTGCAAACTGACGCTCCGGTCTTTCAGGTCGTACAAACAATCCCAGGTGCCAGCGATCTTTTCTGGCACCGTCAGGTGATAGAGGCTGACATACCGTTCCAGCCGCGCGGCATCTTCCGGGTCCGCGATCTCTTTGCTTGCCTTGAGAAAGCTGGCCCCCGCATCACAGGCAAGATTGATCTTGTCAAAGCCAATGCGGTCCATGAAAGCGCGCGCGCCGTCCAACCCAAGCTCGCCTGCCCACGCCAATTCCGGCTTCCACTCTACAAGAACAGCACCGATGTCAAAGACAACGTGTTTCATTCCGCCGCCTCTTGCACCCGATCCGCCCCAGCCTCGCGTCGCAGCTTTCGCACCAGTTCCAGTTCCGATTGGAAGTCGACATAGTGAGGCAGCTTGATGTGCTCCAGGAAGCCCGTCGCCTGAATATTGTCCGCGTGGTAGAGGACGAATTCCGTGTCTTGCGCAGGTGCGCCAACATTGTCTTCACCCAATTCTTCCCACCGCAGCGCGCGGTCAACGAGGGCCATGGAAATCGCCTTGCGTTCGGACTGGCCAAAGACCAGTCCATAGCCACGGGTGAACTGGGGCGGCTCGGTCTTAGACCCCCTGAACTGGTTGACGGTTTCGCATTCGGTCAGCGTGACTTCGCCAATCTCAATGGCGAAGCCAAGCTCGGGGATGTCCATATCCACCGCGACCGCACCAATCCGCAATTCGCCCACAAAGGCATGGTTGCGCGCATAGCCGCGCTGCGTGGAATAGGCGAGACCAAGGGTGAAGCCTTCATCGGCGCGGGTCAGTGCCTGCAGGCGCAGCGCGCGGTCTGCTGGCATTTCAAGCGGCTCGCGGGTCAGATCGGGCGGCGGCGTGTCATCATGTGGGGCTTCTTCGATC
>JBCBCS010000299.1:0-3381 GCA_038530475.1 Pseudomonadota bacterium
ACGCGCTTTAATTTGTTTCTGAGGGATGAATTCAGCTGCCAGTATTGTGGCGCGAAGGGCGATTTGACCTTTGATCACGTGGTGCCGCGGTCCAGCGGCGGCGTGACCAGCTGGCAAAATGTCGTGGCCGCCTGCAGCCCGTGCAATCTGCGCAAGGGATCAAAACCACTGCATCGCACCGGCATGTCCTTGCGCAAACCGCCGCGCCAACCAGGGGCGGAGGAATTGCGCAACATGGGCCGCAAATTCCCGCCGAACCACCTGCATGACAGCTGGCTTGACTTCCTCTACTGGGATGCAGAGCTCGAGGCCTGATCGAGACCTCAGTTCAGCACTTTTGGCCAATTGGCGTCGCCGCTCGCGATTCGACCTGAAATGTCACGTTCCCACCACCGTTGCACGCGACGGCTGTAGTTCAGGTACAATTTGCCATCGACGATCTTCCACGCCTCCGGCACTGTGCTTGCGGTATATCCTTCGCTGACAGCATAGGCGCAGTAACCGCCGTATTGCGGTGCGTAGCGAGCCGGGTCTGCGGCAAAGGCGTCTCGGTTCGCAGTGGTTGAAAAACGCCACGTAGCGCCGTTCCAGTCATGTGTGATGTCGGGATCACCGGGCACAGGGGCGCTTTGCGTGAAGTAAGCGACAACATCGGTGCCATCAACGGCGATGCCCCCTTCGGCATAGGTTTCGGGCGATTGTGCCCGTGCGGGCAAAGCATAGGCGAGGGGCAGCATTGTGCCCAGGATCAGTGCGCGGCGTCGTGTCAGCATGGGACACCTCCTTTCACGCACAGAGTATGGAGATGCCCCGACCGCGAAACCAGCGCGCCAACGCAGCTGTGATGAAGATGTCAGGCCGCGAGATCTACCCAGACCGGCACGTGGTCTGACGGTTTTTCTTCGCCGCGCACCGCTTTGTCGATCTGGCAATCGCGCATCAGGTCCGCCGTTTGCGGGCACAGCAGGAAATGGTCGATGCGGATGCCATCATCGCGGTTCCAAGCACCTGCTTGGTAGTCCCAGAACGAATAATGTTCGGGTCCGTGCACGCGCGCCCGGAACGCCTCGGTCAGACCAAGCGCTGTCAGACGACGAAATGCGGTGCGGCTCTCCAGCCGGAACAACGCATCATCGCGCCAGGCGTCTGGGCGGCGGGCATCTTCGGCCTGCGGAATAATGTTGTAGTCGCCCGCCATAAGAAACGGCGTCTCTTCGGCAAGAAGCGTGCGCGCGCGGTCGCGCAACCGGTCCATCCAAGCGAGCTTGTAGTCGTATTTCGGCCCCGGCGTCGGATTGCCGTTTGGCAGGTACAGCCCGCAAAGCCGCAGCGCGATCTTGTCGCCCATCACTGTCGCCTCGATGTAGCGGGCCTGCTCATCCTCATCATCACCGGGCAGGCCACGGTCGACATCCTCAAGGGGTAGTTTGGACAATATCGCCACGCCGTTGAACGATTTCTGCCCGTGCGTTTCGACGTTGTACCCGCGCTCCTCAAATATCTCGCGCGGAAAAGCGTCATCGACCGACTTGATTTCCTGCAGCAAAACCACGTCTGGCTGAGCCTGATCAAGCCATCGCGGCAACGCTTCGGCCCGCGCTTTGATCCCGTTAATGTTGAACGTCGCGATTTTCATGGGCGTCTCCTTGGGTCCAGATGTGGCGCAACTGAACTGTCAGGACAAGCGCGAAGGTCAAATAGTTAATACCCTGTTAATAAGTGCGCACTCTTAATTAAGGATTTATTAATAAAATGATTCGGGTTATAAGAGCGGCATGGTTGCCGGAAAACCGAAAAAATCACGTAAAATCAGAGCTGTGGATAAAAAAATTTCGCGCCCGTTTTTCGCGATTTATTTCGCTCGAAAACAGATTTTTGCGAAATAAAATTCATGTGGATAACTCACCCGAATTGGGTGCCTCCAGAAAAATTTCTCTTC
This sequence comes from Pseudomonadota bacterium, assembly GCA_038530475.1. Classification (GTDB taxonomy): domain Bacteria; phylum Pseudomonadota; class Alphaproteobacteria; order Rhodobacterales; family Rhodobacteraceae; genus Octadecabacter. The sequence continues at coordinate 1,940 of JBCBCS010000299.1, forward strand.
TCTTGATCTCCTTTAGCGAGCATCAAAAAAGATGTTTGCAACTGAGGGGCGAGTGGGCCCCGAGCGATAAGGAGAGTACCCATGGCTGCTGCCGAAATGTTTGTTACTACCGTTCACACCGCCGCCGATGATTTCGCATGTGATGCGATGCTGACGGGCGACGGGATCGAGATGTTCACCTCTGCCGCGACACCGCTTGGCGATGGCGTGCAGATGTTCACCTCTGCTGCAGCACCAGCGGAGCGTTTTATCGAAAGCGGTGAGGGGATCGAAATGTTCACCTCTGCGGCGAGCCCTGCCTGCAGCGGGACTGATCAGGGCGCGCAGACCGGATTGTTCACCTCTGCTGCTTCGCCCAGCGAACGTCGCGCGACAACCGGCAACGTAACCGGCCTGTTCTCGTCCGGATCCTGAGCCACGTGGCGCGGTCCCGCGTTTGCAGGAGGGTATCGAAATGACCAACGTTATCACCCTGAACAAGGCACCGCGCCGCATGCCGTTGCGCGAAACCCTGCCCGCACTGGTGCCCTGTTTCGCCAATCACCGCCGGGTGCGCGAAGACGTTTACTGGCTCAAGGAAAATGCCGAGCTGTTGGGCATCATGGCATCGACTGGACAGTCGGTTCCGCTCGACATGCTTGGCACGCATCAGGCTTTTTACGACGAACTGGAGGAACGGCTGACGTTCTACCCGCAGTACTACCGTTTTTTGCTGTCCATCGGGCTCGATCTCGAAGATCTGGGTCTGCGCGGTCGCAAGATGGAACGGCTATGTGCCCGGGCGGCGCGTGACAAGCTGGCGGACGCGGAACTGAGCGATCTGCAGCGCGCAGAGGCGCGCCGGCTTTTGGCGCGGCGCGGGGTTCGGCTGGGATCAGCGATGACGGGTCTCGACGACAGGCTGCGTGAGTTCATCTCGCGGTCCAGCACCTTTGCGCTGCCGAATAAAAAGGCAGCCTACGAACTGACGCACATCGTGTTTTACCTGTCCGAATACGGTGCCCGCGATCCCGATCTGCCCTTTGCCGCGGTGCTCAGCCTCGAATACGCAGGGCTTGTTGCGTACCTCGAGCAGAACATCGATCTGCTTGCCGAAATCTGCGTGGCCCTACGCCAGGCAGGATTTGCGCCCAGCGAGATCTGGGAAAGTGCGGTACGTGACTATGTCAGCACCACGCAGATTGACGCGTCCGAAGCTGCGAGCCTGAGCGACAGCTACCACACGTATCTTGTAGCGGCGTGGGCGTCGTTGAGCATGGGTGCGCACGAAAGCGGGCCTGCCATCCCACCGGGACGCTGCGTCTTTCATCCTGGCGTGACGGCGGCCCCCGCGCTCAGATCGCTTTCCGCGACTCTGCCGAAACCGACGTCGCCGATCTGACCGCCCCCGAGGCTCTGCAGGACGACGACACCGCGCCAGAAGCTGACACCGCCCTCAGCGA
>JBCBCS010000300.1:0-3379 GCA_038530475.1 Pseudomonadota bacterium
CCGCCTGCGGGAACAGATCGGAAATCGGCATCATCGCAGAGCCAATGATGCCGAACGCATGTTCGATGCCATGGCGTTGCAGAACTTTTACGAAGGCTTCTTCGGTCGTCATCTTCATTTGGGAATCCCCCTTTGGAGCGTTTGACCATGAACTACTGGCTCAAGGCGGCGCAGGTTAGGTCCAGAGCAGTTGTTACCCTAAGTCCAGGGATTCTGGAATTGAGACGAAAGGTCTCATTTTTTCGCGATTTTCCTCAAGGTGCCTCCGACGGATGAGCCGACACTGCCATGCCCTCAAGCGTTTTGGCGATCAAGGCGACCCCTTCGGTGATGCGCGGAGTCGGGATTGATGAATAGGCCAAACGATAAAAGTCACGCGGCGGCGAAGGGCTCGCGAAAAAGGCATGTCCCGGCTCAATCAGCACGCCCTCTGGTCGCAACCGGTCCGCAAGGTCCTGTGCGTCGATCCCGTTCGGTGTCCGCATCCACAGTGACGACCCGCCAAAGCTGCCCGATCCTGCGACGCTTAGCCGGTGTTCGTGCAAAGCGCGGTCCATGGTGCGCCTGCGATCATGGAATGCCTGGCTCATCCGACGGATGAGCGCGTCGTAATGTCCGCGCGACAGGAAATAGGTGACGGTGCGCTGGATATGCCCCGGCGGGTGGCGCAGGACCGACGCCCTGAGCGCGCGCGCTTCCTTAATGAAGGGCGCGGGCCCGACCAGGTAGCCCAGCCGCAGCCCCGGAAACAGAGATTTGGAGAAGGAGCCGACGTAGATCACCCGACCATTCCGGTCGAGCGATTTCAGCGCGGGTGAGGGTGGTTTGAGGAACGACATCTCAAATTCGTAATCGTCCTCAACAATCAGGAAATCATCCCGCTCGGCCTTGTCCAGAAGCGCATGGCGGCGGGACATCGGCATGGTCGCGGCGGTGGGGCATTGATGGGACGGCGTGGTGAACACCACATCCGTCTCAGGCGGCAGGCTGTCGGGGGGCAGGCCGTCCTGATCGACGGGCAGGGCATGCAGGTGGCACCGCGCCTGTTGCAGGATGCCGCGCAGGGCGGGGTAACACGGGTCTTCGATGGCCGCCGTTCGCCGCTGGGTCAGCAGCACCTGCGCCGTCAGCCACAGCGCGTTCTGCGCGCCCAGCGTCAGCAAAATCTCATCCGGGTTCGCCAGAATACCGCGACGCGGCAAGGTCTGGCGTGCGATGAAGTCGATCAGTTTGGGGTCGTCACTGTCAAAATAATCGGTCGTCAGCGCGTCGAAATCCTTGCGACCCAACGCCTCTAACGCGCACAGCCGCCAGTTGGCGGCATCAAAGAGCGTCGGATCGGCCTGACCGTAGATGAAGGGATAGCGATACTCGGCCCAGTCGGAAGGTTTGCTGAAGGTTTCTTCGTTGTGGAAATGCTGACCAATGGCGCGGTGCCAATCGACGGTGCTGTTGGTTGGCCCTTGGGGGGCAAAGCTTGGCGGTTCGGGGGCGTTGTCGGAGACGAAGTAGCCGGACCGGCCGCGCGCGGTGATGTAATCATCGGCCAGCAATTCATTGAAGGCGAGCGTGACCGTGATCCGGCTCACCCCCAGATGGGTGGCCAGTTTGCGCGACGAGGGCAGTTTTTCCCCGGGCCGAAAGCGCCCCGACAGGATCCCCTCCGCTACCATCTGTCGGATCTGGGTCTGCAACGTGCCTTCGGCATCGGGTTTGAGGAAGAAGGTTTCGACAGGAAGCGCCATAAGGCCAGTTTAGCTGGCCTTACGTAGGAAGTGAACTGGTCCTAATTCTCCGTGGCGTTACATGTCTCTGGCGCGGCGCACGGCCTCAGCAAAGGCACGGCTGTCCACCGCCAGATTCAGACCACCGAACGCGTTGGGGTGATTGGCATCATCAAAGAACTGGCTGTCCACCGCGATGATCTTCCACGTCCCCTCAACGTTCAGCAGGAACGGCGAACCGCTGTCGCCTTTGGCCGTGTCACATTCGTGGATCACGGAATTGTCCGTATAGGCGACGATCACCCGACATCCGACATTGCCGGACATGTTGTCGCCCGTATCCCATGAATAACCGGCCTGATTGACCACCAGCCCATCCCCTGCGATCGCGGCGAAATCGGCCGCCGTGAGTTCGTGGATATCAAGATAGCCGACCTCATCCCCGAGGGGCCGATCCAGAAAGACCAGCGCCCAGTCTGTGCCATTGCCCTCGTTCGGGGGCAGGGTGTCGGGGCCGTATTTGGGATCAAAGAAGACGCGCTCGACCTTGGCCACCCCAACATTCTCACCCCGGCTCAATCCCGCAAAGAAGCTCTCCGGTTCGAAGACCTCGACGCCGTCATCGGTGACGCAATGGGCCGCCGTCAAAACAAGGGAAGGTCCGACAAGCGTGCCGGTGCAGCCCCCGTCCAGCGACCCGATGGCACGCCACGGCATCTGCGTGGTATCCACAAGCATCCTGTCATCGAAGCCGAAAAAGTGGTTCTCAAGCCCGGCCGGACGGTCCCGGCCCAGACAATCGGCGGTGTCCGAAAACGCCGCACACATGCCGTCGCCGTCGCCCGGTTCATTGCACACACCGTCAAACGCGGTGAGGCAGGTGTCATTGCGGTTGCGCATGTAGGCGACCGCTGCGCAATCGGTGACATCCGTGCCAGAGGCGCAATTGTCCGTGCCGATCCCAGGCTCGTCACATTCGCCGTCATTCGCCCATTGGCAGCTGTTGTCGCCGCCCATCGCCAGCGCCCGGCAATCGGTTGCATCCGTACCGGCGGCGCAGAATTCGGTGCCGCCGAAGGTGCTGTCATCGCATTCGCCGTCATTGGAGTACCGGCAGCTGTCATCGCCGAGTTGCAGACGCAGGTCGTCGGGCACGAGGTCGATCAGCGCCTGCAGCGCATCCCCGTCGCCCGCGAAGCTGGCACAATCCGAGGTGTCCGTGCCGTCCGTGCAGGCCCCACCGCCGCCATAGCGTAGTTCATCACATTCGCCGTCATTGGCCCATGTGCAGCTGTCATCAGCCAGCCCGAGGGCCAGCTGACGACAATCGTTTGTATCGGTGCCAGCGTCGCAGAAGCCACCCCCACCATAGCGGGCTTCGTCGCATTCGTTGTCATTGGCATATTGGCATGAGTTGTCCTCGCCCTGCCCCGGAGCCACCGGGGCACGGCTCTCAATAAAAGGCGCGCAATCCGTCGCGTCCGTATTGGGCGCACAGAAGCCGCCGCCGCCGTATTGTTCTTCGTCACATTCATTGTCGTTGGCGAAGACGCAGCTGTCGTCGGCGTTGTTGGGCGGGCTCACGATGGGTGTCGCGTTTGCGGCGCAATCGGTGGCGTCGGTGTTCGGCGCACAGAAGCCGCCGCCGCCATACT
>JBCBCS010000301.1:0-3377 GCA_038530475.1 Pseudomonadota bacterium
GGTTTTTCAAACACGATTTGCCGCGGGCGAAGGCGGGATTATCCGCGCCAACCCACCCGTCCCAACCTAACACGCAAAGGCTGATACCCGCATGCCCGAAATCGTCGTTCCGGCTTTTGTCTCGGTCACGCTTGGCCTCGTGGTCTTTTTCCTTGGTGCATTCCTAACGCGCAAGGTGGCGTTTCTGGGGGATTACAACATCCCCGAACCGGTCTCGGGCGGCCTCACCGTCGCCTTGCTGACCTGGGCTTATTTTGCACTGACCGGCCAGCAGATTGGCTTTGACCTTGAAGTGCGGGACTACCTGTTGGTTGCGTTCTTCTCCACTATCGGCCTCAACGCGCGCATTTCCGACCTTTTTCGCGGGGGCAAGCTGCTGCTCTTGTTGCTTGGCCTGACGCTCGCCTTCATGGTGTTGCAAAACATGGTGGGATTGCTCGGCGTCACGCTCTTTGGCCTGCCATCCGCCACGGCGGTGTTGGTCGGCTCGGCGTCCCTGATCGGCGGGCACGGCACGGCAATCGCGTGGGGGCCGCAGATCGAGGAGATTTCGGGCTTTGGTGCGGCGCCCGAGATGGGCGTGGCCGCGGCCACGATGGGCCTGATCCTAGCAGCACTCCTTGGCGGGCCGATCGCCAAGCGGCTGATCGACCAGAACAAGCTGACCGCAGATCAAGGCGCCGCTCCCATCGTCGGCCTCGAATTCGAAGACGAACAGAACCCCAACGACCTGATCAACCATGTCAGCCTGATGCGCGGGATGCTAGCGGTGCACGTCGCGATCTTTCTGGGTTACATCCTGCATCTTGCGATCACCGAGGCAGGGGTGAAGCTGCCTCTTTTTGTGCCTTGCCTGCTCGTTGGCATCGCGATGTCGAACACCATCCCCTACCTCTTCCCGCGCCTTGCCTGGCCTGCGCGGACCAAGTCGCTCGCTATCATCTCCGACTACTGCCTTTCTGTCTTTCTGGCCATGTCGTTGATGAGCCTTCAGCTCTGGACTCTCGCCGAGCTAGGCGGCCCGATCCTTGCGGTGCTTGGCTTGCAGGTCGTGATGACTGTCGTCTTCATTCTGGTTGTCTTTTTCCGCCTGATGGGCCGCAATTACCAGGGCGCAGTGCTCAGCGCAGGCTTTGCCGGGTTCACGCTTGGTGCCACACCCACCGCTATTGCAAACATGTCCTCGGTCACCAAACGCTATGGCCCGGCGCCGTTGGCGTTCATTGTCTTGCCGCTGGTTTCGGCCTTTTTCGTGGACCTCGCCAATGCTGCCATAATCCAGTTTTTCGTTGGGCTCTGAATGATCCGGTCGCAGCTTCTTTTCGTAAATTTGCGCGCTTTCATCGCCTTTGTGGACGGCTAGGGTTTGATTGCCTCTAAAAGTTTTGTGTGCGTCGCGCGTCAGGTCGTGATCAATATTTTGAAAGCCTCAGCTGGTTCGTCACTCTATCGGTCTCTGGCATGATGTTCGAAGCACTTTTCCCGGACGAATGCTCGGCCAAGATCGTCGGTTCGCTCTCGGGCGGAATGGCCATCATCGCCATCGCGCTGGCGGTCTATAAGGTCATCTTTGACCAGACGGAGTTCCGGCTGAATATCATCATGAACGGGTTTGGCGTCTGCGCCATCCCGCGCGGTTTCCAAACCCTGACCATCTTCGGCGACGAGACCAGCGCACGGTTCAAGGACTTGACGCTCACCTGAATGATCTGGTGGATCGCAAAGGGGCCGATTGTCGGCGTGTTTCCGTATATTATCACCTGCGAGGTCAGCGCGGCCTTTGTCCTGTCTGATGTCAGGACCAGCGGTGCAGTTTAGGGTGATTTGATGACAGAGGTGCTCTGGCACATCTTGACCACTGAGGCGTTAAGAGGAGATGGCAGCCCGGGACCAACCGATGCCACGGTGACCAAGTGGTCAAAGACATTTGCGGCACGAAGCGTAAGCAGAGTTTAACCCGGGACAAGACCCGGATTGCGCTGGATTAACTGAAGCGCGAGCATGGTATCGAAGACCTGCGCCACGGCGCGCGCATACGGCATCGCCTACAGCGCTACTTCTTGTTGATCTCAGGGGTTCCTCCAAGCTGGCAAGAACCGCTTGGCTAGGGGATATTCGCATCGTTACGCAGCCAACAAGAATAGCCAGGCACCCTCCCAGACCACGTTACCATTTCGATCCAAGGTCACTGTCATTGGGTAGCCGCATTTTGCCTTTGATCGTCCTGATTGTCTCGTCGTCGCAAAACGTGCGTTTAATGATCGCGACCTCCGTTCGGAAGAACGGCCTATGCGTTGGGCGTCTGCATAAAAGGGCAGGCGGAAAAGCAGTTTTGCGCGGCAGTTGCACCAGTTGATGATCCTATGTGGTCAGGCCCAGAGCCGTTGCGCTCAAAACACTTTTGCAAAAGCGCTACAATGGCTTGGCTATCTTTCGTCATATGCGCGCAGCATTTGTAGAACCGTCACGAGTGTCATAGGTTTTGCGTGGAGGTACGCTTGGACTCGCTTGCATTGACACAGGAAATGGTCGTTGTCCTCGGACTGCTGGCTTTCACCATATTCCTCTTTGTCTCCGAGATTGTCCGGATCGACGTCGCCGCGATCGTGGTGATGCTGCTGCTGGGTGGGCTGAGCTATTTGCCCGGGCTTGGCAATTTGGCGGACGTGTCGAACCTGTTTGCAGGTTTTTCGTCGAACGCCGTCATATCCATCATTGCGGTGATGATCATCGGCGCCGGGCTCGACAAGACCGGCCTGATGTCCAAGGTCGCCGCATTGATCCTCAAACGCGGCGGGACAACCGAAACCCGCATCATTCCAATCGTTTCAGGCGTGGTCGGCATCATCAGCTCCTTCATGCAGAATGTCGGAGCCGCGGCCTTGTTCCTGCCCGTGATTAGCCGCATCTCGGCGCGCACCGAAATCCCCATGAGCCGCCTGCTCATGCCCATGGGGTTCTGCGCCATCCTCGGTGGAACGGTGACCATGGTCGGCTCTTCACCGTTGATCCTGTTGAATGATCTCATCGCCGCGTCGAACGAAAGCATGCCCGCAGATCAACAGATGCAACCGTTCGGGCTGTTCTCCGTGACCCCGATTGGCCTGATGCTGGTGCTGACCGGCGTGCTTTATTTTGTGCTGTTTGGGCGCTGGGTGCTGCCATCCAAACGCGATCGCGGTGCGGATGCAGGCTCGGCCCGGTCGATGCAGGCTTACATCGAAAACACCTACGGTCTGCGCGCCGACATGTTCGAGGTGCGCATTCCCGAAGGCTCGATCTTGATCGGTCAAACCCTGTCGGATCTGATGGTCGCGCATCACATGTACATCCTCGGCACGTCCTATCGCGGGCACAAGGTCATTGCGCCCATGGCC
>JBCBCS010000302.1:0-3347 GCA_038530475.1 Pseudomonadota bacterium
CGAAGGATCCTCTACGCAATGCGTCAATTGCGGCTGTCGCCGACCGGGGGATTCCGCAAATCGGCAAAGATTTCCGGCGACGTGATGGGCAATTACCATCCGCATGGGGATGCTGCGATTTACGACGCGATGGCCCGCCTCGCTCAGGACTTTAACGTCCGTTATCCGCTGGTCGACGGGCAGGGCAATTTCGGCAACATCGACGGCGATAACCCGGCTGCCGCCCGCTACACAGAAGCCCGCCTGACCGCCGCCGCTGAGGCGCTGCTGGAGGGCTTGGCCGAGAATGCCGTCGACTTCCGCGAGAATTACGATGGCACCCTGACCGAACCGGTTGTGCTGCCTGCCGCGTTCCCGAACCTGCTGGCCAATGGCTCCTCCGGCATTGCCGTTGGCATGGCCACGAACATCCCGCCCCACAACCTTGATGAGCTGATCCAGGCCTGTCTGCACCTCATCAAAGCGCCGAATGCCCGCGATGAAACGCTGCTCGACTACATTCCCGGTCCTGATTTCCCCACCGGTGGGGTGATCGTTGAGCCGAAAGAGAATATCGCAGAGGCCTACCGCACCGGCAAAGGCGGCTTCCGCCTGCGCGCTCGCCATGAAGTCGAAGATCTTGGGCGCGGCCAATGGCAGATCGTCGTCACTGAGATCCCCTATCAGGTCCAGAAGTCAAAGCTGATCGAGAAACTGGCCGAGGTCATTCAGACCAAGAAGGTGCCGATTCTGGCCGATGTCCGGGACGAATCCGCCGATGACATCCGCATCATCCTTGAGCCGCGCTCAAAGAACGTGGACCCGGACGTTCTCATGGGGATGCTTTACCGCAATTCCGATCTCGAAACGCGGTTCAGCCTCAACATGAACGTGCTGATCGACGGCCTGACACCTCAGGTCTGCTCGCTCAAAGAGGTGCTGCGCGCCTTCCTTGATCACCGTCGCGTGGTTCTGCGCCGCCGGTCCCAGCACCGGATGGACAAGATCGACAACCGGCTTGAGGTGCTGGCCGGGCTGATCACCGCCTTTCTCAACCTTGACCGCGTCATCGACATTATCCGCTACGATGACGACCCCAAAGCGGCGCTCATGTATGAAGATTGGTCGACGGTCCATCAGGCGACACTGACCCGCGCCACCTCGGAGGCCGATTACGCGTCACCGCTGGCAGGCGTGGATGTATCAAGCCTGACGCTGATCGTTGATGAAGACGCGGTTGCACCCGACTTCGCGGAAGACACCGAACGGAAAATTCCGTCTTCATATGCCGGCCGGGAAAACGGGCTGAGCGATGTGCAGGCCGAAGCAATCTTGAACATGCGTCTGCGCAGCTTGCGGCGGCTCGAAGAAGAAGCGCTCGTGAAAGAGCGTGACGCGCTGATGATCGAACGGGTTGAGCTTGAGGATCTGCTCGACAGCGAAGACCTGCAATGGAAAGCCATCGCAGATCAGTTGCGCGAAACCCGTAAGCTGATGGGGGCTTCCGCCGAGGGCGGCGCCCGCCGCACCACTTTCGCCGAGGCGGGTGAGGTTGAAGACGTCCCGCTTGAGGCGATGATCGACCGGGAGCCCGTCACCATCGTCTGCTCAAAGATGGGGTGGATCCGGGCGATGACGGGCCACATCAAGCTCGACCGCGAGCTGAAATTCAAAGATGGCGACGAGGGTCGGTTCATCTTCCATGCCGAGACCACGGATCGACTGCTGATTTTCGGCTCAAACGGGCGGTTCTACACACTCGGTGCGGCCAATCTCCCCGGCGGCCGCGGCATGGGCGAACCGGTGCGCCTCATGGTTGACCTGCCCAACGAGGCTGAGATCGTCGCCCTTTTCATTCATCGGCCCGGCCAGAAGCTCCTTGTCGCGTCTTCTGCAGGCGACGGCTTCGTGGTGCCGGAGGATGATGTGATCGCGCAAACACGCGCGGGCAAACAGGTGCTCAATGTAAAGGGCGACGTGCGGGCCAAGGTGTGCAGACCAATTGACGGTGATCATGTCGCCGCCGTGGGCGAAAACCGTAAGGTCCTGATCTTCCCGCTCGAAGAGCTGCCTGAGATGGGACGGGGCAAAGGCGTCCGGTTGCAGAAATACAAGGACGGGGGTCTCTCGGATGCGACGACCTTTACGCTCGCTGAAGGGCTGAGCTGGCTTGATCCCGCAGGCCGCACGCGGACGGAGATCGAACTGGCGGAATGGACGGCGAAGCGGGCCTCCGCAGGCCGCATGGCGCCACGTGGATTTCCCCGGGACAATCGTTTTACCTGAGCGTGTGGCCACGGCGATTGCGGTGCACCGCAAGCTCGGCTAGCGTTCGCCCAGAAAGAGGGGGAACCATGCGTAAACTTTTCGGGCTGTTGGGCCTTTTGACACTCGCCGCATGTGGTGGCGTTCGCGATGATTTGACAGCCCCGGCAGAACAAATCGGCGCGTTTCGCCTGGGCCACAACGTGGCCGTGGTGACGGACCCGACGCAGGGGCCCTTTTCCCGGACAGTGTCTGATGCAGAATGGCAGGCGGCTGTCGTTCAGGCGGTGGACGACCGGCTTGGCAACGCGCGTTTCTTCGGTGATCGGTTTTACCACATCGGCGTCGCGGTCGAAGGCTATGTTCTGGCGCAACCCGGCATCCCACTGGTCTACACGCCGAAGTCGGTTCTGATCTTCAGCGTGAATTTCTTCGATGATGCGACGCAGACAAAACTGAACCCCGAACGCATTCAGATTACCGTGTTTGAGCCGTGTTGTTCGATCCCCTTCCTGGGCTCAGGTCTGAGCAAATCGGCAGAAGAGCAGCTGGAAGGGCTGGCGTTCAATGCGGCCCGCGCGATTGAGCGGACCATGCGGGAAAACGCCGAATGGTTCGGGGGGCAGCCCGAGGTGCTCGAAGCAGATGAGACGATCATGTCCGGCAACGTGCTGATCGACAATCCTGAGCTTGTGGCACCTGCCGAAACGCCGCCAAGCTGATCCCGTGGTCCTGACGCAATAGCGCTTGATTTCCACAGCTATCCGCAATACATCGCCCGCGATGTTGAAAAGGGCTGTCCGGCAATCGGGTCGGGGCCGCAAATGAAGGGCGCCACTCATGGCTAAGGAAAAGTTTGAACGTAACAAACCGCACGTGAACATCGGCACGATTGGTCACGTTGACCACGGCAAGACGACGTTGACGGCGGCGATCACGAAGTACTTTGGTGACTTCAAAGCCTACGACCAGATCGACGGCGCGCCTGAGGAAAAGGCCCGCGGGATCACGATTTCCACCGCGCACGTGGAATACGAGACCGACAACCGCCACTACGCGCACGTCGATTGCCCCGGCCACGCCGACTACGTCAAGAACATGAT
>JBCBCS010000303.1:0-3333 GCA_038530475.1 Pseudomonadota bacterium
GAAACGGAGCCGCAGACTGACCGTGCCAACCGTCTTGCAGACGAGATTGCGCGTGTCCTGGAGCATGAGCGGGCGGGGGAGTTGTCCGCGCCCTTCGAGACCGAGGCGGAGCGGGACGCCTTCCGGGGCGAGATAGCGCGGGTGCTGGATGACCGCCAATTGGGCCGCCTCACATCCGGCGATGCCGATGCGCTGGACAAGGTTCTCGAGGACCGTCTCGACCGGCTCTATGTCGCCAAGGTCTACCTGCAATCCGATGCCGCGACGGCCAACACCGAGGCCTTGCGCCAGGTGGTCGATGATCTTGCCGATGCTGAGTATGAAAAACACCGCGCGACAGACGTGGATGGCGAGACCGAGCGGGGCCAGGTCCATTGAGCGCCGCCATGGGAAAAGCGCGGATCGCCACAGGGGTCTTTCTGGTGACGCTGGTGACCGGGGCCATGGGCTACACCATCGCCTCGGCGGTGCTGACCTACCAGGATCTCGGGTTCGGGGCTGAGATCGACTTCGCCTACATCGCGCAGAACTACATGGCGATCCTGGACCGCCGCCCCGAAGATGCCCAGCTCATCCACCTGATCGTCGGCAGCTTCGCCGCCGCCGGCCTGATGCTGAGCCTTGCCCTTTCGGGGTCTGCCCTCACACGCTTTGGCCAGACCCATTGGCAGTCTGCGCGCGAGATGAAGGCCAATGGTTTTTTCGGGGCGCCGGGTACCGGGTTCATCCTCGGCAAGCTGGGGACGCCAAAATCCGGCGCGAAGTACATCTGCTCGAAGGTCTTCCCCCATGCCCTGATCGTGGCGCCCACGGGCCGCGGCAAGACCACGGGCTTTGTCATTCCGAACCTGCTGACCTGGCAAGGCTCTGCCGTGACGCTCGATGTAAAGGGAGAGTGTTTCGAGGCCACGGCCCGGCACCGCGCAGCCCAAGGCGACAAGGTCTATCGCTTTGCCCCCACCGATTGGGAGGGCAAGCGCACGCACCGCTACAACCCGCTCCTGCGCATCTTTGAGCTGAAAGATCCCGCGCGCCAGCAGATGGAACTGCAGCTTCTGGCGACGCTTTTCCTGCAAAGCGACAACGACCGGGTGCAGGGCCTCCTCAAAGGCGGGATCGATCTCTTTGTGGCAGCAGGCCTGCTGGCCTTCCAGCGCAAGCGCCCGACCTTGGGCGAGATCTACCGCATCGCCGCCTCGGGCGGGAACAAGCAGAAGGAGTATTTCGCGCGCGGCCACGAGGTCGACAACAGGGCGGCCAAGCTGATCTTCACGCGGCTGGCGTCCACCAACAACGATACGCTGACCTCCTATGTCTCGCTTCTGATGACCTCGGGTCTCGATCAGTGGCAGAACCCGGCGATCGATGAAGCGACGGCTATCTCGGACTTTGATTTCCGGACGATCCGCAAGAAGCCCTTTTCGGTCTATCTCTTGGTTCAACCGCTGATGGTGAAGCCGCTGGCGCCGCTGATCCGGCTCTTCTTCTCCGATCTGCTGTCGGCCATGCAGGAAAAAGACCCCGGACCGGATGAGCCTTGGCCTGTGATGATCATGCTCGATGAGTTTAATCGTTTGGGGAAGATGCCCATCGTGGTCGAAAGCATCGAAACACTGCGGACCTATCGTGGTCACCTTGCCGTAGTGACACAAACCATCCCCGCCCTCGATGAAATCTACGGCGAAAACACGCGCCAGGCCCTGCAGGGCAATGCGGGCGTGAAGCTCTACCTGACGCCGTCCGATGAGAAGACCGTCGAGGAGCTGAGCAAGGCGGTCGGCAAGACCACGAAGACCGTGGTCACGCGGTCGCAATCCATCGGCAAAAACCCCTTCGAGGGCCGTAGCCAATCCACACGGACCGAAGAGAGCTCTCTGCTCCCCGAAGACGAGGCCCGCCGCCTGCCACTCGACGAGATCGTCATGGTCATAGATGCCCAGATGCCAGTCCGCGCAAAACGGATCCAGTACTTCGACGACCGGCTGTTTAAGGCGATCCACTCGGCGCAGACGGGCGATTTGCCGTTTCCAGAGCCGGGGGGAAGTGGGCCGCAGGGCACGCTGCCGCTGAGTATGCGCGCCATGCCGATGACACCGCCGCCGGACGGCCTGCGTGGATCTGAAGCCGATGTGGAGAGGGCACGCGAGGCTGTTGAAGGTCAACCGTCAGGGCAATCAGATGTTGTTCCAAAGAAGACTGCGCCTGTCGTTCAAGCTGTCATCGCTGAGGAACGGCGCCAGATGGAGATGGATTTTGCGGCGCAGGTGCGTTCTGATGATCCGACAAAGGAGGAGGGAGACGATCAGCTAAGGACCGCCGTGGATCGGTTGGGCGAGCTGGAGTCGAATATGAGAGAAAGGCTTTGAGTAGGTTGGTGTGTCTTTGGGGGAATGATTTCTTGAAAATACGAAGGTAGAAAAGACGCAACGAGAGCTGTATGGCAACACTTTCAGATACCATTATCATGGTGCAAAAGATATAACTGCACGGAATGGGCTGAATGTGGCTCACTGTGCTTTCTGTATTGAGGATATCCGGCGGTTTTTGGGAGTGAAGCAGACAGCATGTATTACCTTGATGGCCTGGCGAGCTGGCCAATGCGTCCGGAAGCCAAAGACGCTCTCATAGAAGCACTGGCCCAACCCGGAAATGCGAACTCCAATCACGTTGCCGGCTGGCAGGCCAACAGTCTTTACGAAGAAGGTAGAAGGGCGGTCGCCGCCCTCATCGGCGCTGCGCCGAACGAGATCTTCATAACCTCCGGCGCTACGGAGGCAAATGCGCTCGCGATCATAGGGGCTGCCCGCACCCTTGCGGGTCAGGGTCCAAGAAGAAACAAAATCGTATTGTCCGCGCTGGAACACGACGCGGTTCGACGTCCTGCGGAAGCACTGCGCGAGTTGGGCTTCGAGGTCTTGGTGTGCCCTGTCGGAGCAGGTGGTTCGATTTGCCTTGAAAGTCTGGAGGCTCTGTTAAACGAGACGACACTGCTTGTCAGCACGATGCTTGCTAGTAATTTGACAGGTGTGATCCAACCAATTGAAAAGATAAGTGAAATGGCGCATGCAGTCGGTGCGCTCATGCATATCGATGCTGCACAGGCAGCGGGCAAGTATCCCATCGACGTATTCGATCTCGGCGCCGACTACCTCAGCCTGTCGTCCCACAAATTCGGGGGGCCACAGGGGGTCGGTGCGTTGTTCGTTGCCGCCAACGCCGCAAAGCCATCCGAGCTGACATCCGCAAGACCCTTGGAAGAACATCTGAGCGGAACGCAACCTGCTGCGTTGGTCGCAGCGATGGGTCGTGCAGCCGAGATATCGGCTCAGAACA
>JBCBCS010000304.1:0-3332 GCA_038530475.1 Pseudomonadota bacterium
TAAAAAAGGGAATCTGAGTGGCCGGCTTAATCCCGTCGGCTACGAGGCGACCGTTGAGATCAAATCGGCTACTCATCATGTGCTGCGGAAGGATCGATTGCCGCCCGAGATCAGGAATAACCCCAAATTCTGGACGAAGCGGGTCGTTCGGTCCGTTGTTTTGCGTAAGATTGGCTCAAATGGGCTCGCGGCGACCCCGCAGAGGGGCTCTGCGGACCCGTCGCGATGAAGGTGAGGGGTCCTCGTTTTGCGAACGAGTGGTCCTTGCCCGATAGGGGTTATCCACGCATCAGGCTGGGCAGATCACCTGTCAGGCCTGCCGCTTCACGGATGAAGCTGCGCCGTAGTCTTGGGGCGGCGTTGACGGCGCCCATGCCGATGTCGCGCACAGCGCGGATCAGAGGGTTGTCGTTTGAAAACAGACGGTTGAACGTGTCGGTCGCAAGGGCCAACGTGGCCGTATCAAAGCGCCGCCATTGCTCATACCTCGCGAGCACTGCGAGGGAGCCGATGTCTTCGCCGCGCTCGCGCGCCTCAGTCAACACGTCGATCAGCGCGGCGACATCCCGAAGCCCTGCATTCAGCCCCTGTCCGGCGATCGGATGCACGCCGTGGGCCGCGTCACCAACCAAGGCCACGCGCGGTGCGATGAAGCGCTGCGCGATGGTCAGGCCCAGCGGATAGCTGTAGCGCCTGCCGGTCAGGCTGATCTCACCGAGAAAGCTGCCAAAAGCTGGGCGCAACGCCTCCAGAAACGCGTCATCCTCCATCGCGATGAGCGTTTTTGCCCGGTCTGACTTCTCCGACCATACGATGGAAGAGCGGTTTTCGGTCAGTGGCAAGATCGCCAGGGGTCCGCCGGGCATGAAGAACTGGTGCGCCACCCCACCATGGGGCTTTTCATGGGCAACGGCGCAGACAACCGCCGTTTGATCATAGCCCCAGCCTGTGCGTTTGATCCCAGCGCGGGTGGCAGTGCCGCTGCCGCGCCCGTCAGCGCCGATGACCAGCGCCGCCTTAATTGTTTCACCGCTGTCCAAGGCCAGGACCATGTGCGATCCGTCTTCGTGTTGGCCGGTGACCCGCGTTTCGGATACTTGCGTAATGCCGTCCGTTGCGTCGACCGCGTCGAGGAGGGCGCGGCGCAAATGACGGTCTTCGACCATGAAGCCCATGGGGCCTTCTTCGATTTCGGCATGATCGAAATGCATCATCCAAGGGCTCGGGCCTTCGCCCGCGCGGCCATCGGTGACCTTGATCTCGAGCATCGGTTGCGCGGTGTCCTTGACCGCGTCCCATAGACCGATCCCACGCAACAGGCGCATGGATCCATGGGCAATCGCGTAAGACCGCCCGTCAAAGTCAGGCATCTGCCGCGCTGGCAGGGGCAGCGCATCGATCAGCGTCACGGAGAGCCCGCGCTGGGCCAGTCCAAGGGCGAGGGCCGGGCCATTCAGCCCGCCGCCGACAATTGCAATATCGGTCGTGTTGGTCATGACCTGACATATGCGCCCCGCCTCAGGATTGTCCATGTGCGGGATGGTCGCTACCGTCGCCTCGACACGAAAGGACTCGGGCATGGATGACTGGCTTTGGTTGAGCGCCGCGGACCTCGGGCGCGGGATTGCCACGGGTGATATCGATCCGGTCGATCTGTGCGAGATTTACCTGGCAGCGATCGACGCCCATCCGCTGACCGACCGGATTTACGCGCGGGTGACGCACGACCGGGCGCGGGTCGAGGCCAAGTCGGCCTCGGATCGTGCCCAGACGGGGCAACGGCGATCGCCGCTTGATGGTGTGCCGGTGTCCTGGAAGGACCTGTTTGATACGGCGGGTATCGGGACCGAGGCCGGGACGGCGCTGATGGCGGGGCGGGTTCCGGACCGAGACGCGAAAGTAGTGCAAACGGCGACATCGATGGGCCTGGTCTGCCTTGGAAAGACACATATGAGCGAGATTGCGTTTAGCGGCCTTGGCTTGAACCCGATTACGGCAACCCCGCCTTGCATCAACAACAGCGAAGCTGTGCCGGGCGGATCATCGTCGGGATCGGCGGCGTCGGTTGCTTTTGGTTTGGCCGCGGCCTCAATCGGGTCGGACACTGGTGGCTCAGTCCGTATCCCGTCGGTCTGGAACGATCTTGTGGGGTTGAAGACGACCATTGGTCGGGTGCCTGTCGATGGCACAGTCCCGCTCTGCACCCGGTTTGACACAATCGGCCCGCTCTGCCGTACGGTGGAGGACGCGGCGCTGATGTTGGCGGCGCTGGAAGGCACGCAATCGGTGGATTTGTCTGGCGCGACGTTGAAAGGCCTGCGGTTTGCGGCGCTTCAGACAGTGGTTCTGGACGATGTCGATCGCGCATGCCGTGCGGCCTATGAGGAGGCGCTTGATTTCTTGCAGGTGATGGGGGCCGAGATTGTTCCACTTGAAATCCCGGACCTCACCCGGGCGTTCGAGATGTCTTTGCCGCTCTATACGGCTGACGCCTACGCCAATTGGCGTGACCCCGTTGAGGCGCATCCCGACAAGATGTTCCCCCAGATCCTCGAACGGGTGAGTGCAGGCAAGACCGTGCTTGCACATGATTACCTCGCCCTTTGGGACGAGCTTGAGCTGATCCGCTGGCAATATGCCCACGCGACCGCTGGTTTTGATGCGGTGTTGTGTCCGGGGGCGGCGAATATGCCGCCTGATGCTGCGCGATTGCTGAGCGATGATGCTTATTATGTTGAGCAAAACCTTCTTACGCTGCGCAACACGCGGGTTGCCAACCTCATGGGGCTTGCGTCTCTGGCCATCCCGACGGGGCTGCCGTCACGGGGCCTGCTGGTGAACATCCGTCCCGGGTCGGAGGAGCACCTCCTCCGGATCGGGGCGGCGATCGAGGCGGCGCTGACAGGCGCGCTGGCCTAAAAGCCACACAAGCCGCTGGTGAGGCGTCCTTTTTCTGGACAGCCGAGTCCCCGCTTTGCTACTTTGGTCAAAAGCGGCCCGCCAATGAGGCCGCGATCTGAGGCAGTAATGACGTATCCCGAGCGGTTCTCGAACCTACCGGCCTATGCTTGGCCGCGCCTTCGTGCCCTCCTCGACGACCGGACACCGGGCGGCGACGTCATCAACATGACCATCGGTGAGCCTCAGCATGCCTTCCCGTCCTTTGTGGGCGAGGTGCTGGCGCAGAACGTGGCGGAATTTGCGAATTATCCAAAGAACGAAGGCGCGCCAGAGCTTTTGGCAGCGATCTGCGGGTGGATCACCCGACGCTATTCGGTGGATGTGACGCCGGAACAGGTGATGGTTCTGAACGGCACACGTGAGGGTCTGTA
>JBCBCS010000305.1:0-3298 GCA_038530475.1 Pseudomonadota bacterium
CTCATCGCCCCGCTGCCCGGCGCCCTGCTGGGCGCCATCGCCCTCAGCACCGTCTACGCCCGCCAGATCCTGATGCCCCAAATCAACGCCGCCACCGACCGCGGCGACAAAAGCGCCTTTGGCCGCCTGCACGGCCTGTCGGTGGTGATCCAGCTGGTGCAAATCGGGTTGGCCGGATGGGCGGTGGTTTTGCTTGCGTGAGGGTCGCGCTACGCATATATACATTCGTGTATACGGAGAGAGCCCATGTTCCAGTCCAAGATCCGCAAGGTCGGTAACTCGGCGGTCATTACCCTGACCAGCGAAGTGCTTGCCGTGCTCGATGCCAAGGAAGGTGACAGCGTGGTGCTCGTACGCGGGGATGACGGATCGCTGAAGCTCATGGCCCATGATCCTGCGCTTGTCGCCGCACTCGATGCCGCCGAGGACGTCATGGACGAAAACCGCGACCTGCTTCAGGCGCTAGCGTGACCACACCCGTCTGGGTGCCCCTCCAGGCCGTATTCGTCATCCACGACCGCCAAATCGCCCGCCACGGCGGCGCACCTGGCATCCGTGATCGCGGGCTGATCGAAGCGGGCTGGATGCGGGCAGAAAACCTCGCGCACTACGGTGAACCTTCGATCTACGATTTGGCGGCCGCCTATGCGTTCGGATTGGCCAAGGCACATGGCTTCATCGACGGCAACAAGCGCACAGCCTTCGTGGTCGCTTTTGCCTTCCTACGGCTAAACGGTTTCGCATTCCGCCCCGACCCAGCCGAGGGCGTGCGCATGATAGAAGACCTGGCGCGCGATGCTGTCAGTGAGGCGGAGTTTGCGGGGTGGTTGCAAGCTGGAGCGGTCAAAAAGAAACAACGATGACGGGTGATCTCCTCCATAGTCTATTTGCCTATAGTTGTTTCCCCATTAACTTCTTAGTAACCATAGCAGCTTAAGCTGTACCAACGCCCACCCAAATTTTGATTTTGATGCGAAGCTTCTTCCAATCCAGTTTTAATTTTAGCAGTGTTTGGTACAGCGCACGCTTTTCACTTGGGTAATTCATTTGTTTGGCCTTTCGTAAGGTGGGCCCTAGCGCTGTCCTGATAGCTTGTGGGAACTTGGTATCGGGGCAGTGCTTGCCTGGTTGGGCAAATCTTATTCAAGCTGCATTCAAGTTAGAATCACTTTACTAACACAACGCTAATGTTGTGGTTCCGCATCGTAACAAATAAGAACAAACCATAAACAGAATTCACAGCCCACGAAAAAACAACAACTTATTTCGTATCAATTCGCGATAAATCGCGAATGGCGCCACAAAATGTCACAACAAAAGACCCCCGACGCTCACACGCCGGGGGCTCAATTCTCTCCGTAGGGCGGGGTTCACCCCGCCGCCACTTACCAATCTTCGCGAACAACCACGCGCGTCTTGATCGGCAGCTTCATCGCCGCCAGACGCAGCGCTTCACGCGCGATGTCGTCGTTCACGCCGTCGATCTCGAACATCACGCGGCCGGGCTTGACCTTGGCGGTCCAGCGATCGACCGAGCCTTTACCTTTACCCATACGCACTTCGATGGGCTTGGCGGTCACGGGCACGTCCGGGAAGATCCGGATCCAGACCCGGCCCTGACGTTTCATGTGACGCGTCATGGCACGACGGGCCGCTTCGATCTGGCGGGCGGTGACCCGCTCGGGCTGCAGCGCCTTCAGGCCGTAGGTGCCAAAGTTCAGGTCAGACCCGCCCTTTGCCTTGCCCTTGATCGAGCCTTTGAACTGCTTGCGGAACTTCGTTCTTTTTGGCTGAAGCATGTCCAGTCCTCCTTAGCGGCGGCCACCCGCGCCACGGGGGGCGGGGCCGTCTTGCAGTTCCTGGGCCTTGCGATCACGCGCCGACGGATCATGTTCCATGATCTCGCCTTTGAAGATCCAGACCTTGATGCCGATGATGCCATAGGGCGTGGCCCCTTCGGCGCTGGCATAGTCGATGTCGGCCCGCAGGGTGTGCAGGGGCACACGGCCCTCGCGATACCACTCGGTCCGCGCGATCTCGGCACCGCCCAGACGGCCCGCGACGTTCACGCGGATGCCCAGCGCACCCATGCGCATGGCGTTCTGCACGGCCCGCTTCATCGCGCGGCGGAACGACACGCGACGCTCCAACTGCTGTGCGATGCTTTCGGCCACCAACTGAGCGTCCAGCTCGGGCTTGCGCACCTCGACGATGTTCAGGTGCAGCTCGCTGTCGGTCATGCGCGCCAGCTTCTTGCGCAGCACCTCGATGTCGGCGCCTTTCTTACCGATGATCACGCCGGGGCGTGCGGTATGAATGGTCACGCGGCACTTCTTGTGGGGGCGTTCAATGATGACACGCGCCACACCGGCCTGCTTGCACTCTTCCTTGATGAACTCACGGATTTTCAGGTCTTCCAGCAGAAGGTTCCCGTAATCCTTGGTATCGGCGTACCAGCGGCTGTCCCAGGTGCGGTTGACCTGCAGGCGCATGCCGATGGGGTTGACTTTCTGACCCATCTTACGAGGCCTCCTCTACCTGGCGTACCTTGATCGTGATCTCGGCAAACGGCTTCATGATGCGTCCATAGCGACCACGGGCCCGCGGGCGACCGCGCTTCATGGTCAGGTTCTTACCGACCCAGGCCTCGGCCACGATCAGCTCGTCCACATCCAGGTTGTGATTGTTTTCCGCGTTGGCAATCGCCGACTGCAGACATTTCTTGACGTCCAGCGCGGTGCGCTTTTTCGAGAATGTCAGGTCGGTCAGCGCCTTTTCCACCTTCTTGCCACGGATCATCGCGGCCAGCAGGTTCAGCTTCTGCGGAGACGTCTTCAGCATGCGCAACTTGGCCATGGCCTCGTTGTCAGCCACGCGGCGGGGATTCTTGTCCTTGCTCATTTGCGCTTCGCCTTCTTGTCAGCGGCGTGACCATAATAGGTCCGCGTGGGCGAGTACTCGCCAAACTTCTGACCGATCATTTCCTCGGTGACGTTCACGGGGATGTGCTTCTGCCCGTTGTAGACACCAAATGTCAGACCCACGAATTGCGGCAGGATGGTGCTGCGACGCGACCAGATTTTGATCACTTCGTTGCGCCCGGATTCCTTGGCCGCTTCCGCCTTCTTCAGCACATAGCTGTCGACAAACGGACCTTTCCATACAGAGCGAGCCATATCTTAGCGCCCCTTCTTCTTGGCGTGACGCGAGCGGATGATCAGCTTTTGCGACGCCTTGTTCTTGTTACGGGTGCGGGCACCCTTGGTCGGCTTGCCCCAGGGTGACACCGGGTGACGAC
>JBCBCS010000306.1:0-3297 GCA_038530475.1 Pseudomonadota bacterium
CTCTGAGCTACTTTGGCGAACGGTTCCGCCGTTCGCCATTTCAATGCGGGTCTTTGTCTCCTGTGCGGCGTTGGTCGGTGTCCAGCCCAACCCTGTCATCGACTTTTCTCACTGCGCGCGCTCGCAGCACGAAAGTCGCTGCAGGTGCTTAATCCAAAACACTTCGGGACGGCAGAGAAGGCCGTCATTCGCGAACGGCGCAGCGAGGATCATTAGGGCAACTCAGAGGTTGTGGAACGAAGCGACTATTTGCGAGCCGGAATGGCGTCGCCGCTTTACTCAAACTAACCAAACACGAGCCCTCCATCGACCACGAGGTTCTGGCCGGTGACAGCCCTCGCCCACGGGCTTGCGAAGAAGAGAACAGCGTCGGCGGCTTCCTCTGGCGTGGTGACAGACCGGAGTGGTGTCACACCTGCAATGTAGTCAAAAACCTCAGCGGGCGTCGCGGCGCTGGCGTCAGTCGTTCTCAGCAAGCCGCCCGAGACCATGTTGACCGTAATCCCCTTAGGGCCGAGTTCGGCTGCTGTCGTGCGGGTCAAGGCCAGCAATGCGGCCTTGGCCGAGGTGTAGTCATGGTATGGGACGACCGGGTTTTGGACGAGGTTTGTGCCGATGGTGACGATACGCCCAAAGCCTTCTCCCGCCATGGCGGGAGCCGTTGCCTGAATGACGTTCAGCGCGCCCAAGACAGCGGTGCTGTGCTGTGAGGCCATCTCGTCGGATGTCATAGTGTCGAGAGTAGATCTGGCATCACCGTTGAAACTGTAGTCGGCCAATGCGTTGTGGATTACAGTAGTGATCGGACCGACACGCGCTTCGGCCTGGTTGACCATTTGCGCAACCTCGCCCGCCTTTTGAACGTCTGCCTGCAGGGCGACCGCCTGATCGCCCAAGTTCGCGGCGAGCGCTTCTGCGGCGGTTTTACTGTTACGGTAGTTGATCACCACCTTAGCGCTTTCACGGGCAAAGGCGCTGGCGATGGCCGCGCCAAATCCACGGCCCGCCCCCGTCACCAAGACGGTTTGTTCGTTGAGAGCTTTGCTCATGTTCTGTCCTTCCAAAGATCATAGAAATGGTGAACTGGCCCGTGGCCATGCCCAACTGTCTGTTGGTCTGCCGCAGCAATCGCGCCAGAGACGTAGCGCTTTGCCTCTCCCACTGCTGCGCTTGGCGGAAGCCCCTTCGAGAGCTGGGCGGCAATCGTCGATGACAACGTGCAACCTGTGCCGTGGGTGTTCTTCGTCGTGGTACGCGGGCCCTCGAACCAATGCAGCGCGGTGCCGTCCCACAGGACATCGGGGCTTTCATCACCTTCAAGGTGTCCGCCTTTCACCAGCACGATCTGCGGGCCCAAATCTGCCAGCGCGTGGGCTTGGGACGCCATTGCATCGCGGCCCTCCGCCTCCGGCTGTTGCAGCAGTCGCGCTGCCTCCGGCAGGTTAGGCGTTAGAACGGTTGCCAAGGGGACGAGCGCCGTGCGCAGCGTCTCCATCGCATCTTCTTGCAGGAGGGGTGCGCCGCCTTTTGCGATCATCACCGGGTCGAGAATGATGGAGATATCGCGGTGATCGGAGAGTGCTTCGGCCACTGCCAAGGCAATTTCTGCGGTTGCGATCATCCCAATCTTCACAGCATCAACCCGGATGTCGGCGAAAACCGCGTCGATCTGCGCTTTAACAAATTGCGGTGGCACGAGTTCAACGCCGGTCACGCCCTGCGTGTTTTGCGCCGTCAGCGCCGTAAGAGCGGCCATGCCATAGACCTCATTGGCCGCGAAGGCCTTGAGGTCGGCCTGGATGCCAGCGCCGCCCGACGGGTCCGAACCGGCAATAGAGAGTACATTCTTGATCATGAGCGATCCTCGGTCTTGGGGTGTAGAGCGCGATAAAGGTCTCGGGCCGCGCTTGCTGGGTCGGGCTGACCACAAATCGCCGAGACGACGGCGATCCCATCGCATCCGGTATTGAGCACATCGGCCGCGTGCTCCTTCTTTAGCCCGCCAATGGCGACAGTTGGCAGCTTCGCCAAGCGCACCATTTCAGACAAACCGTCGAGCCCGATGGTTGGCTTGTGATCCGACTTAGTTGAGGTTGGAAACACCGTTCCGAGACCGAGGTAGTCAACCAAGTGCGCGTCTGCCGCCGTTACCTGGTCAAGCGCTTCGCAAGAAAGACCGATGATCTTGTTTTGCCCCAACCGCTGACGCGCGATGGCCGGGGTCACGTCATCTTGACCGATATGCACACCGTCAACGTCGGCGACGACCGCCGCTTCGAGATCATCGTTGATGACGAGGGGGACGCCTGTCCCTGACAACGCACCTTTGAGCGCGGATGCTGCAGCGATACGGTTGCGCGTCGTCGCGTCTTTATCGCGCACTTGCACGAAACTTACACCCCCGCGCACCGCTGCCGTCACAGTCTCAACTAAGGCCGGACCAGGACAAAGGGTCGGGTCGGTGACAAGATACAAGCGCAGGCTTTCGGGATTTAGATCCATTCCACACGTGCCTCACTGAGATCCCCCGGTTGAAGCTTGTGGAGCGCATCGAGGAATGCGACGGAAAAGCTGCCGGGCCCTTGCGCGCCCTTTGCCGCTTGTTCTCCCGCTTCGGCGAAATGAACGAAAGCAGCGACCGCCGCGTCAAGGCCGGGTGCAACAGCGGCATAGGCCCCCACCAATGCGGTCAAGGAACATCCCAAAGCGGTGACTTTGGGCATCAGGTCAGCCCCACCAGTTATGCTGGCGCTACGCGTGCCGTCTGTGATGAAGTCAACGGGTCCTGACACCGCAACGATACAGCGGTGGCTTTCCGCAAGGGCCAGTGCAGAGCTTTGCGCGTCACTGACGCTGTCGCCACTGTCGGCCCCTTTGCCTGACCCAGCACCCCCTGCAAGGGCGATAATTTCGGATGCGTTTCCCCGGACAATCGTTGGTTTAAGCGCCAACAAATCCAAAGCAGCCTTCGCGCGATAGGGCGTGGCGAAATGGGCAACCGGATCAAGCACCCAAGGTACATTGGCAGCATTTGCGGCGATTGCGGCTGCCTTCATACTATCTACCCATGGGGCGGACAAAGTACCGATGTTGATAGTCAGTGCGCCAGCAATGGGCACGAAATCAGCAACCTCCTCGGGGGCATGGATCATGGCGGGCGACGCACCCGCCGCGAGGGTCACGTTTGCTGCGATGTTCATCGCAACGTAATTTGTGATGCAATGAACGAGTGGCGCGTTCGCGCGCAGCGTTTCTAGAGCGGAGTTGGGTGTCACGCGGTCTTTCCTTTTCTCAACG
>JBCBCS010000307.1:0-3207 GCA_038530475.1 Pseudomonadota bacterium
GTCGCTGGCGGATGGGCGGTCAGCACCTTCATCATGGAAACCGCGTTCACGCCGATCTGGTCGTCCGCTGGCCTCATCATTGCAGGCGGCATCGCGGCGACGCTTGTCGCTGGGCTTGCCTTTGCGCTGCGTCCACTGGCCGCGAAACCTGCGCAGGTGTTAAGAGCGCGCGAATGACACCGCCACGTTTCTTCGGCTATGGCAGCCTCGTCCACCTCGGCACCCATGCCTATCTCGACCCACAGCCGGCGACGCTGAGCGGTTGGCGGCGGGTCTGGAAACAGGCCGCCCACCGCCCCGTCGCGTTTCTGTCGGTTGAGCGGCACGACACCACGCTCCACGGTATCACTGCCGCTGTGCCAAATGCCGATTGGACCGCCCTTGATCAACGCGAACACGCTTACCTGCGCCGCGATGTCTCCGACCAGTTTGCCCATCCCACTGCCGTCTATGAGGCCAACCCCGATCACGTCGCTGATCCCTCCACCGGCCACCCGATCCTGCTGAGCTACCTCGACACCGTCATCTCAGGCTACGCCACGCTTTTCCCCGGCGCAGAGGATCATTTCTTTGACACGACGGCCAATTGGGGGCCGATCCTGAACGACCGACACGATCCGCTTTATCCGCGCACGCAGGTCATCGACGCGAAGACACGTGAATACGTGGATGAGCGGTTGGCGGATCTAGCGGTTCCGGTGCAGCCAGCCGAAGACGCGCGCCTGCTTTTCAATACCATCGCCGCCCACATCCGTGGCTGATCCCTCGCGGATCACCCGCAACGCCAGCCAGACCGCGATGAGCCCGAACACCACACCACCGATCGCCTGACCAATCAGCACCCCAGCGGCCCCAAACCACGCGGAAAAGACGATCACGAAGGGGATCGTGCCCAGCGTGTGGCGGCCCCAGTTGATCCAGGTCGAATAGAACGGGTGGCCAAGGTTGTTGCAGGCCGCGTTGCTCACGAAGATCAACCCGTTGAAGAACCACAACAGCGACAGCGGCCCGGCGAAGAGGAACACGAGCGTCAGTGACGCGCCTTCCAGCGCGAACAGCCATTCCAGCCCGGGCCGGGCGAGGAACAGCAGCAGCGACATGCCGATCACCACCGCCGCCGTAAACGTGATCCCGTCGCGGAAAGCCTGCATGACCCGGTCATTGCGCTTCGCCCCGAAATTCTGCCCGATCACCGGCCCGATGGCCCCGGACAGTGCAAAAATCACGGCGAATGCCACCGGCGTGAGGCGTCCGACAATCGCCATCCCCGCCACGGCCTCTTCCCCGTAGGCAGCCATGGACCGCGTCACGTAGGCTTGCCCGATGGGCGTAGCGAGCTGGGTCAGGATGGCCGGGAACGCGATGACCATCACGGGCCGCAAGTCCGGCAGAACGGAAGAGAATGTAGGCCGTCCAAAGCCGCCATAATACCGCAAGATCGGCACCAAGGCCGTCACCCCAATGGCGATCCGCGCCGCGACCGAGGCCCAAGCCGCACCCTCAAGCTCTAGCCCCGCGCCAAAAATCAGGATCGGGTCGAGCACCGCATTGACCAGCGCGCCATAGATCGTGGCCATCATCGACCGCCGCGCATCGCCATGCGCCCGCAGGATCGCGCCGCCAACCATGCCCGTCAGGAGCAAAGGCAGGGATGGAATGATGATCGACAGATACGACACAGCCAGAGTTGCGGTCTCGCCCGTTGCCCCGACCCAGCCGACAATCGTGCGCAAGTTGAACCACACAATGGCGGCAAAGACCGCGCCAAAAACAAAGCCGAAAATCAGCACGTTGGTCGCCAGCCGCTGCGCCTTGTCCGCGTCGTCCTCACCCAGCGCCCGCGCCACCAGCGCACCGCCCGCAATCGCCATGCCGATCCCGAAGGATGAGGTGAAAAACAGGATCGCGCCAGCATAACCGATTGCCGCCGCAAGCTCGGCTTTGCCCAGCATGGAGATGAAGATCATGTCGATGAAATCGACGGCAAAGACGGCCATCAACCCCACGGATGACGTCAGCGCCATTACGGTGATGTGCCGCATCAGCGACCCGGTCAGAAATTTAGCCTGTTCCCCCGCCATGCCGCCACCCTGTCAGGCGGCGTAGCATCCGGCAAGCTCAGACCGTGGGCTTGACCTGCAACAGCGGCATCACATCTGCCATTTCCGGGCCACGGGTGCGCCCCGTCAGAGCGTGGCGCAGCGGCATGAACAGGCCCTTGCCCTTGCGGCCCGTGACCTCTTTGACCTCAGCGGTCCAGCTGGACCATGTGTCGTCCGTATAAGGCGGTTCGCCCAGCATCGACAGGGCCGTTGCCACGAAGTCCACGTCGTCCTCAGCGATCTGCGGCTCTGCCCCGTCGCGGAACACAGCCCACCAATCCCCCATTTCATCCATCGACTGGATGTTCTCGCGCACGACAGTCCAGAACCGCTCGCGCAGGTCCTCCGGCACGCCAAGCGCGCCGACGGCATCTGCCACCTCCGCATAGGGCCGGGCTGCCAGCCACCGCGCCGTCAGGGGGCCAAGGTCCTCAGCGTCAAATTTCGTCGGGGCCGAGCCGAACTTCGACAGATCGAATCCCGCCACGACCTCGTCCACCGTCTCGCGCAGTTCCACCGGATCAGAGGAGCCAAGCCGCGCCATCAACGACAGGATTGCCATCGGTGCGACGCCCTTGGCGCGCAGATCGCGCAAAGCCAATGTGCCAAGACGTTTCGACAAGGCCTCCCCCTGCGGGCCGGTCAGCAGCGAATGGTGCGCAAAGGTCGGCACCGTGCCGCCCAGTGCCTCAATCATCTGGATCTGCGTGGCGGTGTTCGTCACATGGTCCGATCCGCGCACGACGTGGGTGATGCCGAACTCCGTGTCATCCACGACCGACGCCAACGTATACAGATACTGTCCGTCGCCCCGGATCAGCACCGGGTCTGACACGGACGCCGCATCAATCGACAAATCGCCCAAGATCGCGTCGGTCCATTCGATCCGCTCCTGATCGAGCTTGAAGCGCCAGTGGCCTTGCCGGCCCTCGGCGCGATACGCCTCTTTCTGCGCCTCGGTCAGGTCCAACGCGGCCCGGTCATAAACCGGCGGTTTGCCCATGTTGAGCTGCTTCTTGCGCTTGAGGTCGAGCTCGGTCGGCGTCTCGAAACACTCATAAAGCCGCCCCATCTCAATCAGCTTGTCCCGCGCGGCATCATATTG
>JBCBCS010000308.1:0-3198 GCA_038530475.1 Pseudomonadota bacterium
CGGTGGCCGGAATCGTTCTGGCCGCGCTGATGCTCGAAGGATCAATGGCCGGGGCGGTGATCGTGGGACTTCTCGGTCTGCTGGCGTTGTGTCGTTCGGTGTGTTCAGCCAGCTACAAGGACGTCCTGGGTAAAACGGTAGAGAAAACCGCGCGGGGTCAGACCACAGGTGCAGCAAGCACCGTTTCCGCGGCCATGGTGCTGGTCTTCGCGGGCATCTTGATGGCCGGTCCGGATCACAAGTTCGCCCTGATCGTCGGGGCGCTGTCGTTGGCAGCACTTTTATGGCTGCTGGCGGCATTTTTCATGACACGCATGGAAGAGGACGCATCAGAGGTCAGCAACGAAGACAGCGCCGCCGCTCCGTTGCGGTTGCTGGTCGAGAGATCGGATCTGCGCCGTTTCGTGGCGGCCCGTGGTCTGCTGGTCGGCACGGCCCTCGCGCCGCCTTACGTTGTCTTGCTGGCCGCCGACGGCGCCGTGTTAGGCCAACTCGGTGCCTTGGTGCTCGCGTCATCGCTGGGCGCACTTGTGTCGTCCTATGTCTGGGGCTGGTTGTCGGATCGCTCGTCCCGAATGGTGCTGGTCTGGGCCGGAATCGCTGCTGCCTTGGCCTTGGCAGCGTGTTTGTGGATCGGTGCCGGATCGGTGTGGGCAATGGCGGTGGCGCTGTTCGGTTTGATGATTGCTTACAACGGTGTGCGGCAGGGACGCTCAACCTACCTTGTTGACATGGCCGGGGAAGAGGATCGCGCGGCCTACACCGCTGTCTCGAACACCGCGATTGGGCTGGTGTTGATTGCGGTCGGGGCGGTCGCAGCCGGGCTTGCTGCATGGTCCGTGCCCCTTGTCATCTGGTTGTTTATTGTGATGTCTCTGGCAGGGGCCGCGGTTGCGTGGTCGCTGAAAGAGGTGGAAACAACAGATGCCTAACACGTTGCGCACGCCGCAGGGCCGCGACATTGCCTATCACCTGACAGACGGCACTGGTCCCGCGATCGTGTTTCTGGGCGGGTTCAAGTCGGACATGGAGGGCAGCAAAGCCACATATCTAGAGGCTTGGGCCAAACGTGAGGGGCGGGCATTTCTGCGGTTCGACTATTCCGGTCATGGTCAGAGCTCCGGCGCGTTCACGGATGGGGCTATCGGGGATTGGTATGAAGACGCTTGCGCGGCAATCGGGCTTCTGGCGGGACCCTTGGTGCTTGTCGGGTCGTCCATGGGTGGCTGGATCGCCTTGCAGATCGCCCGCGCCGAACCCGACCGGATCGCGGGGCTCGTCGGGATCGCTGCGGCGCCCGATTTCACCGAAGACGGCTTTCACGCAAACTTCACCGATGAGCAGCGGGCGCAATTGGCGCGGGACGGTCAGGTCCCGCTGCCGTCTGAGTACGGAGAGCCCTACATCATCACCAAGCGACTGATCGAAGAGGGGCGCGATCGGCTGGTCCTGCGAGATCCGCTGTCGTTGCCGTTTCCTGTCCGGCTTTTACAGGGCACCGAAGATACGTCGGTCAGCAGCGAGACGGCGCTGCGGCTTCTCAATCATGCAGACAGCCCGGACATGCATCTGACGCATGTGAAAGGCGCTGATCATTCGTTCTCGGATGAGGTTTGCCTGCCCCTCATCACGCAAGCCATCTCTGAGGTCAGCCGGTCATCTGCTGTCTGACCGATCCGTCTGACCCCACGTTTTGTTTGGGTTTTTTGCATTCGTCTGTCTAACCTCCGCCGCAGGGAGAAACGGGAGGAGCCGTCATGGCATTGTCACTAGGTCAAAAAGCCGGCTGGGGTCTGGCGGATATGGGCGTCGTCGTCTTCGTCGTCGTCAAACAACTGCTGGTTTTTGCGTTTCTGACGTCGCAATTGGGGGTCCCGGTTGATATCGCGGGCCTGGCGACGACAGCCGTCCTCATCTTCGACATGATCACGGACCCTTTGGTGGGCTATTTCAGCGACCGGACGCACACGCGGTTTGGACGCCGCGCGCCTTGGATGGTTCTGGGTGCGGTCGTGATGGTTGCGGGGATGGTGGGGCTGTTCACGGTGCCCGAAGGTCTGACCGGGACGGTCGCGCTGCCGTGGGTGCTGGGCTTTTTCATGCTGGCCACGCTGGGCTTCACGATGGTTGCCATTCCCTACGGCGCGATGGCCGGAGAGATGACGCAGGATGGCCAGGAACGGTCCGCGATGACAGCCTGGAGGATGGGCTTTGCCTCTGTCGGTATTCTTGTGGGCGGGGCGCTGATCCCCGGCATCGCAAACGGATCGGGGTATTCAGCGGCGGCGCTTGCTGTCTCTCCGTTGATCATCGGGGCGATCTGGTTGTCGGTCTTTTCGACACGGCGAGCGCCGCGCATCGAACAACCCTCCAGTGTCAGCCCCGTCCGGATGCTTAGCCTTGTCTTTGGCAATCGGGCCTTTGTGGTGTTAGCGGTGCTTTATGGCGTGATGACATTGGCCATCGCGCTGATCACGGCCGGTCTGCCCTTTGCCGCGCTCTATCTCGTGAATGACACCGGCGACACGCCCTTGTCGGGTGCGGCACAGGCACTGACAGTGCTGAGCCTGATGTTCGCAGCCTTCACAATAGGTTCAATCTTGAGCCAAGCGGGCTGGGTGTTTGCCTCGAACCGTTTGGGAAAGGTCGGCGCGTTGGTGCTGGGCCTGTCGCTGTATATCGTTCTGCTCTACGGTCTTTATTCGGTGCTGCCGTCCGTCAATGTCACCATTGTGGCGGGCATGTTCGTGCTCGCCGGGATGACAAATGGATCCTACCAACAGATCCCGTGGGCCATTTATCCAGACCTGATGGACGTGACGCGCGCAGAAAGCGGGGAGGCTATTGAAGGAGCGTTCTCCGCCATTTGGTTGTTCGGACAGAAGGCCGCCAACGCTTTTGCACCCCTGATCCTTGGGGCGATCCTGGCCGCCTACGGCTGGCAGGAAACGACGGAAGGCACGGTGGATCAAACGGCAGAAGCGCTGTCGGCCTTGCACTGGGCTGTGACACTCGTCCCTGCGGGCATCCTTGGCCTGTCGATCCTCGGTTTGGTCGCGGTTTATCAACCCATGGCGCGGCGGGTGCTTCATGTCCCTGCCTGAGCTTGCAGACCTCGACGGCTGGCTGGCCGAACGTGAGGCGCAGGTGCCGGGCCTGCGTCCCGGCTGCGCCAAGCAAGTCGTCTGGGCCGATGGC
>JBCBCS010000309.1:0-3184 GCA_038530475.1 Pseudomonadota bacterium
GACCCCAAAGGGCATCCCACGCGGATGCCCTTTGCACATTCAAACAGGGACAAAGCCATGACCATGACACTTGATCACGACACTGATTTCACCACGCCAGCAGAGCCCCACCAGATGCCGACCTCTGTGCAGGTTTTATCAACCCTTTTGTTTGCAGCCTTTGCCATTCCGGTCACGATTGTCGCGCTCAACATCTTCTGGCCTGCCGGAGTTCTTCTGGCCGTCATCCTGGCCTGGCGCGGGGGGTTTGCGCCCACTGGTCCCGCCGCCGCTCCGCCGCGCGATATGACTGAGGCGGTTCAGTCGCTGATGCCAACGACGGCAGAAAAATCATCCGGCAATGCCAGCTTCGACGCCTACCGGTCCGACATGCTTGCACGGCTTGAACAGGAGCAGGACAATTTCGAGGGGTTTTTGCGGAGATTGCGTCAGGCCAAGGATCAATCAGAGTTCGAGAGCTTCCTCGATGAACGTGCCAACCGCGTGGGAGAGAACGACGGCAATTCCAATACTTTCAGAGACTAAGCAGTCACGAGGAGGCTGTGCACCTACCCCACTTCACCCCCCTCGAATTGACGCGGTAAAAAAATTTAAACCGTGAGGAACCAATCCTGTGCCAGTCCGTTCAAATGTAGATACCACGCGCTGTCCCCCCTCCCCCAGGCGCGTGTCTTAGCAAAGACGGGTCCTCCCACCCCGTCTTGGCACCCCTCCCCGCCGATCAACCTATCGCCGCCTTTGAAGCCGGAGTTTCCTATGCCCTATGCTCTGCCTGATCCCTTGGACCGCCCTGAATTCTTTCAATTCGTCCCGATAAAACGGGCGCTGGCTTGGGTAATCGATATGGTCATCACGTTTGTGTTGGCTTTGCCGTTTCTGCTCCCGCTCGCAGTGATCGGAATCATCCTTATTTTTCCGCTCTTCCTCATCCCGGCGGTGCTGGGATTCGTCGGTTTCCTCTATCGCTGGCTCACCATTTCGAGTGGCTCCGCGACCTTCGGAATGCGCTTCATGGCGATTGAGTTGAGAGAGGCGGACGGCGCCGGCCTTTCTGGGACAACTGCGTTTTGGCACACGGCGGGCACGACCTTCTGCTTTGCTGTTCCGCCACTGCAGCTGATCTCAGCGGCGGCCATGCTCCTCACCGATCGCGGACAGGGCCTGCCGGACATGGTTTTGCGCACCACGATGCTGAATGCGCCCTCTCGTTAACCTCCCCATTTTCGGGGGGCTTGGCGTCCGGCCTGCGGAGCGCTAGGTTTGCCTTTAATCTAGTAACTGCTTGACCTTATGCGCCACTCGCTCCCAATCGCGCCCCAGTTCTATGTGACGGCCCCGCAGCCCTGCCCGTATCTTCCGGGCCGGATGGAAAGAAAGCTGTTCACTGCGTTGCAGGGCGATGCGGCGGAGAAACTCAATAACGGGTTGTCAAAGCAGGGCTTCAGGCGCTCGCAAAACGTGCTGTATCGCCCGTCCTGTTCTGATTGCTCCGCCTGCATGTCGGCCCGGATCCGGGTCGCTGACTTCACTCCCTCCAAGAGCCAGAAGCGCGTGATGCGGCGCAATCGCGATCTGGACCGCACCGCGTCCTCGCCCTGGGCGACCGAGGCGCAATATGCGCTCTTTCGCGATTACCTCGACAGCCGCCATGCCACCGGCGGCATGGCCGACATGGACCTGTTCGAATTTGCCGCGATGGTGGAAGAAACGCCGATCCGCACCCGCCTGATCGAATACCGCGCTGACGCCCCTAACGATGATCCCTATGAGGGTCTGCGCGCCGTGAGCCTGACCGACATTCTCGATGATGGACTGTCGATGGTCTATTCGTTCTTTGCGCCTGACCGGGCACGGCTGTCGGTCGGGACCTATCTAATCCTTGATCATATTCAGTTGGCGCAGGAATTAGGGCTACCCTATGTCTACCTTGGCTATTGGGTGCCGGGGTCGGACAAGATGGGATACAAGGCCCGCTTCAACGCGGTTGAAATCTACCGCCAGGGCGCTTGGGAGCCGATGGGCGCGCCTGAGGATTACGAGGCCGACATCCACCCGCTCTCCGTCGATCCCATTGCCGAACAGGTGGCCCGGATAAATTTGCCGGACGGACAGGGCTAAAACCGCTTCATGTACAAACGAAAAGGGCGCCCTAGGGCGCCCCTTCTTTTGATCTGTCCTACGGGTCAGCCCAGCAGGTTCGGCACGATCGTAACGATCGCCGGCACCAGCGCCAGAATGGCAAGCCCGACCACCTGAATGATCACGAAGGGCAGCACGCCGCGATAGATGTGTCCGGTCGTCACCTCTTTCGGGGCCACGCCGCGCAAGTAGAACAGCGCGAAGCCAAAGGGCGGTGTCAGGAACGACGTTTGCAGGTTCACCGCGATCATGATCGTCACCCATTTGGGGTCGAACGTGCCGCCATAGATGACCGGGCCGACGATCGGGATCACGATGTAAATGATCTCAAGAAAGTCGAGCACGAAGCCCAGGATGAACAGCACCAGCATCACAATCAGGAACACCGTCCATTCCTCATCGAACGAGCGCAGGAATTGCTGGATGTAGTGTTCCCCGCCAAAGGAGATCACCACGAGGTTCAGCAATTGCGAGCCGATGAGGATGGTAAAGACCATGCTCGTGACCTTCGCGGTTTCACGCACGACCGGTGTCAGTACGCCCCCCATCCACAGCACGGCGCAGGCATAAAGCAGCCCAAACATGGAGAACAGGAACATCGAGAATGCGAAGGTGAAGGCAAGATAGTCTTCGAACTTCACGTCGGATTGGCCGATCCGCATGTCGAAGTTCACGCCCACGACCAGCATCAGCACCACGGCACCGGTGGCCAGCAAGATGATCCGGCCCGACCGGTCTTCATCGGCGAGCTTGCGGTAAGCCGCCAGCATGATCGCCCCGGCGGCCCCGAGTGCCGCCGCCGGCGTCGGGTTGGTGATGCCCCCAAGGATGGAGCCCAGCACAGCCACGATCAAAACGAGCGGCGGAAAGACGACGCGCAGCAGATCGTTTTTGGCCAGTCGGGCCGCCGCAAAGCGCATCGACCACGCCACCAGCAAGAGCGGCAAGATGATAATCAGCGTCGTCCAACCGGGCGATGTGAGCGGACCGATCAGCAGGATATCCGCCAGCAGCAACAGGCCAATGCCAGCAGCCCCCACGAGAA
>JBCBCS010000310.1:0-3125 GCA_038530475.1 Pseudomonadota bacterium
ACGACGCGGTACGATTGGATGCCATTGCGGTCTTCGCGCAACCCTTGGATGAAGAGCATGTAAGAGCGCATCTCATGCTCAGCGTGATTGATCATCATACCGAGTTGGACAAGCATATCCGCTTGTTTCAGCAGACAATTCTTGGACAAGACAACCCGATACTCGAAAATCAGATGCCACGCAAATTGCCGCTGGACCCTCGCGCGGAAACTCCAATCCGAGCGGACAAAGTCTCCATCGCCTATCGGCGTTGGCTACGTGACCTTGACCTGCAGTACGGCGTTTTGCCAGCCACGGCCCAATAAGGAGATCGCTCAGATATGTCTGACCCACACCTGCAGTGGCATCCAATTGCCAGCTCTTCGGATCTGATCCCGCGTCATGTGTTTCACGCACAGCTGCTCGGGCAAGAAATGGCGGTCTGGCGAGCCGATGATGAGTATGTCAACGTTTGGGAAAACCGCTGCTTGCACCGTGGGGTGCGCCTGTCCATCGGGATCAATGATGGGGTTGAGCTTAAGTGTCAGTACCATGGCTGGCGTTACTCAAATCGATCCGCCAACTGCACCTACATACCTGCCCATCCGGCGGATGCACCGGCACGCACTGTTTGTAATCGAAGATTCCCGGTGAAAGAGCAGTTTGGCTTGATCTGGACCGCGCTTGAGGATGGCGGCCCATTTGATTGGTCCGAGCGCGTTCTGCAAGGCTTCGAGACCTTGCGCCCGCTTCCAATCAACGCCCCTGCGGACATGATCATCTCAGCGCTCGGTGTTGCTGATATTCCGGACAGCGCAGAGATCTCCTGGTCGCAATTGCAGGCCGAGGTCAAAACCGGGGCGGTGGTGCTAAAAGGTTCCGGGCAATTCGGGCTGATCTTTTTCGTGCAGCCGGTGGATACCGCGCGGTCCGTCATTCGGGGTCTGGCCAAAGGCATCGGCGAGAACACAACCCGGCAACTGCGCCATCTGAACACCGTTTTGACCAATCTGAGGCGCCAAATTGAAACCGACGCGGCATCCAAGCCGGCTGAAGCCCCGATCGAGCCGACATATACCCGTGTCGATGCCGAACTTGCGACGATGCCGGACCGTGGCAAAGCTGCAGCCGACGCCACGCGGGTCCGGGTGTTGTCCAAAACACCGACGGCCACGGATATCATGCGGTTTGAATTGGCCGCTCTGGAAGGCGATCTGCCAACCGGTCAGGCCGGTGCCCACATAGATGTGCATCTGCCCAATGGGCTGACGCGTCAGTACTCGTTGACAAATGGCCCGGGCGAAACCTCGAATTATGTTATTGGCGTCAAGCGAGAGCTAGAGTCGAAAGGCGGCTCAGAATGCCTGCACGATGCTGTGCGCGAAGGCGACGTGTTGAGCGTTTCCGTTCCGCGAAACAACTACCCGTTGCGACGAGATGCCATCCGTTCCGTTTTTGTCGCGGGCGGGATAGGGATCACGCCTCTTATAGCCATGGCCAAAACACTGGACGCACAGCGCCTTGACTATGAATTGCATTATTTTGTGCGTGCCGATGACCATATCGCCTTTCGCGATCAGATCGATATGTTGACAGGGCGAGTTGTGATCCACACGGGATTGTCCCCTGACGACACAAGTGCCGCTTTCGAAAAGATCTACGCGGGCTTTGAGGCCGCAAACCACACCTACATCTGCGGTCCGGGACCAATGCTCGATGCAGCGCGGTCCGCGGCGAGCCGCGCGGGTTGGCCCGACGACGCCGTCCATTTTGAGTACTTCAAGAACACGACAGATATTGACGACAGTTCCAGCTTTGAGATTGCCTTGGCCCGCTCTGGCCAGACACTGACCGTGAATGCGGGCGAGACGATCCTTCAGGTTCTGCAGTCGAACAAGATCGCCATTGCCTCAAGTTGTTGTCAGGGGGCCTGTGGGACATGCAAGGTTGCTGTGATCGAAGGCGAAGTTGATCATCAGGATGTTCATCTGACAGAGGCGGAGAAGCAGTCAAACGCCTATGTGATGACATGCGTCAGCCGCGCAAAGTCCGGTCGTCTCGTGCTGGATATCTGAGGAAATGGCCATGAAACTCTATGATTATGAGCTTTCCGGGAACTGCTACAAGATCAGGCTGTTTCTCAGCATTCTGGGCGTTGAACACGCGCTGGTCCCGGTCGATTTCTACCCCGGCAATGAACACAAGACCGAATCGTTTCTTGCCGTGAACCCGCTTGGGCAATTGCCTGTGCTGGAAGATGACGCGTTCAAGATTCGCGATGCGCAGGCGATCCTGACGTATCTGGCAGCTAAATACGACCGGTCCGGGCAATGGTATCCGACGGGGAGGCCTGAAAGGCTCGGCAAAGTAAACGAATGGCTCGCCTTTGCCGACCTGATCACGGGCACTGCATCTGCCGCCCGCCTGCACGATGGCCTGTTCTACACCGAGATTGACGTCGAAAAAGCTCGTCACGGCGCGCACCGGTTGTTCCGGATCATGGACGAGCACCTCTGGTTTTCAGAACGGGAAGGTCGGAATTGGCTCGTGCAAGGTGCGGTCCCAACGATCGCCGAGATCGCCTGTTTCCCGTACACGATGCTTTCCGCAGAAGGAGGGATTCCACTGCAAGACTATCCAGCGATCCGGCGATGGACCGACAGGGTCAAACGCATTCCAGGTTTCATCGTCATGCCGGGCATCTTTCCAGCAGGTCCATCGTATTCACCTGTCTCGTAAGTCCCAGTCACTGGCGCTCATGCGAACCAAAAAATTAGTCGCAACCTTGGTCCGCAGATTCTGAAAAACGCATCGTCGGCGTTGCAGGCTGGGTCTCATTTGATGGTCGATCAGTCGTGTGGCGAAAGGAGAGCAAACCTAGCTCTAGGAGCGGTCTTCAATGATAGCTCTGGCGACACGAGTTGCAAAGCAGCGAAGAACGCGCTGCATGTGCGAGCAAATGCTGCATCAGCAATAGCCGCGCGTGCATGGTTCTGCTTTGTCCCGCAATTTGCTCTTTGAGCGCCTTTGCTTGCGACGGTGGCGATACGGTCCACAGCAGACCCTTCTGAAGGCCGAGTCTAAAGCGCTCCGATAGAAAACGCCCCTCCGCTTTTTGGCGGAAGGGCGCTCGCGAGCGCCCTTCC
>JBCBCS010000311.1:0-3114 GCA_038530475.1 Pseudomonadota bacterium
GGCCGCGAATTGTATTCACTCGACATTACAGCACCAGAGGCCCCTGCGGAACGGAAGGCGACCAAAGCGCCATCGGTCAAAGTCGGCAACATCCTGCCCTTGGCAAAGGTATCACCGCTTTCACAGACAGGCCCGACAATATCGTAAGGTGTCTGATCATGGCCGGGTTCAGGCTCAACCACCGGGACGATATCGTGCCACGCTTCATACATGGCCGGGCGGATCAGGTCGTTCATCGCTGCATCCAGGATAAGAAATCGCCGACCTTCACCGGATTTCACGTAGATAACCGATGACACCAGCAGGCCCGCATTGCCTGAGATGAGCCGCCCTGGCTCAATCTCAATCTCGCAGCCCAGATGGCCCACCTCCTCGCGCACCATCGCACCGTAGTCAGTAGGAAGCGGTGGCGCGGAATTGTCCCGCGCATAGGGGATGCCAAGACCGCCACCAAGGTCGAGGCGTGTGATCTCATGCCCGTCGGCGCGAAGCTGTTCGGTCAGTTCGGCTACCTTGCGATAGGCGAGGCGAAACGGCTCTAACTGCGTCAGTTGAGAACCGATATGCACATCGATCCCAATGACCTTGAGGCCAGGCAGTGCGGCGGCGCGAGAATAGACCTCTCGCGCGCGGCTGATCGGGATACCGAACTTGTCTTCTTTCTTGCCGGTTGAGATTTTGGCGTGGGTCTTGGCGTCCACATCCGGGTTCACGCGCACGGTGATCGGTGCGGTGGCCCCCATCGACGCGGCAACCTCCGACAGAACCTCCATCTCGTTCTCGGATTCCACGTTGAATTGGCGGATCCCGCCCTCCAGCGCCATCCGCATCTCATCCCGCGTCTTGCCGACGCCAGAGAACACGATCCGGCCGCCGGGCACACCCGCTGCCTTGGCCCGCGCGTATTCCCCGCCAGACACCACGTCCATCCCCGCACCGGCATCGCCCAAAAGCTTGATCACCGCCTGATTAGATAGGGATTTCATGGCGAAGCAGACCAGATGATCGGCCCAGCCCAGCGCCTCATCAAAGAGCGAGAAATGCCGCAGCAACGTGGCCGAGGAATAGACATAGAACGGCGTGCCGACCTCAGCCGCGATTTGGGCAAGCGGCACATCTTCAGCCATCAACTGGCCGTCCCGATACAAGAAATGATCCATCACCTGATCCTCGGATTCGTCTCTGGCCTGAGACCTAGCAGATCAGACGGCGTGCCCAACCCTTCTTTGGTTCAAAAATACTCCGGCCTCCTGCTGACGGGGGCCAGATTTTCAACGAAAATCTGAAGCAATATCTCTCAGAGATTTTGCCCCGCACCCGATTTCGACATCCGGATGAAGATATAAAGCGGCAAGCCGCAGCTCACCCCGATACAAAACGTGGCCGGAATCGCCACCAGGCGCACCCATTGGCGGGTCTGCGCAGCCTCGTAGATGACCCAGATCGTCAAAGCGACCGCCGCAACCGTCAGGTCCCAAACAAGACCTGACGCCGCATCATTGGCGTGCCACGCCTCCACCATCGCCATGATGTCCCAGGTGTTGGCCTGAAACCATGACACGAAATAATACATCGGGTGGATTGTGCCCCAGACGGCAAGGGCAAGGAACAGCCAGCGCATGGGTTAGAGGTTCACTCCGATGCCGACGGTGCCATTGGTGGCGCCAAGGTTTACGTTCGGGCTCACACCGTTGGGCCCGATATTCACGCCGACATTGGCCGATGGGCGGAACGGCGGATCATCGGCACCACAGGCGGCCACGATCACAAGGGCAGTCAGAGCAAAAATGGCTTTCTTCATCACAGAAGTCCTTTCCAGCGGGCAATCTGGGCGCGGACATTGTCCGGCGCCGTCCCGCCGTAAGATGTGCGGCTGCGGACGGAATTGTCCACGCCGAGCACATCATAGACACGTTCGGTGATTCCCTCATGTACGGATTGCATGACCTCCAGCGACAGGTCCGGCAGATCGCAGCCCGCCTCTTCGGCCTTGGCGACCAGCGTGCCGGTGACGTGATGCGCATCGCGGAACGGCA
Organism: Pseudomonadota bacterium; assembly: GCA_038530475.1. Classification (GTDB taxonomy): domain Bacteria; phylum Pseudomonadota; class Alphaproteobacteria; order Rhodobacterales; family Rhodobacteraceae; genus Octadecabacter. Next base: position 2,037 of record JBCBCS010000311.1, read on the forward strand.
AGCCAAGCTCCCGCACCAGCCAATCGGCCAGATCCGTCGCGGTGGAGAAGCCCATAGCAGCGGCGACGCGCAGATCATCGGGCCGGCCCTTCATATCCGCCACCATCCCGGCCATCGCCGCAAGGCCCAGCATCAGGTTGTCGGCGGCATCAAAGACCTGTTCCTTGTCTTCCTGCATGTCCTTGGAATAGGTCAGCGGCAGCCCCTTCATCACCGTCATCAACGCCACATTGGCCCCGAAAATGCGCCCCAACTTGGCGCGCAACAGCTCTGCCGCGTCCGGGTTGCGCTTTTGCGGCATGATTGAGCTGCCCGTGGACCAACGATCCGACATGGACACGAACCGGAACTGGGCTGAAGACCAGATCACCAGCTCCTCGGCCAGACGGCTCAGATGCATGGCACAGATCGATGCGGCGGACAGGAATTCCAACGCGAAGTCGCGGGCGGCGACGGCATCCAGCGAATTGGCCATGGGCCGGTCAAAGCCCAGCGCCTGTGCCGTCGCATCGCGGTCGATCGGGAAAGATGTGCCAGCCAAAGCAGCCGCACCCAAGGGCGACTCGTTCATCCGGGCGCGGGCATCGGCGAACCGCGCGCGGTCGCGGGCGAACATTTCCACGTAGGCCATCATGTGATGACCCCATGTGACCGGCTGGGCCACCTGCAGATGGGTAAAGCCAGGCATGACCCAATCGGCGCCCTCTTCGGCTTGCGCAAGGAGCGCTTGCAAAAGCGCGAGGAGCGCCGCATCCGCCGCGTCGCATTGATCCCGCACCCAGAGGCGAAAATCGACGGCGACCTGATCGTTGCGTGACCGCGCGGTGTGCAATCGCCCCGCAGGCTCCCCCACCACCTCTTTCAACCGCGCTTCCACGTTCATGTGGATGTCTTCGAGCGCGGTGGAAAACGCGAACGTCCCGCCCTCAATCTCTGACAACACCGTGAGCAGGCCTTCCCGGATCGCCTCCGCGTCGTCATCCTTGATAATACCTTGAGCGGCCAACATCGCCGCATGCGCGCGGGAGCCTTCGATGTCTTGCTTAGCCAACCTCTGGTCGAATCCGATGGACGCGTT
>JBCBCS010000312.1:0-3088 GCA_038530475.1 Pseudomonadota bacterium
GCGAAGGCGGGTGCGAGGATTACTTCCCGCACCTCTCGTCATAAGCAAACGTCGCGCCTTTTCTGGATCGGTCTGTGTCGGGGTTGAACGCGGTCAGCTTCGACCCGGCCAGATCGCCTGCATGCCGCCGCTGAACGCGGCCCAGGTCATGGTGGCTGAGTTTCCAGCATGGCCTTCGTAATAGGACCGCCCATTGGGCAGGGGCAGACCGGCCCAGATCCGCGCCAGATTGTACATGAAGCGCTGCCGGCCAATCTCGCCGGCGCGAAAGCCCGACAGACCGGCATCTTCCAGTAATACAACCGCGAGCGCATCCTGAACGCCGGGACTGAACCGGACCTCTGGCCCAAAACCCCGTTCGGCCGCCACGCGGCGCAGTGTGGGCGGGATGAATTGATACCGACCGATGGCATGCGGCTGGCCAGGTGTCGCGTCGATCCAGTCGTAAATTTCACCCAGTGTCATCTGCGTTGGCGGTTTATGCGGTCGGATCGTCGCCCCGTACTGAACAGCGTTGTAGCCGGCAGGCCCGGCCTCTGCTCTGGCAATCAGGCCGAGCAATTGATCGATTGGCGTGTCGCCCGTTCCTCCGGTCGTGGGGGATAGGGTTGGCGTTGCCTGCGGTCTCGGCGCGACGGGGGCGAAGAACCCGGTTTGCCCACCGCTGAACAGGCTGGCCGGAGCGACATCAGCGCGGCTCACGGAGGCCTCTGTCGGGAACAGGGATTGAAGCTCAGCCTGTGCCGGCCCGCACCAGACCGCAATCACCATCCATAGTCGCCACATCTGCCTGCCTCACGTTCATTCTGAACCTGAGCGGTGGAGTAGATGGGTTTTCTTTCTGAGCGGTTAGCAACGGCCCGATTGGGCGCGATGAATTAGGTCCATTTGTAGTTAAATGAGATGGAAATCCGCTCGTCCTCGGCCATGTTCATCGGCACCTCATGGCGCAGCCAGCTTTCCCAGAGGAGCACATCGCCAACCTTCGGCTTCACATAGACAAAGGTCTGCTGGTCCTCGGCTGCGTCCTTGCGGCGGGGTGGGGCGGCCATCATCATCTGGCTGCGCGGATCCTCCAGCTTCAGCGCCGACGCGCCCTCGGGCATTTTCACATAGGTGGTGCCGGAAATCACCGAATGGGGGTGAATGTGGCTGGTGTGGATACCGCCCTCGGGCAGAATATTGATCCAGATATCTTCGAGCACAAGGGGACGACCATCCAGATCAAACGCCAATTCCTCCGCAAAGGCCGCAACGTGTTTGTCCAGCGCATCAACCACATCCTGAAAGATCGAAAACCGCCACGGCAGATCGGTCAGGGACGCATAAGAGGTGTAGCCCGGAAAATCGTTCTGATCGCACCATTCCTGCCCGGCCTCGTCGTCTTCGGCGATGGAATAGCACGACGCCTCAAGCTCATCCGGGTCGATGGGGCCGAGCTTGGATTGATAAAGGCGGGTGGTGAAGAGGGAGCGGGTGGGCATGGTCTTTCCCTTGAAATATGCGGTTGGGTGTGTATATACGTAGGCACACACGAAAGGGCAATGCGATGATGGAAGCGAAGATCCGCAAGGTCGGCAATTCCGCCGTGATGACGCTGACGACAGAAATGCTTGCGCTGCTGGACGCCAAGGAAGGCGACAGCGTGTTCGTGGTGCGCGGGGACGATGGGGGGTTGCGGATCGTCCGGCAGGACGAGGAACTCAAGGATATCCTTGAGGCCGCTGAGGTCATCATGGATGAGAACCGCGAAGCCCTGCAGAAACTGGCATGACCCAACCGAAATGGGTGTCGGTCAAGGCGGCTGTGACGATCCATGACCGGCAGATCTCTCGCCACGGTGGGGCCGCCGGGATGCGCGATCTGGGGTTGCTCGAGGGTGCTGTTGCGCGACCGATGAACAAGTATCAATACGGTGAGACGGATTTCTTCGACCTCGCCGCTGCTTATGCGTTTGGGATCGCTAAGGCACATGCGTTCGTCGATGGTAACAAGCGGACTGCTCTGGTGTCTGCGTTGACGTTTCTTTTCGCGAACGGGATACATGTGCGACACGCGCCGGATGATACGGTTCGCGCCGCCGAAGACCTCGCAAGAGATGCCATGTCGGAAAATGATTTTGCACAGTGGTTGCGGGATGGTGTGCTTCCTGACTAAATCCCGAAAAACCGGAACCAAGGGTGTTGCCACACCCCGTCCAACCCCCTATACGCGCCCAATCTAACCCACTCCACCGGAGAATCGGGTGACTTTCCTATGGGAAGGGCCCGCCGGTGATGTTGAAAAGGACAAGTCCAATGGACGCCAAAGAACTGCGGGAGAAAACTCCCGATCAGCTGCGCGACGAGCTCGCCAACCTGAAGAAAGAGGCCTTCAACCTGCGCTTTCAGCAGGCCACCGGCCAACTCGAAAACACAGCCCGCATGCGCGCCGTCAAGCGCGATGCAGCCCGTGTGAAGACCATCCTGAACGAAAAAGCGGCTGCTGCCGCTGCGGAGGCCTGAAGAACATGCCCAAGCGTATCCTGTCTGGCGTCGTGACGTCCAACCAGAACGAACAGACCGTCACCGTGTCTGTCGAGCGTCGCTTCAAGCACCCGCTGCTTCAGAAAACCGTTCGTAAGTCCAAGAAGTACCGGGCGCACGACGAAAACAACCAATTCAACGTCGGTGACACCGTCCGCATCCAGGAATGTGCACCGAAGTCGAAAACCAAACGCTGGGAGGTCATTGCCTAAAGGCACGACCACCCCGTTTCGTGAAACCCTGAGCCAGCGACGGATTACGCTGAGTTCAAAGGTCAGGAGAAACCCATGATCCAGATGCAGACCAACCTGGATGTTGCTGACAACAGCGGCGCACGCCGTGTTCAGTGCATCAAGGTGCTCGGCGGTTCCCACCGTCGTTACGCATCGGTCGGCGATATCATCGTCGTCTCGGTGAAAGAGGCCATTCCGCGCGGCCGCGTGAAGAAAGGTGCCGTCTTCGCGGCGGACTTCCTTGGCGGTGCGCACGACGACGGCCTTGCGGACGTCACCTTTCTTCACGCGGCCGCGCGGAATGGCCTCTTTCACCGAGACGACGATGAT
>JBCBCS010000313.1:0-3071 GCA_038530475.1 Pseudomonadota bacterium
AGGTCCAGGCCGAAGCGGTATCCGGCGGGATGGAGCCATTCTTGGGGTTGAATTTCCCAGCATGGGATATCCCGCCTCAAGCGCGCAGTATCATGCTCGAGACGTCTTTCCGCTATATCGGCGATATCGCAGCGGAACCGGTACCGGTACTCTCGGCAAAGGGCGCAGATGCCGACCTGAACCTGACCCACGCGCATCTGCGCGGCGTTTCGCCGGTACATTTGCGTTATCTCAAGAATATGGGCTCTGAGGCCACGTTCACCCTGAACCTCGTTGTAGGCGGCAAGCTTTGGGGCATGATCTCCATGCACCACCCGGAACCGCGGATACCTGATCACGCGGTTCGCGAGGTGTGTCGCAACTTCAAGCAAGTGTTTGAACTCACCCTCGACGGCATGATCCAGCGCAAACGCCTTGCGCGGCTGCATCGCGCAAGCAACCTGGCCTCCGAGCTCAAATCACAAGCGGCGCAACAGACCAGTCCGTCATTTTTCAATCAGGCGATCCTCGACCAATTGCGCGAGACAATGCACTCCGAAGGTGCCGTTCTTGTCAAAGATGGGGTCACGATGAATTCCGGCGTAACGCCAGGCCCGGAATATCTGCCGCGCCTGATCGAGTTCGGCAACAGCCTGACCGAGCCGTTCTATTCGCATCGATTGGACAGGGACTACCCATCGGGCGCATCGATTGTCGGCCCGGAATTTGCCGGGCTCCACGTCACCCCGATGCGCGAAGATTGTTTTATTGCCTTTCTTCGGCGCGACCGCGAACAGGTGACGTCCTGGGCCGGTGCGCCAGAGAAAACCATTGTTGGCAGCGGGGCTGACGCGCGCCTGAACCCGCGCGGGTCGTTTGCCGCGTACAAGGAAACAGTGCGGGGAACATCGCGACCATGGAGCGCAGAGGAACATCAGATTGCCAACGACGTGTGGGCGATCCTGGTCAGCTCGGAACGACAGGCGCTGATACACCAGACCACACGCCAGCAGAAGCTCGTGATCGACGAATTGAACCACCGCGTACGCAATCTGCTCACCCTTATCCGCTCGCTTTCGCGCCAGTCGCGTTCCACGTCAGAGAACATCAATGACTATGTCGCAACTCTCGAGGCCCGCATCGAAGCGGTTGCGACGGCCCATAGTCTCGCCGTGCAAAAGACCGAAGCCTTTGTCAGCCTACACAAGATCTTTGAGATTGAGGCAGAGCCGTACAACATCGATGAAACGCGCGTGGTATTGCAGGGCGACGATGCAGGGATCAGACCCGACATCGCACCGATCTTCGCTCTCGTCATCCACGAATTGATGACCAACGCGGCAAAATATGGTTGTCTGTCACAAACCTCCGGCTTTCTCGAGATCACGTTGAACAAGAGCCCGGATGGTCTGTCCATCACATGGCGCGAAGAAAATGGCCCACCTGTCATGCCACCAACACGCAAAGGGTTCGGGTCAACACTTCTGAGCAAGGCAATCCCAAACGAAATCGGCGGCACCATTGCGCTCAGTTACCCCGTCGAAGGGGTGCGCGCCGTGATCAAGTTGCCCAACTCGGTTCTCAGCGGCGCCCGATTTGTCGGAACAACCAAGTCGGAAACAGCGCACGACAGCCCGCTCGCGCCCAAGAAAAAAGCGTCCCGCGCCGATCTACGTTGCCTTTTGGTCGAAGACAGTTTTGTGGTCTCGATGGACACGGTGCGCGTGATGAACGAAGTCGGTCTGGAACAAATCCAAACGGCCATGACATTGGAAGAGGCAATGTCCAGTCTCACAAACGAGCTGCCGGATTTCGCGATCTTGGATGTAAACCTGTCTGCGGGCCAGACATCGCTGCCGATCGCGCGCTTCTTGCGCGACAGGGATGTGCCGTTCTTTTTTGTCACAGGCTACGGTGTCGACGGTGTGCCCGATGATCTGTTCCCAACCGCCACCATCTTGCGAAAACCTTTACGGCGATCGATGCTGGACGCTTCACTGCACGAGGTGGGGTTGTGAACGAAAATAGGGGCATGACCGCGCGCCGCTTTGTGGCGGAGGCGACCAAGGACGTTCACTTGGCGTTACACTGTAATCCTGTTTTGTCTGTGTTGACATCCCCCAGCATCACTCCGACGACCTACCTGACTGCGCTCAGGGTTCTGGGCCGTTTTTTGGCAGCCGTCGAAGCAGAGCGTGTGCGCCACATGGTCTACCCCGAATTTTCGCTTGCCACCGCCTGCCATGCGGTCGCTGATGACATCGGCAACCGAACGTTCAGGCCACACACGCTGACATTGCGCAATCCACGCGAACTGCTGGGCGCGCTTTATGTCGCGCATGGGGCGTCGTTTGGGCGGAGCACGTTCCAAAAAACCGTCACGACCGCGCTACCAGATATGACGCATGACTTTGTCTCTTTGCGCGTTTCAAAAAGCTTGTGGCAAGAACTGGTTCAATCGCTGGAGAACGCAGGTCACGAACCCGATACCTTTCCAGATGTCGTGCGCGGTGCCGAAATCGCATTCGCCTGCGTGAATGACTTATGCACGGCTGCGCAAACCAAATTATCGACGGTGATCTAGAGCGAGCGCAACACGATTTACAATCAAAGTTGCCTTTTGCATCAGGGAACCTTGTTTCGCCAACCCGCCATTGTTTTTGGCAACACGACCAGAGGCCCGCCATCCACTCACATCAAAATGAGCCACTCAAGTGGGGCTGATCAGGACAGTCGAAGGCCTGTTGATCTCAAGCGTATTGCACACTCTCTGTCACCTCGGTTCCCGTGTCACAAGGGAACTCAGACATTGCTCTCGCGCAAGTCTGCTGGATTGGGCTTCGATCATACCGCGAGGGTGTGGGTTGGCGTGGTGTGACACTTGTTCAATCCACGCACGGTCGGTTTCAAGAATTGGTCTTCAGGTGCGAAGGTTCAGAATATCAAGTTCAGCCCGGTAATCGACACCACGAGGAACAGCAGTGTCATAACACCGCCGGATTTGACGAAATCGATCACGCGGTAGCCGGCGGGCCCCATGATCAGGGCGTTGACCTGATGGGTGGGGATCAGGAAGGAATTCGACGTTGATA
>JBCBCS010000314.1:0-3059 GCA_038530475.1 Pseudomonadota bacterium
GGTCCTGAATGTCATTGGTCGCGATCACTTCGACGCGCAGCTGGGGGGCGACCTTCTGCAATTGGGCGATCAAACCCGGCAGCAGATTGGCGGACATCACATCGCTCGCCGTGATCTTCACCCACCCCGTCAGATCGGATTTCTGGCCAGTTGCGGCGATAGACGCGCGATGCGCGGCCAATCCCATTTGTTGAACATGTTCAAGCAGTTCCCGCCCCGCATCCGTCAGCGCCAGACCCCGCCCGACCCGTTCGAACAACAGCAGTTGCAGATGGTCTTCGAGGGCGGCAACCTGACGGCTGAGCGTTGGCTGCGTCAGTCCCAAACGACGCGCGCCAGCAGATAAGGACTCCTCTTCGGCGGTCGCAAGAAACGCGCGCAAATGGTTCCAATCCAGTCGGTCAGCGTCGATATCCATACGAAAACGTATAGTTATCTTGCGAATTTGGTCAATTCCGCGCGTATCCATACGCAGGTATATTAGGTCATAGCAAAGGAGACCCGCCATGAACGACGCAACCTTCTGGGACAAGGTCGCCCCAAAATATGCAAAGGACCCCATCAAGGACATGGCCGCCTATGAATACACGTTGGGCCGGACTCAGTCTTACCTGAATGCCGATGACCGCGTGCTAGAGATCGGATGCGGCACAGGATCAACGGCGCTTTTGCTGGCCCCACATGTGCGCGAGATCGTCGGCGCCGACGTGTCGCCTGGCATGATCGACATCGCCAAAGCAAAGGTCGACGCGGACACGGCCAACGCCACGTTTCGGGTTTCTTCAGCGCAAGAGGCGGCGAAGACCAAGGAGTCGTTTGATGTGGTTCTGGGGTTCAACATCTTTCACCTCGTCAATCGGGCTGAGGATATCTTTGCGGACATCTATCGGCTTTTGCCGGAAGGCGGGTATTTCATCTCGAAAACCCCTTGCCTCGATGATCCCTCATTCGGGCTCAAACGGTTCTTGATAAAGGCGATCCTGCCGCCCATGCGGTGGGTCGGTAAAGCACCGTCATTGGTGCGCGGCTTCACCCAGAAAGAGCTTGAGAACGCGATTCAGTTCGCCGGGTTCGAGATTGTGGAATCAGGCAATTTCCCTGCCATCTCCCGCTATATCGTGGCGCGCAAAACCTGATGCGCTATGTCTTCTGCAAAGGAGACGACCCATGCTTAACGTTTATCTTTCCGGTGAAATTCACACGGACTGGCGTGACCAGATCATCCAAGGGGCTGAAGGGCTGGACGTGACGTTCAACAGCCCCGTCACCGACCACGCGGCCTCTGATGATTGTGGCGTCGCCATTCTGGGGGAAGAGCCGAACAAGTACTGGCACGACCACAAGGGCGCGATGGTCAACGCGATCCGCACGCGCAAGGGCATCGCAGATGCCGATGTGGTCGTCGTCCGTTTTGGTGAGAAATATCGCCAATGGAACGCCGCCTTTGATGCGGGCTATGCGTCCGCCTTGGGCAAGTCGCTTATCATCCTGCAACAGCCCGATCACGACCACGCGTTGAAAGAGGTCGATGCCGCCGCCCTCGCCGTCGCGCGGGAGCCGTCACAGGTCGTCGAAATTCTGCGTTACGTGCTGACGGGCAAGCTGCCGTAGGGCGGGACATGTCCCGCCCCTTCATTAATGCATCCTTCACCAAACTGGCGGTTTGAAATCTGGTCAATTTGGTAAGTCGGCCAGAAATAAGTGGTCAATTTGGTAAATTTCGCCGATCCCGCCTCATCCATCGGGGTTGGGGATGGTCCGCCCTTTCTGCACCGCGGGTCGGTCCATGAACCGCTCAACATAAGCCGGAACATGGGTCAGATCGGTGTAACCGGTCATCTCTTTCGCGCCGTAAAAGTCCAGCGCGTTGATCCACGGGGCCAGTGCGATATCGGCGATTGAGAACTCGCCAGCGATCCAATCGCGGTCGGCCAGCTCCTTCTCAAGAACTGCCAAAAGACGTTTCGCTTCAGATACATAGCGGTCGCGCGGGCGGGGGTCTTCGATCTCGGACCCGGCGAATTTCACGAAAAAGCCCATCTGCCCCAGCATTGGACCCAAACCACCCATCTGGAACATCAGCCATTGGATGATCTTGGCCTTCTCTGCAGCCGTTGACCCAATCAATTTCCCTGTCTTTTCAGCAAGATAGATCAGGATCGCACCGCTCTCAAACAGACCAATCGGTGCGCCATCCGGGCCGTTGGGATCAATAATCGCCGGGATCTTGTTGTTGGGATTGAGGCTCAGGAACTCCGGGCTCTTCACATCCGCATCCGATAACGTCACCAGATGTGGCTCATAGTCCAGCCCCATCTCCTCCAGCGCGATCGACGCCTTCATCCCGTTGGGTGTCGGATAGGAATAAAGCTGAATGATTTCAGGATTTTGCGGCGCCCATTTCTGGGTGATCGGAAAGGCGGACAGGTCGGACATGGGCGTTACTTTCTCTTCTGACTACCGCGTCAATTTAGGGGGAATACGCGCCAATCATAACCCTTTGGAGCTGTGCAATTATTGCGCTAACACTGTGCGCGTGGGCGCATGGGTGGGACCCTCGCGCTGTAGTCAACAATGGGACATCAAGAATGCTTCAAGAATTCAAAGACTTCATCGCCAAGGGCAATGTCATGGACATGGCCGTCGGTATCATCATCGGCGCGGCCTTCACCGCGATTGTGGGCAGCCTTGTGGCTGACCTGATTAACCCGATCATCAGCCTGTTCATGGGCGGTGTCGACTTCAGTGGCATGTATGCCCTTCTGGGTGACGGCGAGTATGCGTCCATCACCGAAGCCGAAGAGGCTGGTGCCGCCGTCTTCGCCTATGGTCGCTTCATCATGGCAATCATCAACTTCCTGATCATCGCGTTCGTGGTCTTCATGCTTGTAAAGGCCGTGAACAAGACGAAGAAAGAAGAAGCCGAAGTGCCAGCAGACGAACCGGCTGGCCCAACCCAGGAAGAGCTGCTGACAGAAATCCGCGACGCGCTCAAAGCCCGCGGCTAAGTCTCTGAAAAAACAAGAAAAGGCCCGCCCTTGTGGCGGGCCTTTTTCGTT
>JBCBCS010000315.1:0-2958 GCA_038530475.1 Pseudomonadota bacterium
CATTGCGACAATGGCGGCGCTGATCACTTGCCAGGACAATGACGACAATAGGGTTGCAATGATTGGGTCATTCGTCGTCTCCGGCGTGCTGATTGCGCAAGCGTTCAAACGCAAAAAGGCCCGCGGCAAACGATATCCCTGCAAGATCAAGACGATGGCCCAGTCACGGCAAGATTGGGTCCCGGTGACCATCTTTGATATCAGCGCACTAGGTCTGAAACTGGGCGTGCCTGAAGATGTCGAGTTTGACGACACCTTTGATCTTCGTCTCGACGGTGACACCATTCCCGTCAGCACGATTTGGGGAAATTCCTACTTCAAGGGCTGCAAATTTGACCGCCGCCTGACCCGCGCATACGTCAAAGCTCTGGTCCGGAACGGCAAGACATCACAGTCACCGGAACCGCAGAACGGAAAAAGGCGGCACCCGAGCGGCGCCGCCTTGTAATCGTCGGATCTGATCCGGGATCAGGTCGCGTCGGAGATGAACTTCGTCGCGTCGCCGAACGTCTGAATGGTCTCAGCGGCGTCATCTGGGATCTCGATGCCGAACTCTTCTTCGAACGCCATCACCAGTTCAACAGTGTCGAGGCTGTCTGCGCCCAGATCGTCGATGAAGGAGGCCCCTTCGACGACTTTCTCTTCTTCAACACCAAGGTGCTCTACAACGATCTTACGGACACGGTCTGCGACGTCGCTCATGTCAAATTCCTCATTCGTTCCTGGGGATTAACCCCGTTTGGTTCACCCTCGCGGGCCAATGTCTTGGCCCTGCTCGGGGCCTCAGAGAGAGCGCGACGTGGCGTCACTGCCCCCAATGCTGCGTGGCCTATAGCAGAGATTCCCGGACAGGCAAACGCTTTCACAGGCTCCAGTTGTGGACCCGATATAAGGGTCACAGCATCGCCATGCCACCATTGACGTGCAACGTCGCTCCGGTGACATAACCCGCCTCCTGGCTCGCCAGATAAAGCGTGGCCGCTGCAATCTCGTCCGCACCGCCCATGCGTCCGGCGGGGATCTGGGCGTTGATCTTGTCCTTTTGCTCATCGTTTAGCTTGTCGGTCATCGCCGTCGCGATAAAGCCCGGCGCGATGCAGTTGACGGTGATGCCGCGGCTTGCAACCTCATACGCGATGGATTTGGACATGCCGACCATGCCCGCCTTAGAGGCCGCATAATTGGCCTGACCAGGGTTGCCCGTCGTGCCCACGATAGAGCTGATGTTGACGATCCGGCCCCAGCGGGACTTCATCATGCCGCGGATTACGCCTTTGCACAGACGCATCGTGGAGGTGAGGTTGACGTTGATCACGTCCGCCCATTCGTCATCCGACATCCGCATAAAGAGCTGGTCGCGGGTGATGCCGGCATTGTTCACCAGAATATCGACAGAGCCCATCGCATCTGCTGCCTGCTTGGGCAGCGCATCCACAGCCTCGGCATCGCTCAGATTGCAGGGCAAGACATGGGCGCGGTCGCCAAGCTCGGCGGCCAAGGCCTCAAGCGGCTCGACCCGTGTGCCAGACAAGCCGACTGTCGTCCCTGCCCCGTGCAGCGCTTTGGCAATTTCGCCACCGATGCCACCTGATGCACCGGTCACCAGCGCCGTCTTTCCCGTCAAATCAAACATGTCGTTCCTTTCCTTTGCTCGCCCAAACTCTCATCGAGAGTTTGCCAGCAGGCTTTCGATGAAAGCCTGTTATCCCGCCAACGCTTCCGCTGCCGCTTTTACGTCATCCGGGGTTCCGACGGCCCGGGTCGAGATGCTGCGGTCGACCCGCTTGATCATCCCGCTCAGTGCCTTGCCCGCGCCGATCTCCCACGCCTCGGTCACACCGGCCCCGGCCATCCATTGAACGCTTTCGCGCCACCGGACAGAGCCCGTGACCTGTTCAACCAGCAGTGCCTTGATCTGATCGGCCTCAACCGCCTCAGCACGGACATTCGCCACCAAGGGCACCGCTGGCGCTGTGAGCGCCACATCCGCCAGCGCCCCCGCCATCACGTCTGCCGCCGGGCCCATGAGCGACGAATGGAACGGCGCGCTGACCGGCAACAGCATCGCGCGCTTAGCGCCTTTGCCTTTCGCGATCTCAACCGCACGTTCCACAGCGGCCTTGTGACCGGATACGACCACCTGGCTTGGGTCATTGTCATTGGCGGCCTCACAAACCTCGCCCTGGGCTGCCTCTTCTGCGACGGCTACGGCGCCCTCAAAGTCCATGCCCAACAGCACCGCCATCGCGCCGACACCCACCGGCACCGCGTCCTGCATCGCCTCCCCCCGGATTCGCAGCAAACGGGCGCAATCGGCCACGCTCAACGCCCCGGCCGCCGCCAGCGCAGAGTATTCGCCGAGGGAATGGCCCGCGACATAAGACGCAGCTTCGATTGTGACGCCTTCCGCTTCGAGGGCCCGCATCGCAGCGAGCGATGTTGCCATCAATGCAGGCTGTGCGTTGCGGGTCAGCGTGAGGTCAGCGATATCGCCTGACCAGATCAGATCTGAGAGCTTTTCGTCCAGCGCATCGTCGACTTCGTCAAAAATGGCCTTGGACGCCGGATATGCCTCAGCCAAGGCTTGCCCCATCCCGATGGCCTGTGCCCCTTGTCCCGGAAAAACGAATGCCTTCATGTGCGGCCCCTGTCGCTGACTGTCTGACGTCACGGGCCTACCGCGCACGGACGATCGGCACAAGACGCGCGTCACCCGGGATGGCACGTGACGCGCGCTTGGGGTCTTGGGCTCACGCGGTCGCGCGGGCGGCGCGTAGCGGCATGTCAGGCGTGACTGCGGACCTCGCGGTGCGCAGACCGCAATCCGACGCGATCCGGCGCTTCAACCCGACCAACGCGTCCACATCGCCGTCTCCCACGGGCACGACCGATCCGTCATTCATGAAAAGCAGGATTTGCCCCTCTGACGGATCGCGATCGGACCGCGCGACCTCAATT
>JBCBCS010000316.1:0-2952 GCA_038530475.1 Pseudomonadota bacterium
GATTTCAACTTTTCACCTGAACGGATCTGGGTTGGCCTCCAGCGGCTCGGAACTGTGGTCTCATTCATGTTCCCACCGCATCTGTGGGAAACCTGGCCCGAATGGATCGAGGTGTTCACAGCCCTCGGCGAAACCGTCGCCATGGCCTTCCTCGGTACCGTGCTCGGGCTGATTATCGCCTTTCCAGTGTCCTTCCTCGGAGCCAAAAACATCAACCGGATTTTCTGGCTGCGCCATTCGGCACGGCGCGGTTATGACATCATCCGTGCGTTTGAAACTCTGATCCTCGCCCTGATCTTCATCCGTGCATTTGGTTTGGGACCCTTGGCAGGCATTCTCGCCATCGCGGTCTCTGAAATCGGGACGTTCGGTAAACTCTTCTCTGAAGCATTGGAGAACACGTCCAAACGCCCCGTTGAGGGCGTGGTCGCATCGGGCGGATCGCGGTTCCAGTCGATTCTGTTTGGCATCATGCCGCAGGTCTTGCCGGTGCACTTGTCGATCATCCTCTACAACTTTGAATCCAATGTCCGCTCGTCCACGATTCTTGGCATTGTCGGTGCAGGCGGGATCGGCTTCATGTTGTCGGACCGGATCTCGGGACTGTTCTGGGATCAGGTCTGGACGATCATCTTCCTGATCATCGCCATGGTCTACATGGTTGACTATCTCTCCGGCCTGATCCGCACCCGTGTGATCGGCAAATGGGAAGGCGCGCACTGATGGCCGGAGCCGGTTCCAAGAACGCGCTTTCCGAAACGCCCACCATCCAAGAGGGTGCCATTGTTGACGATTTCGAGCTTGGCATGTGGACTGAGGTCGGCAAGGGCACGATTCTCAAGCACGGCTCCATGGGCGACTGGTCATACATCACCAAGGACTGCCACGTGGTTTGGACTACGGTCGGCAAGATGTGCTCGATTGCCAATTCGACCCGTATCAATCCCGGAAACCACCCGACATGGCGCGCTGTGCAGCATCATTCTGTTTATCGTGCCGAAGCTTATGGGCTTGGATCCGACGATTATGACTTCTTCGAATGGCGCAAAGCTGATTGGGTGACGATTGGCCATGATGTCTGGATCGGGCATGGGGTGACCGTGACCGCTGGCGTGACCATCGGGACGGGCACCGTGATCGGCGCGGGCGCGGTCGTCACCAAGGATGTGGAGCCCTACACCGTGGTCGGCGGGGTGCCAGCGCGTGTCCTCAAGCGCCGTTTCAACGAGGCGCAGGCCCACGCCCTGCAAGAGATCGCCGTCTGGGATTGGAGCCATGATGCCTACAAGGCAGCTTTGCCAGACATCCGCGCGCTGGAGATCGACGCCTTCATCGAAAAGTATCGGTAGATGCGGCTCGTCACGCCGTCGCTGGAGTATCTGGACGCTTATCGCGCCGCGCTTGAAACCGGCTGGTCTCCTCGCACCACCCGGCCAGAGGCGGCGACAGAGGAATTGCACGCGATCTCCTTGGATCCTGAGGGCTTCATTGCATCTCTCGATGATCCCGACGCGCGCGGCGGCGATATCCAACTTCAAGACGGCAACTTTGTGAAGCGCCTTCCAAGCTTTCGCCGTTGGATTTGGAACAACGGCTTTTGCGGTAGTATCGAGCTGAGATGGCAGCATGGCACCAACACCCTCCCGCCGACCTGTCTTGGCCATATCGGGTATGCGGTCGTGCCGTGGCGCAGGCGCGAGGGTCTGGCAACAGGAGCGCTTCGCGCGCTTTTGCCCGAAGCACGGCGCATAGGCCTGACCTTCGTGGACCTTACGACCGACCCCGGAAACACAGCCTCGATTCGCGTGATAGAAAAGAACGGCGGGCTGCTCGTTGAGCGCCGCGACAAAGCTCTAACGCATGGAGGCGGCGAAGAACTGCTGTTTCGCATTCACCTGCCACTTCTTTAGACGTCTTCGACCAAGGCCATCACTGGTGAATTTGGCATAGCGGCCGAAACCTGAAAGCAAAGGTTGCCGCAGTTGTCACAAAACCTTCACGCGGTCAGTCTAAGCGGCCCTGATTGACGAAATACATCTGGGACACAACGCATGGTCTGGCTGAAGGCACTCAATGGCAAGGGCGCGTCCTCCTTGTGTTTTGGATGCATGCAATTCGGCAGGACTGCGGATTCCGCTGCAAGCCGCGCCATGTTCTACGCTTGTCGAGACGCAGGTATCAACTTTTTCGATACCGCCCATACGTACACAGCCGGTCAATCCGAGGAACTGCTGGGCGGCTTCATCAAACATGACCGCGACGCGCTGATAGTAGCGACAAAAACCGGCTATACCGGGGGCAGCGGCCGCGAGAATATCCGCGCTCAGTTCAACGAAAGCCAATCTCGTCTTAGGCTGGATGTCGTCGATATCTTGTACCTGCACCGTTGGGATCCCAAGACCCCCCTGTTTGAAACATTCGAAGCACTTTGCGAATTGCAATCTCAAGGCAAGATTCGGCACATCGGGGTGTCGAATTTCGCGGCCTGGCAGGTCATGAAAGCACAAGCCGTTGCCGAACAACTCGGAACCCGTATCGATATCATCCAGCCCATGTACTCTTTGATCAAGCGACAGGCTGAGGTGGAGCTTTTCCCGATGGCGCTTTCCGAGGATATTGCCGTCGCACCCTATTCACCGTTGGGCAGCGGTTTGCTCACGGGCAAATACCAAGCTGGCGGCGAGGGGCGTCTTTCAACGGACAAACGCTATGCGGCCCGCTACGGGCAAGCGTGGATGGCGGAGACGGCACAGTCCTTGTCAGCTTTGGCCCGTGAATGGGGAACTGACTCTGCCACTTTGGCTGTTGCGTGGGCCGCCAAACATCCTGCTGTCTCCGCTCCGATAATCAGTGGACGCAATGCCCAACAGCTGGAACCGTCTTTGAGATCTTTGAGTGTTTGCCTGACTGCGGAGCAATACGCGCAGATCGAAGCGCTTTCTCCGCGCCCGG
>JBCBCS010000317.1:0-2824 GCA_038530475.1 Pseudomonadota bacterium
CTGCATCGCCAGAAGGTTCGGGAACATCGAGACAGGGAAACACGCCGGGGGCATCCGCCGCGCGCCATCGGTAACCGCGCTTGCGCGGTCAAAGCCCGCAAGGGCCAGAACGTCACGCAGGATTTGGGGCGTAACCAGAGGCATATCCCCCAACACCAAAAGCACGCGATCTGCCGCATGATCCTGCGCCGCGTTCAGACCGGCCTTCAGGCTGTCGGATTGCTGGTTGTCAGCGGGGTCCACGACGACAGGCTCAAAATCCGGCAGTGCCGATTGGACATCGTCCGACGACACCACGGCAAAACGCTCATCCAGATGCAGGCCTAACAGCGCATCGGCGGCGTAGCGGATCAGCGGTCTGCCCCGCACATCAGCCATGAGCTTATCAGACGCGCCGAACCGACGGGATTGCCCGGCGGCCAGCAGAAGACCGACGGTCTTCAGGACCGCGCCTTCGCGGTGGCGAGGATTTCGGCCAGCACCGACACAGCCAAGGTGCCCGGATCCCGGGCGGACGGGATCAGGCCGACAGGCCCTGTCAGCCGCGCAAGTTGGTCTGGCGATATACCCATCGCCGAAAGCTCTGCCAGACGCGCATCCCGCGCCCGCTGGCTGCCCTGCGATCCGATATAGAACGCGTCCGTGTTCAAAGCGCCGGCCAACAGGAGCGGCTCCCAATCATGGTCGTGGAAGAAAAGCACGACCGCCGTACGGTCATCCGCGCTCAGGCCTTCCGGGAAAGCCTTACTGCCCAGTTCCCGCACGTCGCATCCGGCCGCTTTGCCGATTTCCAATGTTTCGTCATCGGGCGACATCAACGTGCTGGGATAGCCCGCCGCATGCACGAGGGACGCAAAGGTCGTGGCTTCGGGGCCCTTGCCGAAGACAAGAAACCGCACCTCCGGATCAAACCGCACGCTCAGCACGCCGCCCTGCAGCGCAGTCTCCCCGGCCTCCTGCACTGACATGGCAGAGCTTTCGACGTCGATCGTGAGCGTGCACGGCACCCGCCGCGCGCGCCGGTTGAGCACCTCGCTCAAGACCTTTGTGTCCGGGCGCGGCACCAGCAGAATGTCCAACCCGCCGCCACAGGGCAGCTGGATATCGATGAACGGCGACCCCCGCCCGTAGCGCAGCATCTGCGCCCGTCCGTCGCGCAAAACCTCCTGCGCGTGAAGGGCGATGTCGGATTCGATACAGCCCGACGACAACGTGCCCGTCCGGTCGCCCCCCGCAAACACCGCCATCATCGCCCCGACCGGCCGGTAGGACGGACCCTCTACACCGGCAATGATCGCCAGCACCGCGTCGTCAGGTCGATCCAGAAGCGCCTGGATCGGGTCTTTCGACGTCAGAAGGTTTTGCAGCGGCATCGTCATATCGTGCAAAGGATGGGGCGAAGGCTCAGGCGGCGCAAGGGGGTCATTCGAAGCGCTCCGGGTTTAAGCAATGGACAGCAGCAGGACCCAATCCTAGGTTTAGCAGACAATCAGTCAGACCGAGGTTCCTGTGCCAGACCGTCCCACAACGATAGATGAAATGATGTCCGCGCTTGCCGCGCAGAATTACGTCTGTGGCCGCGACCTCGGCACGGTCAGCTTTCTGGCGCTCGATCTCGGCATGCCGCTGTTTCTCGAAGGCGAAGCGGGCGTTGGCAAAACCGAGATCGCCAAGGCGATGGCCGATATGCTGGGGCGTCGATTGATCCGGCTGCAGTGCTACGAGGGTCTGGATGCTGCCTCAGCGCTCTATGATTGGAATTTTGCGGGCCAGATGATCGCCATTCGGACCGCCGAAGCCTCAGGTCAGAGTGACCGCGCGGCGCTACAGGGAGAGCTGTTTTCGGAGGATTTCCTGATCCGCCGCCCGCTGTTGGAGGCGTTGGAGCCGCACGAGAGCGGCCCCCCGGTCCTCTTGATCGATGAGATCGACCGCACCGATGAGCCGTTTGAGGCATTCCTTCTTGAAATCCTGTCGGATTTTCAGGTCACCATTCCTGAGCTAGGCGTGATCAAGGCACACGAGCCGCCCATCGTCATCCTGACCTCGAACCGAACCCGTGAAGTGCATGACGCGCTCAAACGTCGGTGTCTGTATCACTGGGTCGATTACCCGGATTTCGACCGCGAGTTGGAGATTTTGCAGGCCCGCGTCCCACACGTGGCCGAGAGCCTGTCGAAAGAGATCGTGGCCTTCGTCCACAGCCTGCGCGGGCAGGATTTCTTCAAGGCCCCGGGCGTTGCGGAAAGCATTGATTGGGCAAGGTGTCTTGTTGCGCTCGACGCGGTTGCACTGTCCCCCGACCTGATCACCGACACGGTCGGTGCGCTCCTCAAGTATCAGGATGACATTGCCAAGATCGCAGGCGCTGAAACGACCCGGCTGCTCGATGAGGCCAAGGCCGACTTGGCCCGCGCGAGTTGAGCGATCCGGCCCAGATAGAGGTCAAAGACGACGGACGGCTTGTCGCCAATGTCGTCCATTTCACCCAAGCTCTGCGCAAGGCAGGCGTGTCTGTCGGCACCGGTCAGGTGCAAACCGCGATCAAAGCGATCGGCTCTGTCGGGTTCTCCAACCGGCTTGATTTCTATTACCTGCTGCGGGCGACGTTGATCCGGCGCGCCCATGACCTCGACGTCTTTCATCAGGTCTTTTCGATGTTCTGGCGCGACCCGGAATTCCTGCAAAGCCTGATGCACAACCTGTCGCCGCAACTGGAAGGGACGGACGCGCCACCAAAGGCCGAAGCGGCGCGCAGGCGGGCAGAGGACGCGTTGGGCGACCGTGAGGAAAAGCCGGTCGAAAAGCCCAAGTCCGAAGTTGT
>JBCBCS010000318.1:0-2813 GCA_038530475.1 Pseudomonadota bacterium
GTCCGTACTGATTGTGGTGTCGGTCACAATGGATACGATCCAGCAGGTGCAAAGCCACCTGCTCGCCCACCAATACGAAGGCCTTATTGAAAAGTCGCAACTTCGCGGCAAGGGAGGCGGAAAGGGCCGCCGCAAGCGTAGCCCGATCCGGAGATAAGGCAGAATGAACATCGTACTTTTGGGCCCGCCCGGTGCTGGCAAGGGCACGCAGGCCGCGTTTTTGGTAGCCGAACGCGGCATGGTGCAGCTGAGCACCGGCGACATGTTGCGCGCGGCCAAGGACAGCGGCACCGAGATGGGCAACATGGTGGCCGAGGTGATGGCCGCCGGCAAACTGGTTACAGACGAGATTGTCATCGGCCTGATCCGCGAACGGCTCGAAGCGGAGCCTGACAAGAGCTACATCTTTGACGGGTTCCCCCGCACCCTGATGCAGGCGCGTGCCCTGGATGAACTGCTGGATGAGCTTGGTCAGAAGATGGACGTAGCCGTCGAGATCCGCGTGAACGATGACGCCGTTGTCGAACGCGTCGTGAACCGCGCCCGCGAGGCGGTGGCCGCAGGCCAGACCCCCCGCGCCGATGACAACGCCGAAAGCATGCGCACGCGGTTGTGGGAATACTACAAAAAGACCGCGCCCATCCTTGGCTACTACTTTGCGCACAACCTGCTGCAGCGGGTCGACGGCATGAATTCCATGGACGCGGTCAAGGCCGAAATCGCGGGCGTTCTTGACCCCTGAGCCTGTTTGGGCGCTGCCGGGTTGACCTATCCCCTCTTGGGGTTTAGTGCAGCGCATCTCGCAAGAGAATCACGGGCGGATTGCGTCTGCCCCGATCACCTGAACCACCGTTTCGGCCCATGCCGAAACAGTTGTGAAAAAAGGACCCGGAACCACGGGTCCGCAACGAAAGGAAAGCCCACCGTGGCACGTATTGCAGGGGTCAACATCCCCACCGCCAAACGTGTTCCGATCGCCCTGACCTACATCACCGGCATCGGCAACACATCTGCTGAGAAAATCTGTGAAGCTGTCGGCATCGACGTCACCCGCCGGGTGAACGAACTTTCCGACGCCGAAGTGCTGAAGATCCGTGAGCACATCGACGAGAACTACACCGTCGAAGGCGACCTGCGCCGAGAGACGACCATGAACATCAAGCGTCTGATGGACCTGGGCTGCTACCGTGGTCTGCGTCACCGCCGCAACCTGCCGGTCCGCGGCCAGCGTACCCACACCAACGCACGCACTCGCAAAGGCCCCGCAAAGGCCATCGCAGGCAAGAAGAAATAAGGAGGCGCACTGATGGCACGTGATACACGGCGCGGGAAGCGCAAGGTCTCCAAGAATATCGCGGCGGGCGTGGCCCACGTGAATTCGTCGTTCAACAACACCAAGATCCTGATCTCGGACGTGCAAGGCAACGCGATCTCGTGGTCGTCTGCTGGTACCATGGGCTTCAAGGGTTCGCGCAAATCGACCCCCTATGCCGCGCAGATGGCCGCCGAAGACGCAGGCCGCAAGGCGCAGGAACACGGCGTGAAAACGCTCGAAGTCGAAGTGCAAGGCCCCGGGTCCGGTCGGGAAAGCGCGCTGCGCGCACTGGCGGCAGTTGGCTTCAACATTACTTCGATCCGTGACGTGACGCCGATTGCCCACAACGGCTGCCGGCCGCCCAAGCGCCGCCGCGTCTGAACGACTTTACCATTTTGGGGCCGCGCGTTTCCGCACGGCCCCAATCCGCATTTTGAAACCTCGGGAGCCTATGTGCGCGGACATGGTGCATAGGCAGGAATGGAGGGACGCATGATCCACAAGAATTGGGCCGAACTTATCAAGCCGCAACAGCTTGACGTGAAACCGGGCAACGACCCCGCCCGGCAGGCGACTGTCGTCGCAGAACCGTTGGAGCGTGGCTTTGGCCTGACCATGGGCAACGCCCTGCGCCGCGTGCTGCTGTCGAGCCTTCAGGGCGCGGCCATCACATCGGTGCAGATCGACAACGTGCTGCACGAGTTCTCGAGCGTGGCCGGTGTGCGTGAAGACGTGACCGACATCATCCTGAACCTCAAGGGCGTGAGCCTGCGCATGGAAGTCGAAGGGCCCAAGCGCCTGTCGATTTCGGCCAAAGGACCGGGCGTCGTCACCGCTGGCGACATTTCGGAAAGTGCTGGTATCGAAATTCTTAACCGCGACCACGTGATCTGCCACCTCGACGATGGGGCGGATGTTTACATGGAACTGACGGTCAACACCGGCAGCGGCTATGTGTCCGCGGACAAGAACAAGCCCGAAGACGCACCCATCGGCCTGATCCCGATCGACGCGATTTATTCGCCCGTCAAAAAAGTCAGCTATGACGTGCAGCCGACCCGTGAGGGGCAGGTGCTGGACTATGACAAGCTGACGATGAAGGTTGAAACCGACGGGTCCATCACGCCGGATGACGCCGTGGCCTTTGCCGCGCGCATCCTGCAGGACCAGTTGGGTATCTTCGTCAACTTTGACGAGCCGGAATCGGCAAGCCGTCAGGACGACGATGATGGTCTCGAGTTCAACCCGCTGCTGCTGAAGAAAGTGGACGAGCTGGAACTGTCTGTCCGTTCGGCAAACTGCCTGAAGAACGACAACATCGTCTACATCGGCGATCTGATCCAAAAGACCGAAGCCGAGATGCTGCGCACCCCGAACTTTGGTCGGAAGTCGCTGAACGAGATCAAGGAAGTGTTGTCGGGCATGGGTCTGCATCTTGGCTTCGGTCTTTTGGATCAGATCGCCGATGTAGACGATGTTGTCGTTCTTCAGGCAGTTT
>JBCBCS010000319.1:0-2742 GCA_038530475.1 Pseudomonadota bacterium
ATCACGACCAAATCCCCAATGTGGCCAACGTTCGAGAACGGTCATCACATCTGCCAGATCGTGGATGTCTGCATGAACTTGCGGCCTGTGGCGACGCGGCTGAAGTCGATCAGGCCTTTGGCCCCGTTCTCGAAAGTGCACAGGATGTTGGTGCCATCCGGGTTGGTGACATCGCCCCATTCAGTGTCAGCGGTGATCTCGGGGGCGGCGTCCCCGTAGCCCAACCCCGCAATCTTGGGACGCTTGGGCGCAGTTATGTAGCTGTCCGCGATCAGCGAAGAGACCTTGCCCACGAGAAATTCCATGAAGCTGAAAACATGGCTGCCCGTGTCCCCGATGATCCCGGTTGGCGCGAGCTCTCCATCGGCGCGCCACATGTAAGGGGCCAATGGGTCGCCATAGATGTCGATGTGCTGGCAGGCTTTGAAGAGCTTGATCTCCCCGATCTCGCCCGCGTCGATGATCTCCTTTGCGCGGTCGTGGATGGGGTTGCGCGGAAACGAGTGGCCGACGCGTGTGATCAGGCCTTTCTCTTGGGCGATATCGGCGAGCTCGCGCGCTTGGGCCGCTGTATCCGCGAGCGGCTTTTCGCAATAGACATGCTTGCCCGCCAAAAGCGCGGCCTTCGCCACTTCGTAGTGCATATTGTCGGGCAGACAGATATCAATCAGGTCCACGCCGGGGTCGCCCACGGCGTCGCGCCAATTCTCAAGGATCTTGGCCCCTGGTGCGCGGAAGGCGAGGTCTTTGGCTGCCTCTGGGTTCGCCTCAACGAGGGCGACCACACGGGCGGTGCCGTTCTCGGGCCCGAAGAAATGCGGGAAGCTTTGATAGGCCATCGTGTGGGTTTTGCCCATCCAACCGGACGCACCCAGAACGGCGACGTTTACTTCAGTCATACCTTAGGTCCTTTTCTTTATGCGCGGCTGGAGGCGCGGATTACCAATCGCACCGGGCTGCGGGCCTCGGGGGGTGGGACGGCGCCGTCTTTGATCCAGGCCACGATTTGGCGTGCAGCAGATGCCGCGAAGTCAGGGATGTTGCAGCTCACGGTCGTGAGCGGTGGGTAGCTGCTTTGCCCGTCTTCGATATCGTCGAAACCGACCACACGCAGGTCCCGGCCCGCCTTGAGGCCCAGTTCGGGACAGGCGGACAAGACGCCAAGCGCCACGAGATCATTGAAGCAAATGACGCCGTCTACATCTGGATGCTCAGCGCGCAGCTTGGCGGCCATCGCTTTCCCAAAGGCGCGGGTTGATTGGCCGGTGAGGGTCAGTGGCTCCTGTTTCGTCTCCTCCAAGACGGAAAGATACCCCGCCATGCGTTCGCGCGTGACGGGACGGCCTTCCAATCCGCCGAGGAACGCGATCTTATTGCAGCCCTGCTCAACAAGGTGTTCCGCTGCCAGACGACCACCCGTCAGATAGTCTGGCGCCAGAAGTGGAAAGGTGCCGCCGTCCCTTTTGAGGGTCCGGAACACCTGCAGCGTTGGCGTATTGGCCGCGTCAAGAACCGAAAGGGTTGTGACCTCGTCCCCGTAGGCCGGTGAAATGATGAAACCGGCAACCCCGTGTTCGACCAAGGACGATATCATCTGGCTTTGCAGCTTTGGATTTTCGTCCGTGTTGGCCAGCACGGTCGCAAAACCTGCTTTTGCAAGCTCCATCTGAAAGAGGGCCGCGAACTCGGTGAAGAACGGGTTGCGGAGGTCGTTGATCACCAACCCGATCAACCCGGAGGTTGAGGACCGTAACGTTGCAGCGGAGCGGTTATAGACATAACCGATCTCAGCCATGGCTTGTCGCACTGACTTGCGGGTTTGCTCCTTCACGGACGTCGCCCCTTGCAAGACGAGGCTCACGGTGGACTTCGACACACCAGCCTGTCTTGCGACGTCGAGAATGGTCGGGCGGCTTTTCATGTGCGGGTCTCCTTTGGCCCGTTTCTACACGTCGAGGTCGAGGACCAGGATGCCGTCGATCCCGCCCACGGCATGCGCTACAAGTTGACCACCAAGCGCCTTGTGCTCTTCGTTGTCGGCGTAGGTCTGCAGGGCGTCCCAACTGTCAAAATCGATGACAAAGCCGTGCATGTAGCCGCGTTCGATCTGCTCAGGGCTCTCCGATCTCCCGCCGGTGAAATTGGCCGCGCCAGGGAGCTTGTCTGCCAGGGCAGACAGACCGTCATATATGCCTTTGATGGTCTCCTCAGACACGTCGGATCCAAACTTTGTCAGGACAATGTGGCGGATCATAGGGGCATTCCTTGATCTTGCTTGATCATATCGGCGGCTTTCTCGCCGATCATGATCGAAGGGGCGTTGGTGTTGGAGGAGTTGACGGTCGGCATGACTGACGCGTCTGCGACGCGCAGCCCGTCGATGCCGTTGAATTGAAGGCGCGGGTTGAGCACCGCGTTGTCATCTGCGCCCATCCGACACGTGCCCGCGCAATGGTGCGAGGTTTTGGAGTGAACACAGATGAAGTTGTAGTAATCCTCATCCGTTTTCACGTCCGGTCCGGGCAAACGCTCGGCCAGGATGTACTCGCTCAGCGCAGATTGAGAGAGGATCTCTTGCACGAGCTTCAAGCCGCGGATCGACATCTCCCGATCATAGGGGTCGGACAGGTAGTTGGGATCGATCAATGGCATGTCTTTGGGATTGTCCGATTGCAGTCGCACCGTGCCGCGCGACCGTGGCCGCAGGTGGCACGCGTTGAGCGTCACGCCGCCATTTGGCAT
>JBCBCS010000320.1:0-2625 GCA_038530475.1 Pseudomonadota bacterium
GGAGCAGGGCCATCTCGATTACCTGATCAGAACGGCAATATCCCAAGGCGTGTCGCCGGTCGCGGCCTATCGCGCGGGTTCCGGTCGTCGGTGCAAAAGCACATGTAGCTCGCCGTCCGCTCATTCAGGAGCGGCAAAAGCGCGTGGAGATCCTTTGACACGGAGCCTTCGCGGATCAGGATGCGCAGCCCCTTTTGCAGTTTTTCCTTCGCCTCGGCCTCGCTGGTAGCTTCATGTTCGGTCCGGATTCCGGCGGCGATATAGGCGTTCAGGTCGCGGCCAGAGAGCATAGGAGCATGGCCATCAATATGGCCGCCCGCAAAGGCCGCAAGTTTGTCCATCAGGCCGGGGTCGCGGTGAATGACACCGGGATAGTTCATCACTTCGGCCAGACCGATTACCTTTGGATGGTCCATCAAGGGCGCAAGGTCCGCCGCCTCAATCCGTGCGCCAGCCGTTTCCATATGGCTCGACGGGACGCAGGAGCTGAGGTTGACGCGGATATCAAGGACCGTCTCAAGCGCCGCGTCGAGAAAGTACTGAAGCCCGGGCACGCCAAGGACATTGGCGATTTCGTGCGGATCGCAAATGGCCGTTGTCACGCCGAGGGGCGTGACGAGCCGATCAAATTCGAACGGCGTCACGAGGGAGCTTTCAATGTGCAGGTGCGTGTCAATGAACCCCGGCACGAGGGTTAGCCCCGCCACATCGACAACTTCAGCAGCGTCATACTCAGCCGCTGTCCCCACGATCGTGTCACCACATATGGCAATGTCACCGTCGATCATTTCACCGGTGATGACATCAAAAATCTGCCCGCCTCGCAGGACAAGATCAGCCGGACTGTCAGCGCGGCCTTGAACGATCCGTCGGATCAGTGTTTCGCGTGATATCTGGGTCGGTGACATTGGCCGCTCCGGTCGTGAAGGGTGTCCCCTAAACAGACAGGAGGACGGCAGAGACGTCCAGTCCCGTGCCTTATTTGTTGATTGGAAACCGGCCTTTGCCAATCATCGTTGCTGCTGCCGCTTCCGTGATCTCGGGGCGCTTCTTGCCTTTGGTCTGACTGGCTGAGGCGACAAACCGTTTAATCAATTCGGCCTGAAACCTCACCTCGGCTGATCGCTCAACCAGGGTATCGAGGAAGCTTTGAACGTCTTGCGGGTTCTGCAGCCCCTGCGCTTCAGCGGCGCTACACAAATCAAGCAGCGGCATCACAATGTCAGTCAGCACCAATGCAGACGTATGGGCGGTGTGGTCCGACACCGAACTGTCGATCCCCAAATTCGACCGGAACGCATATGACACGCTGCCGAGCAACATCTTGAAGCGCAGGATAATGGCGACGCTTCCGTCCTCTGCCTTGGTTGCTATCAAATGCGCCATGGCGAGCGACAATCCGGGGATTTCGATTGTCAGGGTTGGCAGCGACACCACTTCGGTCTTGTCGGAGAGCGAGGACAGGCAACCACTGATACCACGTGCGACCTCGGGGACGAAAATCTCGTCCAGACTAAAGGCCAGAGGGAAGCTGAAACGGTTGCGGTGATTGGCGCTTATGACCTCACACGAACGCACTTCGACCGTGTGACGCGGCTTGGCGACGAGGTTGACGACAAAGCGGTGATTGCCGGGCTGGGGCAGGTCAGTGTTTGTCTTTTGGACCAGTTTCATCGCCCCGATTCCCCACAATTGAACTCAACTCGATCATATCTAGTTAAAAGTTCTTTCAGAACTGTAAACTTTCACACAACCTAAAATTGTGCAAAACAACAACAGCTTTTTTGCACGTGCGCGATCGAAAGCCGCTCCATTTTTGCCGACCCCTGCTTGAACCCTGATTTTCCAACACTTTACGCTGGATCAGACGTCGCTTTTCCGTTGGCATAATTGATCTGTCTTGCGGTAAGGTTGCAAAGGATCGCATCGGGGAACGCATAATGGCAGCGAAGTCAGAAGACCTGACAATCATCGGGATTGGATCATCTGCGGGTGGGCTCGAAGCCATCAGAGAGCTCGTGGCGACATTGCCGACGGACCTTGATGTCTCCTACGTGGTCGTCCAGCATATGTCTCCGCATCACAAGAGCCTGATGACCGAACTTGTCGCCCGGCAGACCGATCTGGAAGTTGCAGATATCACCGACGGACTGGTTCCCGAAGCCAACGTGATCTACATTACCCCGCCCAACAATGACGTCATTTTTGAGGATGGCGCCCTGCATCTTGTGAGCCCGAGCGATCTGCCCTCTGCCCCAAAGCCGTCCGTCGACCGCTTTCTGGTGAGCCTTGCGGACGACCACGGGGACAAGACCATGGCCATGATCTTGTCCGGGACCGGTTCCGATGGCGCATATGGCGTTCAGGCGATCCGCGAGGCTGGCGGCATCACCATCGCTCAGGACATCGACAGCGCCAAATACGACGGCATGCCCCATGCCGCTGTCCAGACAGGATGTGTAGACCTTGTATTGCGTCCACTGGATATCGGCACCCATCTGCAAAAGATCCTGTCGTCCCCGAGAGACTTCATCGAATTCCGGAAAGAAGCGTTCAATGAGAACCCTGTTTCCGACCTTCTTCAGATCCTTCTGGCGCGGACGCGGGTCGATTTCCGGGATTACA
>JBCBCS010000321.1:0-2590 GCA_038530475.1 Pseudomonadota bacterium
TTTGGAGGGCAATTGGCAAGCACTCTAAAACGTGACGGCGGGAAATCACGATGTCGATCTCTTCTGCCCCGGCGGCGACGCTTTCGCCGATTTCGGCGATGCGCAGGTGGAAGGGGGACAGGCCTGCCGGGAAGCCGGTGGACACGGCGGCGACCGGGATGCCGGTGCCCCGCAGGGCGTCGACGGCGGTGGGGACCATATCGTGATAAACGCAGACGGCCCCTGTGGTCAGGCCTTCCATGCCGAGCTGTTTCAGCAGGTCTGCACGGACGGGCTGGCGCGCCTTGGCGCACAAGCGCCGGACGCGGTGTTCGGTGTCGTCGCCTGATAAGGTCGTCAGGTCCATCAGGCTGATCGCCTTGCACAACCACGCCGCCTGATAGTCTTTCTTAACCGACCGTCGTCCCGGCAATGTCGCGGCACGCCGTTCGATGGCCGACGTGTTCGCCTGCACAGCGCGCACCCAACTCAGGTCGAGGGATGTGCCATCGTTTCGCGGTTCCTGCACTTGAGGAAGCGTGGTTTGCGTCGGATCGAGGGTCTTCACCAGTGGTGTCCTTCATAAGCTAAGGCGGTAACGTCGCATGGTGGCGCGGCCCGTGCAAGATGGCGGCTGCGTTGCGGACGGGACGTCAGGGACGCGGTTGGATCACATTCTGCTGGCGAGCCCGGCGATAGCGCTGCGGGGTTTCGCCATAGGCTGCTGAGAACAGCTTGTGAAAATGTGAAAGGTTTGGGATGCCGCAGTCTTCTGCGATTTCGGCAAGGGTGTCGGCAGTTCCGGTGAGCTTGCGGGCGGCAAAGGCCATCCGTTTGGCGTTGATGAACTCGGACGGTGTCTGGCCCAGGAAGCGTTTGAGGCTTCGGGACACATGCGGATGGGCGCGGCCGGTTTGGGCGACGAATCCGGCGGCGCCATCGCGGAAGACCGCTGGATCTTCTGCCGCAGCACAGGCCCGGCGGAGCCAGTCGGGGGCGTTTGGCGACAAAGTGTCTTTTGGTCGGTCGAGCGTCGTCAGCACGGGCAGCAGAAATGCCTCAAGCTGAAGCTGTGAGCGATCGGCCCGCTCAAGCCGCAGCGCCGCGCGGTTGAGGTCGGCCAGCGCCCGCACATCCCGCCGCATACGCAGCGGCGACGGGGTGTCTGCCCAAAAGGCAAGACCGTTGAGATCGTTGTGACGCTGGCCGAGGCTGTCAATCACACTGGCCCTGATTGACAATGACACCACCAACGGGGCCGGTCCCTGACCCTGCAAGCCATGGGGCTGGCCGGGCGAGATGAACAGCAGATCGCCCTCGCTCAATATTTCTTTGCCGCTTGGCAGATGAAGGCGGACATGGCCGTTTTGGACCCATAGCAGTTCATGGAAATCCTGATCGTGTAAGGCCTTGGGTCGGTGCGAGGTCAACTCAGCCCGGGTGAGCATGAAGGCTTCGTTCGGGTCGAGGATGGTAGCAGCTGACAGGCGTAAAGGGGTCATGGTCGCGCCATAGCATGGTTATTTGATGCGAGGCAGAGCCATTTGACGCGCCCTGCGCATTGTGACGGGGTTTGATGGGACATTTTTGGGGTGTGACACCGGGGCAGGGTCACGGTAGGAGGGCTTCGCAAACATCAAGAGGTCGCTGCCATGTCGTTTGATCGTTCCATCAAGATCGCGCCGTCCATCCTATCCGCCGATTTCGCCAATCTGGGGGCTGAGATCAGGGCGGTTGAGGCTGAAGGAGCGGATTGGATCCATGTGGACCCGATGGATGGGCATTTTGTGCCAAACCTGACGATTGGGCCAAATGTGGTCTCGGCGATCCGCCCCCATGTGAAGACGTTCATGGACGTGCATCTGATGATCTCGCCCGCTGACCCCTATATCGGCGATTTTGCCAAGGCAGGGAGCGACATGATCACGGTCCATGCGGAAGCGGGGCCGCATTTGCACCGCTCGCTTCAGTCCGTCCGGGCCGAGGGCAAGATGGCGGGCGTGGCGTTGAACATGACAACGCCGCTCGATCATGTGGCCGACATCCTCGATGACATCGACATGATCCTGATCATGACGATCAATCCGGGCTTTGGCGGGCAGAAATTCACCTACGCGATGGTCGATAAGGTCGCCCGCTGCCGGGCGATGGTCGGTGACCGCCCGATCCATATTCAGGTGGATGGCGGGATTGACCCGAACACGGCGCCCTTGGTCGCGAAAGCCGGGGCCAATGTGCTGGTGGCGGGGTCTGCCGTGTTCCGGGGTGGGTCAGTCGACGCCCCTGACGTCTATGGGGACAACATCCGCGCGATCCGGGCGGCGGCTGAGGGGGCGCTTTAGGGCCTGCACAATTTCTGCACGTCTGTGCAGGATATGCTCAAGCCGCAGCTCCGCCCATCTGGGCTATGAACGCCCAAGCGCAGGCTGGCCGAAGGCTGTGCCTTGCGCATAGGGTGAGACAAAAGCGGAGTGAGGCAGGGCCATGAATGGCACAATCCTGATCGTTGATGATGACGCGGATATCCGCGACGTGGTGCGGATCGCGCTGCGGCAGGCGGGCTTTCAGACCGAAGAGGCCGCAGATGGGCGGGAAGCGCTGACCGCGATTG
>JBCBCS010000322.1:0-2588 GCA_038530475.1 Pseudomonadota bacterium
CGGCGGTGCAGGTGTCGCTGTCCAACGGTCCGACCGACTGGCAGGAAGATTACAAGGCGCAAGCCGCGCAATCGCGCCGTATCCTGAAAGCGGCCGAGTGATGACAGGCGCCCGCGGCACCAAGGCCCATGTGGTCAGCGCGAAAGGGGCGGCCTCGGTCACCCGCGCGCTGCCCGAGGAGGTGCCGGTGGCGTTGGTCTATAACGGCTCGACGCAGGCCGTGATGATGGCCACGCCGAATGATCTGGAGGATTTCGGGCGCGGGTTCAGCCGGACGGAAGGGATGGGAACTCCTGAAAGCATTGAGATCGTGCGCCACGCGCGCGGGATTGAGGTACAGATGTGGCTGCCGGAGGTGGAGGCGGAAGAACTGGCTGCGCGTCGGCGCGCCATGACCGGCCCCGTCGGTTGCGGCCTATGTGGGATCGATAGCCTCGATGAGGCTTTGCGCGATGTGCCGGTTGTTGACGCTGACTTACGCTTGTCCGCCGGCAACGTGGCCGATGCCATGGCAGCACTTCGGGCGGGTCAACACCTTCACGACAAGACCCGGGCGGTACATGGGGCAGGCTTTTATGTGCCAGAACGCGGCATGGTCGCGATCCGCGAAGATGTGGGGCGGCACAATGCGCTGGATAAACTGGTGGGCGCTGCGGGCGATTGTTCTACAGGTGCGCTGGTGCTGACCAGCCGTGTCTCTGTCGACATGGTTCAAAAGGCCGCTGCTGCGGGCGCTCCCGTGATTTGTGCTGTGTCCGCGCCGACGACGCTCGCGGTTGAGACCGCGAAGGCCGCCGGCATCACGCTTGTCGCCTTGGCCCGCGACACCACGTTCGAAGTGTTCACGCACCCACACCGTATTGAAAACGAAGGAGAAACCGATGTCGCCTGAAAAGATGGTCCGGATGGCCAATCAAATCGCCACCTTCTTCGAAAGCCAACCTGATGCCGACAAAGCGGGTCGGGTCGCCGCCCACCTCAAGGAATTCTGGGAGCCTCGGATGCTCGATCAACTGGCCGATCACCTGGCGCAGGGGGGCGAAGGCCTGTCGGACTTGGCGCGCGCAGGATCCGCGCGCGCCGTTCAAGAGACCGCCTGACCGTCTTTGGTCCTGAAATATTCCCGCCGGAGGCGCACAGTTTCGTCGAAACTCTGACCAAAATCCTTCAAAGGTTTTTGCCCTCAGTGGAAATCACGGCTTTTTGGAATGATCCGTACATCCCGTGGATGGCGCGATGACGGCGCGGGCAGGGGGCGGTTGACTTCATCCGCATGGGCCATCGCTGTTGGCATCGCATCGGGGGACAGTTTCAGCAGCGCGTCGGACCGGTCCTCCAGTCGTTCCGCCACCACGTGGATGATATCCACATCCCGTTGCACATAACCATGAATGACAATCAGCCGGGACTGCATGATCACCCGCCGAAACTGCTCGAACACTTTGGGCCAGATCACCAGGTTTGCCACCCCGGTCTCATCCTCCAGCGTGATAAAGCACACGCCCTTGGCCGAGCCGGGCTTCTGTCGGATCAGCACCAGCCCGGCCATCGATACCTTCTGCCAGGCCTTTTTGCCCTTCAGCGTCGCGCAATCGGTGTAGCCCTGCGTGTTGAGAGATCCGCGCAAAAACGCCATCGGGTGTTTCTTCAGGCTGAGCCGCAAGGTCTGGTAATCGGCCACCACCTGTTCGCAGACCGGCATCGCCGGAAGCGCTACGGGGGCCTCTGTGCCTTCCTCGCGCTCGCCTTGAAAGAGCGGCAAATCCGGCGCATCGCGCAACGCCTTAGCATCCCAAAGCGCCTGCCGTCTGTCCAAAAACAGTGACCGCAACGCATCCGCTTCAGCCAACCTGCGGATATGCGGGGCCGTCAGCTTTGCCCGGGTCTGTAGATCCTCCAAATCGCGGTAGGGCGCATCGCGGGCGGCGATCAGGCGGGCGGCGGCGTCTTCTCGGAACCCGGTGATCTGGCGCAGGCCCAGCCTGAGGGCGAAGCGCTGTGGGGCGTCTGTCGAATTGAGTTGTATTGGCCAAGATGAAGGGGAGCCGATGCGCTCAGACAAATATCCCGTCAGTGGCTCTAACGTGCTGTCCCAATGGGAATAATTCACATCCGGCGGGCGCACTTCCACCCCGTGTTCGCGGGCATCGCGGACCAGTTGGGCGGGCGCGTAGAAGCCCATGGGTTGGGAATTCAAAAGGGCCGCGCAGAACACATCCGGGTAGTGGCATTTGATCCAGGACGAGACATAGACGAGCAATGCAAAGCTCGCTGCGTGGCTTTCCGGGAAGCCGTATTCGCCGAAGCCCTTGATCTGGTCAAAACAGCGCCGCGCGAAGTCTTCGTCATAGCCGCGTGCCACCATCCGCCCCACCATCTTGTCCTGCAGCAGCCCGATCGTGCCCTTGGAGCGGAAGGTCGCCATTGCCTTGCGCAGCTCATTGGCCTCGGCGGGGGAGAATTCGGCTGCCTCAATGGCGATCTTCATGGCCTGTTCCTGAAAGATTGGCACGCCCAAGGTGCGGCCGAGGATGTTTTTCAATTCTGCCGGATCATGGGGCGCACCGGGGGCGGGGTAGCTCACCTGT
>JBCBCS010000323.1:0-2531 GCA_038530475.1 Pseudomonadota bacterium
ACGTTTTCAGGTCAGATAGAAGCGCAGTGGTTTCGTATCAGCGCGCTTGACCACGCCCCTCGCCTCCAGGTCGAGTTGGACGGATTTTTGCCACCATCCGGATGTCGCACCTCCGGGAAAGAGATCATCTGGCAGGTGGGCCTTTGCCGCCTCTTTGATTTCATTCGCGGTCTGGCCCGGTGCATCACGGCTCATCACCTTGAGCATTGCGTCCTTCATTGCGTGGTATTTCGCGGCGTTCACGCGAGACGTTTTGCCGGGTGTGTTGATGTTTTTGACCTCAATTGTGTCAGCCATGGTCAGTCCTCCTGAGCCAAAGGATACGACCAATTCGCCATTCGACAAAGTGCGCTGACAGGCGTAAGGCAGCCCTGTGCAGACAGTGACCCTTTCAGATGCGCGGCACCTGCCGCTTTGGCGCCGTCCGGTGACCTTGCTGTTTTTAATGGCAGCGGCGATGCCGATTGCCTTTTCGACTTGGTCTGCCTTGCTCAATAACTTCGTGATTGAGGCTGCGGCCTTTGACGGCTCCGACATCGGCTGGCTGCACACCGTGCGGGAGATCCCCGGCTTTCTGGCGATTGGTGTCATCATCCTGATCATGTTCTTTCGGGAGCAGGTGCTGGCGCTGGTATCGCTGATGCTGCTCGGGGTGGCGACCGCGTTGACGGCGCAATTTCCGTCGATGGGGGGCATTCTTACGATCACTATGCTCAGCTCGATCGGGTTTCACTACTACGAGACCGTCAACCAATCGCTGCAACTTCAGTGGGTCGAGAAGGGACGCGCGCCGCAGGTTCTGGGATGGCTGATCGCCGCGGGATCAGGGGCGACCTTTGTCGCCTATGTCTTGATCGTGCTTACGTGGGAGGCGCTGGGCCTGTCCTATTCCCATGTCTATTGGGTGTCAGGTGGCCTCACGGCGGCGATCGGGCTGTTTTGCCTTCTGGCCTATCCGCAATTTGAGGCACCCAATCCGCAGCGCAAGCAGTTCATCCTGCGCAAGCGGTACTGGCTTTATTATGCCCTGCAATTCATGTCGGGCGCACGGCGGCAGATCTTTATCGTATTCGCCGGCTTCATGATGGTCGAGAAATTCGGCTTTGCGGTGCATGAGATCACCTCGCTCTTTTTGATCACCTTGATGACCAATATTGTGACGGCCCCTCTCGTTGGACGTGCGGTCGCGCGCTTTGGGGAACGCAATGCTCTGATCTTTGAGTATGTCGGCCTCGCCACGATCTTTTTCCTCTATGGGGGGCTCTACTATTTCGGTTGGGGCGTGATGCTGGCTGCGGCACTTTATGTGTTCAACAACATCTTCTTTAGCCTCGCCCTGGCGATCAAAACATACTTTCAGAAGATTGCCGATCCGGGGGATATCGCGCCGACGGCGGCGGTGGCGTTCACGATCAACCATATCGCAGCGGTCTTTTTGCCGGCGGCGCTGGGCTATCTGTGGCTGGTGTCGCCCGCGTCAGTGTTTATGGCCGCGACGGGGATGGCGCTGGTATCGCTGCTTCTGTCGATGCTGATCCCGCGCAATCCTGAGCCGGGACGTGAGACCATTTTTGCGCGCGGGCCGCTGCCTGCGCCGGCGGAGTAAGACATGACGACATGGACGGCCTTGACGACCCTTCCGGGCAAACCTGCTGCCGACGCCTTGGGCGAGGCGATGGAGCGGATGGAGCCAGCACCGACAGGTGTCGGCGTGTTCGAGATCGAGGATGACAGCGGGCTCTGGGAAGTCGGCGGCTATTTCGAGGGCGCACCGGATGAAGCGGCGCTTGCGCTGTTGGCGGCTACGTTCGGGGCAAAGCCCTTTGCCGTGTCAGAGGTGCCTGAAACCGATTGGGTCGCCCATGTCCGGCGCGAGCTGGCCCCGGTCGAGGCCGGTCGGTTTTTTGTCTACGGCAGCCACGATGCTGACAAGTTGCCGGAGGGGCGCATCGGGTTGTTGATCGATGCGGCGATGGCGTTCGGAACAGGGCACCATGGGACGACGCTGGGCTGTCTGAAAGCCTATGACCGGCTGCTGGCCCAAGGCCGAACCTTCGATGATGTCGCGGACATTGGGTGTGGGACTGCGGTGCTGGGGATGGCCGCCGCGAAGGCCGGGGCTGCACGGGTGATTGCGTCTGACATTGACCCCGTCGCCGTGGACGTGGCGCGCGCCAATCTGGAGGCCAACGGCATGGTCGACGAGGTTGAGTGTGTCGTAGCGACCGGGTTTGAGGCGGACGCCTTACGCGATGCTGCGCCCTATTCACTGATCTTTGCCAACATCCTGAAGGGTCCGCTGATCATGCTGGCCCCTGACATGGCCGCACATATTGCACCCGGTGGCGTGGTGATTCTGTCGGGCATTCTGAACGAGCAAGCAGATGAAGTTATCGCTGTTTATGCACAGGTTGGCTTCAATCTGATGCAGCGGGATGAGATTGTTGACTGGACGACGCTTACCCTAGGTAAATTAACCTAAATTCGCCGCAATCAACGCTGATTTTCATCGCTTTTGAGGCATTTGCCCC
>JBCBCS010000324.1:0-2422 GCA_038530475.1 Pseudomonadota bacterium
GAGTCAGGAAGAGCAATTGGGGGAAGTCGTCTGGGCCTGGGATCAAATCAAGGCAAGCCGCAACTTCAAAGATTGATCTCTGCGGCTGCGCGAGAGGTCAGATGAAGCGCCCGTGTATCCGGGCCCGCAGACTATCGGGCATGTCAGGCTGTGTCATGCGTTCCGGGGTGAAGATGCTGTCGCGTTCGCGCACATAAATGCTCATCAGGACATGCAAGCCGATGAGGTTGAACACCCAAAGAAGGAAAAGGATCGGCGCACCGGCCAGCGTTACGATGACAATGAAGGGCCCAAACATGGTGCCGTAAAGCGGCAGCGCAAGCGTGCCTCCGATCAACGCCCCAATCATAGTGACCCAAATACCCCCGGCCGCGCCGCGGAATGCGCCCATCCGGCCAGCCTGACCCAAGCGGTCGCCCGCCAGGAACAGAGCAAGGGTCCCGCCGATCGCTGCGGCAACGACGATCCAGATCTGATACCAAGAGAAGCCTCTGAACAAAGCGTTCTTGTCGAGATGAAGCACGGCCAGTGCGCCAAGGGCTGCGCTGCAAACGATCACGAGCAGATAGGCGAGCGCCCGAGCGCGCACGCCTTCTGTCAGTTTCCATCGTTTGCGCTTGAGTTTGCGCATCTGTTTCTCCGTGTTTGTGACCCTGCCTTTGCAGGTGAAATCGGGCGCTGATGTGGCGACTGGGCTATCTTCCCAGAAACGTTCTGTTTCCGAAGGCAATACGACCATCAAATGCGGAGCGTAAGAAACTGATTTGTCTGGGAACTTTTCGACTGCACGATCACTGCCGCCAGACGACGTTCACAACGCTTTGATGACGTGAGGCCAGCCCCCGCCCGCAATGCTCAGGCGGCGCGGAAAACCAGACTGACCCCGTTGAGGCAATGACGTTGTCCAGTGGGCTGCGGGCCGTCATTGAAGATGTGTCCAAGGTGCGATCCGCACCGGTCGCAGTGGCACTCGGTCCGCGTCATGAAAAATCGCGTGTCGGTCTCGGTCCCGATTGCGTTCGGAAGGACATCGAAAAAGGACGGCCAGCCTGTGCCGCTGTCGTACTTGTGTTCAGACGAATAGAGCGCCTGATCGCAGCCCCGACAGTGATAGATGCCAGGATCAAAGACTTTGTCGAGCGGCGATGAGCCAGCCCGTTCCGTGCCATGTTCCCGCATGACGCGGTACTGCGTCGCCGTAAGCATGGCGCGCCATTCAGCTTCACTGCGGGTGACCTCAAACGGGCCCGGGGTGGCGTGGGCACTGCGGGCCCCAAAAAGGGCCGCAAGGCCAGCAAGGGAAAACAATCGTCTGTTCATCAGATGCTCCGTCTTTTGCGTGCATTTAAAGGAAGTGTCCGCAGTTGGGTCAAACCACAGCTGCGTGAACAGGGGTGGGCGGACCCAGCCACGACCAGCGCGGCCGGGTCAAAGAACCGGTTATTGCTGCGGCAGAATCACGCGGTCGATCACGTGAATGACGCCGTTGGACTGATCGACATCGGCGATCGTCACGTTCGCGACGCGACCGTTCTCATCCGTGAGCGTGATACCGTCGCCGTTCATCTCAGCCATCAATGTGCAACCGCCGAGGGTCTCAACCGGATGACGGCCCCCGCTACCTGCGATCATGCCAGCAATCGCATCGGAAAAGACTTCGGCGCCAACGACATGGCAGGTCAAAATCTGTGTCAGCTGCGCCTTGGCGCCGGGCTGAAGCAACGCCGTCAAGCTTTCGTCAGCGATCATACCAAACGCATCGTCGGTCGGCGCAAACACAGTGAAAGGCCCCGGACCTTGAAGAGTGTCAACAAGATCAGCAGCTTGGACGGCTGCAACAAGCGTGGTGTGGATCGGTGAGTTCAACGCGTTCTGGATAATGTTCATTTCGGCAAACATCTCAGCGCCCCCGACCATGGGATTTCCGTCCGCATGGGCGTCGGCAAACGCGGCGGTGGCGGAGACGGCTGAGGCTGCGAGGGCGGCAATAAGTGTCGATTTCATATTTGATACTCCTGTTGGTGTGAATGCGGCACGGATTCGCGCCGACATGCCTTCAACCACGACAGGGCCTGATCGAAGTTTCACCGCCAACCGCCGGCTCACCAAGTCGTTACACCCTTGTGAATGAGCCTGTTCAGGCGCGCTGCCTCCGCGGCCGGTTTTTGCAATCACCCTCGCGGCCCTTCCCCTTGCGGCCTTGTGCGATATGTTGCATCTCCGGCAGCAGGTGCAGCCGCACCATTAGACACAGGAAAAGGCGCGAACGATGGCCGACGGCACTCTCGATCCGATGATGAAACCCAACGAAGAAATCTCCGTCCGGGAGGTGTTTGGCATCGATACGGATATGAAGGTCAAAGGCTTTGGCCATGGCGGTGATCGGGTGCCCGCGATCGATCCGACCTACAAGTTCGATCCC
>JBCBCS010000325.1:0-2347 GCA_038530475.1 Pseudomonadota bacterium
CCAAGGACACATTCACCAGTGAATGTGTCCTTGGTCAACATGTTGTTCATCTTGATCGCGATCTCGCCACGCTTGGCGATGTCGCCGGTGCGGGCCAGTTCGTCGATCAGCTCGTCATAGGCCGGATCGCAGAAGCGGTTGATGTTCTCGCCCTGCCACTGGCTGTCCGGCTTGGGTTCGTTGCCGCAACGGTAGGCCGACAGGTACTGCTGCGGGTCCGTGCCATTGAAGGTGTTGGCGTACATTTCCACGTCCGCGTAGAACTTCTGGAACGTGTCGGGCGAACCCGGGTCACCGCCAAAGAACACGGATGCGTCAAGGTTGCGAAGTTCGGTTTCAACGCCGATCTGGCTCCACCACTCCTTGATCAGCGCCTGGAAGTCCTGACGGACCGCGTTGGTCGAGGTCTGACAAAGAATGCGCAGTTCGACACCGTCTTTGTCGCGGATACCGTTGCCATCGCTGTCGACCCAGCCGGCGGCATCCAGCTTGGCATTGGCGCCGTCGATATCCTGGGCAAAGCAGTGATCGTTGCCCGCGGCATAGTTCTGCGGCACCGGCACGAGGTCACAGGTCACGCGGCCCGCTTGACCATAGCCAATTTCGACCAGCAGCGCGCGGTCGATTGCCATCGACAGGGCCTCGCGTACGTTCTGATCGCTCAGGAACGGGTGCGGGTGGGCGATGGTCGACCGTTCGCCTTCCGGCAGGTCGGGCGACGGGTTGGTGAGGTTCATTTCCAGACGCTCGACGAGAGGACCAAAACCTGCGATGGCCTTGCCTTTGCCGGCCTCTTCCATCTTGGCGATCACGTCGGGGGCGAGCTGCAGGTTCCAAGCATAGTCGAACTCGCCGGTTTCCAGCACGGACCGGCCCGCTGCAGTTGCGTCACCACCGCCCTTGAAGGTCACGCGGGCAAAGGCGGGCTTGTCGGGCTCGCGATAGTTGTCGTTGGCCACCATCGTGATCACGTCATTGGGGCGGAATTCTTCGACCTTGAAGCCGCCGGTGCCGATGGGATTGAAGTTCGCGTCGGTGCATTCGGGCGCCTTCGCACCGAGGCAGTCCGCAAACTGTGCGGCCTGGATGATCGGCGACTGGCCGCCGACGAACAACGCATAAGGGTTTGGCTTGGGCTGGTTGAACGTCACAACGACGGTTTGCGCGTCGGGGGTTTCAACGCTTTCGACGCCTTCAAAGAACGACAGCTGTGCACAGCCACCTTCGGGGTGCATGCAGTAATCTGCGGTGAACTTCACATCTGCTGATGTGAAGGGCGTGCCATCGGACCACAAGATCCCTTCTTTCAGGGTCCAGGTGATCGAGGTCAGGTCTTCGCTCACGCCGCCGTTACCGACGGTTGGGATCTCTGCTGCCAGCCAGGGTGTCAGGTTGCCGTTCTCGTCAAAGCGCGCCAGCGGCTCGAGGATCATGGAGGCGGATTCGATGTCCTTGGTGCCGCCCGACAGGTAGGGGTTCAGGATCGACGGCGCTTGCCAGTAGATGATCCGCAGCTCGCCGTCCGAGCCACGCTCGGCAAAGGCTGCGGGGGCCAAGGCAGTGGCTGCCACGGCTCCCATCAGAAGGG
This sequence comes from Pseudomonadota bacterium, assembly GCA_038530475.1. GTDB lineage: Bacteria > Pseudomonadota > Alphaproteobacteria > Rhodobacterales > Rhodobacteraceae > Octadecabacter. The sequence goes on from JBCBCS010000325.1 coordinate 1,589, forward strand.
ATTTAAGGGTCATGTCATACTCCTTGTTGGACGGCAGGTGGTACTGCGCATCGTTCTTCGTCACGCGCTTTGGCGTTCGTATCGGGCGCGGAGGGCAGGAATTGGTATATTTTTGTTGCGTAACCCACGGTTTCCCCATGGTTTTTACGAACAATCCCCCGTGCACACACATATATCGAAACAGAACTGGCTAAAATTGCAAGTGCGGCGTGCAGTTGATGCCGCGATTTCGCCGCGAAGGGTTTGACAGGATCAATCGCTTGGCTCACGATCCGAGGAATTCCACCGGATGGAGCCCTAAATGCTGGATACCAAACCCACGCAGCCCATCGCCGACATCCAGGGTCTGCGCGTTGAATTCCAGACCAAGGATGGGCCGGTAATTGGCGTCGAAGACGTGTCTTTTTCCGTTGGGCCGGGGGAAACCGTCTGCATCGTCGGCGAATCCGGATCCGGTAAATCGGTGTCGTCACTGTCCCTGATGCGGCTTGTCGAGTTTGGTGGCGGTCAGATTGCGGGCGGGCGCCTGATTTTTAATCGCTCGGATGCCAAAGAGCTGGATCTGGCCGGAACAGATCAGGATTTGATGCGCACCATTCGCGGCAACGAGATCGGGATGATCTTTCAGGAGCCGATGACGTCGCTCAACCCGCTCCACACGTTGGAAAAACAGCTGCGCGAGACCATTCAGCTCCACCAAGGTTTGACTGGCGATGCTGCCCGTGACCGGATTGTTGTGCTTTTGACCAGGGTCGGTAT
>JBCBCS010000326.1:0-2278 GCA_038530475.1 Pseudomonadota bacterium
TGAACACGCCCTTGGTCCCGCCGACGATTTCCGGCGTGATGTAGTAGCCGATGGCGAGGATGAAGACGAGGATCGAGCCCGCGCCGATGCCCGGAACCGATTGCGGGAAGTAGACCCGCAGGAACGCGGTGGTGTTGGTCGCGCCCAGCGATTTCGCGGCGCGCAGGTAACTGGGCGGGATGGTTTGCATCACCGAATACATCGGCAGGATCATGAACGGCAGCAGGATGTGCGTCATCGCCACGATGGTGCCGAACTGGTTGTTGATCATGATCAATCGGCTGGCGTCATCGACGAGACCGATCCAGACCAGCACGTCGTTGATCACGCCCTGTTGTTGCAGCATCACCTTCCAGCTTGAGGTCCGGACCAGAAGCGATGTCCAGAACGGCAGCAGCACGAGGATCAAGAGCAGGTTGGCCTGCCGCATCGGCAGGTTCGCCAGCAGCCACGCGATGGGATAGCCGAGCGCGATACAGCTGAACGTGATCAGCAATGACATCCAGATCGTGCGGCCAAAGAGCTTGACCAGGATCTGTTCGTTCTCGGGCTTCATCTCGATCCCGTCGGGTGTCTTTTCCAGATCGACCGAGTTGTAGAAATAGCCGGGCGTGACGCGCGGTGAATACAGCTTGATCGTCTGCCAGATTTCCGGCTCGCCCCAGTCTTCGTCGGCGGCGATGAAGCCGTCTTTCAGTGAGACGGGTTCCAGCCCTGCGGCCACGGATTGCGCGGTCGCTAAGGCGGCGGGCACGTCGCTTGCGGCGTTCAGGTCGTTGTAGAGCGCGGTGAAGAGGAAATCTTCGAGGTCGCGTTTGCCAATCTCGTCGCCTTCGGCTTCGAACACGGCGTTCCACCGGGTCCACGCATCCGCTGTGGCAGGCAGGACACTGGCGTTTTCGGCGACGATGGCGCGCCAATGTGCCGGGTCTTCCCATGCCGGTTCGGCGTCGGTGAAGGCATCGGTGTAGGTGTCGGTGTCGAACCGGCCCACGGCACGGCCCGATTTGCGGAACATCGAGGACGCGCCGGTCATCTGGTAGTTCAGCCGGGTGCCAAGGCGGGTGTGCAGCTTCTGCTCTTCGGCGATGAAGAGGTCGGTATAAAGCGCATCGAACACAGTATCGGGCGGCATCCCCTCACCGTCCCATTCCGCGAGAACGGCAACGGTGCTGGGCACGGTGTCGGCGACGATGTCGTTTTGCACCGACCGCGACAGCATGTTGAAAATGGGCACGATGAACGTGATCAGCACGAACAGCAGCAGCGGAGCAATCAGCCCCAGTGCGCGCAGTTTTTGGCGGCGCAAAGCGCGCGCGAGACTGCGTTTCAATGGGGTGCCGTCGGCGGCAAGCATCACGTCAGACATGGATCAGACGCCCTCGACCACGATGATGGTGCTTTCTGCGGTGCGGTGGCGGATCTTCATGACCTCTTGGTAATCGGGGTCGTTGTAGGCGTCGAGAGCGGCCTGATAACTGGGAAATTCAAAGACGACGTGGCGGTTTTGCGGCGCGCCCTCCATGACGGTGGCCTGGCCACCGCGCACGATGGGCACGGCACCGAGGCCCAGCAGGATCGGCGTGTCTTTCTCGACGTATTCCTTGTAGCCTTCGGGATCGTTCACGGTGATGTGGCCGATGATGTAACCTTTGGGCATGTCTGCGCCTCGTGTCGTTTGGGTGAAGGTGCGCGGAGACCGCGCACCCTACAAAGTGTGCGTAGGGTGCGCCTTTACGGCGCACCGCATGCTCTTACTGCGCCAGCCAAGCCTGGAACTTGGCGTCGATGTCATCGCGGTAGTCGGCCCAGAACTCGTAGTTGTAGAGGAACGTGTTCTTGGCGTTTTCCGGATCGGTCGGCATGTGCGGCGCCATGTCGATGCCCAGCGTCGCGTGCTGACCCACCAGCGGTGCCGACGAGGCACGGGCCGGACCGTACGAAATGTACTTGGCCTGATCGGCCAGACGCTGCGTGTCGGTCGCGAACTTCACAAAGTCACGTGCACGTGCCTCACGCTCGGGGCTCAGGCCCGTGGGGATGATCCAACCGTCAAGGTCGAACACCTGCGCGTCCCAGAGCATGCCGATGGGCTGGTCCTGCTCTTCGATCGCGGCAAACAGGCGACCGTTATAGGTCGAGCCCATGACCACTTCGCCATCGGCGAGCAGCTGCGGCGTGTCCGCGCCGGCCGACCACCAGATCACGTCGTCCTTGATGGTGTCGAGCTTGTCGAGCGCCTGCTGCTGGCCCTCTTCGGTGGCGAGCACATCATAGA
>JBCBCS010000327.1:0-2185 GCA_038530475.1 Pseudomonadota bacterium
GGTTCTCAAATACTCAATAAAATCGCGCCGAAGGCGCGCCGGTCGGATTTGCGTAGCAAATTCGATCCAAAATCAAGAAGCTGTCGGATTTGCGAAGCAAATTCGATCCAAGATCTAAAAAACTGTCGGATTTGAGGAGCAAATTCGATCCAAAATCTAAAATGCTGTCGGATATGCGCAGCACGTTCGAACTGAAAGTGTATCAGTAGAAACTCTGCGGATCGATATCGATCGCCATCCGTAACTCTCCACGCAGTTTGAACTGACCGGCCCATTGGGCCAGCGCCTGTTGCAGCGGCGCGCCTTTCTCCGCTTTCACCAAAAGCCGCACCCGGTGCCGCCCTCTGATCCGAGCGATGGGCGCCGGGGCTGGACCAAAGACCTGTGCTCCGATCTGCCGCAAGGGTGTATCTTGGCGTGCCATTGCGGTGCCCAGATCAAAAACCTCTTCCACATTAGGCGAACTTAGAACGATCCCCGCCATGCGCCCGTAAGGGGGCACGCCAGCAGCCTTGCGTTCCGCCGCTTCGGCCGCCCAAAACGCCTCTTCATCGCCACCAAGTATGGCCCGGATCACCGGATGTTCCGGTTGAAAGGTCTGCAGCACCGCCTCCCCCGGCGTCTCGGCCCGTCCGGCCCGGCCCGACACCTGCCGCATCAATTGAAACGTCCGCTCAGCCGCCCGCAAGTCGGATCCCTGCAGGCCAAGGTCGGCGTCTATGACGCCAACGAGGGTCAGCAGCGGAAAGTTATGTCCCTTCGCCACCAGCTGGGTGCCGATGATCACATCGGCCTCGCCCGCCGCGATGCTCTCGATATGCGCCTTGAGCGCCCGAGCCGAGCCATAAAGATCAGACGACAACACTGCGATCCGCGCCTCCGGAAACAGCTCAGCGGCTTCCTCCGCCATCCGCTCGACCCCCGGCCCAACCGGGGCCAGCCGGTCCTCTGCCTCACAAGACGGGCAGACCTGCGGCATCGGTTTTGTCTCACCGCATTGATGGCACATGAGGCGCTTGAGGAACCGGTGCTCCACCATCGTCGCATCACAGTGATCACACTCGATCTGATGTCCGCACGCCCGGCAAATCGTCACCGGCGCATAACCGCGTCGGTTGAGGAACAGGAGCGACTGCTCCCCCTTGTCCAACCGCGCCCGGACCTTGGACGCCAAACTTGGCGACACCCATCGCGACCCCGGCACGTCTTCAATTCGCATATCGATCGCGGACATCTCCGGCATCACCGCCGCACCGAAGCGGGAGGTCAGCGTCACACGCGCATACTTGCCTGCTTCCACATTGGCCCAGCTTTCGAGGCTCGGCGTAGCCGATGCCAGAACCACTTGCGCGGAATTGAGCGATGCCCGCAGCACCGCCATGTCCCGCGCATTATAAAGCACTCCGTCCTCCTGCTTGTAGGAGGTGTCGTGCTCTTCATCGACAACGATCAACCCCAGATCGCGGTAGGGCAAAAACAGCGCTGAGCGCGCGCCGACGATCATCTGCGCCTCGCCCTGGCCCACCATCTTCCAGCAGCGCCGACGCTCCGTCATCGTGACACCGGAATGCCATTCGGCGGGCTTCATACCAAACCGAGCTTCGACGCGGGTGATAAATTCCGACGTGAGGGCGATCTCTGGCAGCAGGACCAACGCCTGCCGTCCGGCGCGCAGACATTCAGCCACCGCCTCAAGGTAGACTTCCGTTTTGCCGGAACCTGTGACCCCTTTGAGCAATGTCGTCCCGTAGGCACCCGACCTCACCGCTTCGCGGAGCACCCGCGCACCTTTCGCCTGATCCTCGGTCAGCTCTTTAGCGCCATGGTCCGGGTCGAGGTGCGGGTAAGGCAGATCGCGCGGGCTGTCCTCTTCGCTGACGGCGCCCAGCTTGACGAGGCCCTTGACGACCGACGACGTCACCCCGGCCATCTCAGCCACTTCCGTTAGGGTGAAGGACAGCCCGCCATAATCACGCAACACGTCCAACACCTTGCGCCGTGCGTCGGTCATCCGGTCCGGCTCAGCCGTGCCCAGCCGGTACACCTTGCGCATGGACGGCGCGTCGCCCAGGCCCGGCGCGCGGGTCGCCAACCGCAACATCGCCGGCATCGGGGTGAGCGTGTAATCCGCCGCACGGCCCAGAAACTGGCGCATCTCTTCGGCCATCGGCACCACGTCCAGCAC
>JBCBCS010000328.1:0-2118 GCA_038530475.1 Pseudomonadota bacterium
GTTGAACGCCTTGCAGAATTCCATGATGTTGATGCCGCGTTGACCCAGAGCGGGGCCGACGGGCGGGGATGGGTTGGCTTGACCTGCAGGAACCTGCAGCTTCATTGTGCCAGCGACTTTCTTAGCCATTGGTCGTTTCCTTTTGTCCTGTCACGAACAGCGGCTCGTGACGTTTAGTGGATGTGGTGCGGATCGGGCCACGCATGACCGTCCCCTCCCACATGGGAATCGCAATTCGAATTGCGATGGTGGCGCATACGACAGCCTGACCTGTGAGGCAAGACTGTCAGCTGCAATACCGTCTCAGGCGGGTGCGCCTCAGCTTTGTTTGGTGACCTGGGTGAAGTCCAGCTCGACCGGGGTTTCGCGACCGAAGATCGACACGGTGACCTTGAGCTTCTGGTTGTCGTCGTCGACCTCTTCGACCATGCCGTCGAAATCTTCGAACGGACCGTCGTTGACCTTGACCTTCTCGCCGATGTCGAAGGAGATGAGCAGCTTCGGTGCTTCCTGACCCTCTTCCACACGACCGAGGATCTGCTGCACTTCGGCGTCGCGCATCGGCATCGGGCGGCCCTGAGGCCCGAGGAAGCCAGTGACGCGGTTGATAGAGTTGATCAGGTGGTAGCCCTCATCCGACATTTCCATGTGGACCAGAACATAGCCCGGCATGAACCGACGCTCAGCGGTGACTTTCTTGCCGCGGCGCACTTCGATCACTTCTTCGGTCGGGACCAGCACTTCATCGATCTGATCTTCAAGCCCCTGCTCTTCCACGGAGGCGCGGATTTGCTCTGCGATCTTCTTTTCAAAGTTGGACAATACGCTGACTGAGTACCACCGCTTCGCCATCTGATCTTACCTCGTCTTTGGTGTCGGCCCCCTGATGTGGGAGTCCCGGAAATAAAAGGGGCCTGCAACTCGATTCGTTGCAGGCCTCTTGATGTTGAAAAAGTGACTACAGCGTGGGACGCGCCGACGCAAGGGTCGGACCATCCGGATGGCGCTAGAACGCGCTCAGCACACCTTCGAGACCGGTTCGGATGATCAAATCCACCAGTGTAAAGAACAACGCCATCACAGTCGCCATGATCAGGACCATGATCGTCGTCAACGTCACCTCGCGGCGCGTCGGCCAGACCACTTTCGAGACTTCAGCGCGGACCTGTTGCAGAAACTGAACGGGATTGGTGCGGGCCATGGGACATCCTTTGCTGCGTTAGCGTGGACGTAACGGCCTGCGGCGAGGTTTTCAAGCCTCCTTGCCGACCTCTTGATCGCGCTGCGGCCATCCGATCAACGTGACACCTTCCATGGCTTCGATCTGTGCCAGCTGCGCATCATAGACCTGTTGCGCCTGATCCAACGTGGCAGGCGCATAAAGCGCGAAGGGTGGGTTGGTCCCGCTGGGCGGAAAGCGGCGGCGGGCCTCCTTGGCGATATCACCTTCACGGCCCTGCTGCGCCCATTCCAGCGTTTGGCGAACGGCGTTGGCGCTCAATCCGGTATGCAGCTTTTCTTTCGACAGCTGCACAGCGCCGCCGGTTTTCCATTTCAGAAGACCGCGAAAGATCATCCGCATGTTATCGGCGTAGTCCTCTTGCCGCCACACCGTGATGTCCCCCACGCCCGGTGTCGCTCGCAGACGTGCTACGTAGTCCGCCCAGTCAACCTTGCGCCAATCGTTGCGCGCCCGAAACGTGCGCGGGCCTATGAAATTGTGCCCATAAAGCGCCTGTGAATAGACCGATGCCATGTAGGCGGCCGGATTGCGGATGCCCAGAAAGATATGCGGTTTGATCGGCGTCCATTTTGCAGCCAGTTCTTCGATCCGTTCTGCCGCGCGCGGGTAAAGTGGCATATTCATCTTGCCATGCCGGTTGACGGCAATACCGACAAAATTTTCCTCGCTGAACACGAGGCGATTGCCGTCTTTTGTCAGATAGCGAAGCTGTGCTTCGGGCGTCCGGGTCGACGGTCTGCGGTCGTTCCAGGACAGATCAAACATCTCACCCAGGGACCGGCCAGGCCGCCGCAGATCACCGGGGCCGAAGTAGCGGATTCCGTCCGCCGCCATCATTTCCCGGTTCAGATGCATCATGCGCTGCAAATGCGTCG
>JBCBCS010000329.1:0-2063 GCA_038530475.1 Pseudomonadota bacterium
GAAGCTGGTCGATGGCGTCACCAAGCTGACCAACCTGCAATTGTCGTCGGTCGAGACCAAGCAGGCGGAAAACTTCCGCAAGCTGTTCATGGCCATGTCCAAGGATATGCGCGTGATCCTGGTCAAGCTCAGCGACCGTTTGCACAATATGCGCACGATCCGGTCGATGCGCGCCGACAAACAGGTGCAGAAGGCGCGCGAAACCATGGACATCTTTGCCCCGCTTGCAGGGCGCATGGGGATGCAGTGGATGCGCGAAGAGCTTGAGGATCTTGCGTTCAAGACGCTGAACCCCGATGCCCGCTCGTCCATCATGCGCCGCTTCATCACCATGCAGCGTGAAACCGGCGACGTGATCCAGCGCATCACCGGCGACATGCGCCACGAGCTGGAAAAGGCCGGGATCGAGGCCGAAGTGTTCGGCCGCGCCAAGAAACCCTATTCGATCTGGCGCAAGATGCAGGAAAAGGATGAATCCTTCAGCCGTCTGTCCGACATCTACGGCTTTCGCATCATCACCGGCACCGAAGAGGACTGCTATCGCACGCTGGGGGCCATCCACCAGCGCTGGCGCGCGGTGCCGGGCCGGTTCAAGGATTACATCAGCCAGCCCAAGACCAACGGCTACCGCAGCATCCACACCACCGTGTCGGGCCGCGACGGCAAAAGGGTCGAGGTGCAGATCCGCACCAGCCAGATGCACGACGTGGCCGAAACCGGCGTGGCGGCCCACTGGTCCTATCGCGATGGTGTGCGGTCGCAGAACCCCTTTGCCGTGGATCCGGCCAAGTGGATCAGCCAACTGACCGAACAGTTCGATGCCGAAGAGGATCACGACGAGTTCCTCGAAGCGGTCAAACTGGAGATGTATTCCGACCAGGTGTTCTGCTTCACCCCCAAGGGCGAGGTGGTCAAGCTGCCGCGCGGGGCGACGCCCATCGACTTTGCCTATGCCATTCACACCCGGATCGGAAACGCCTGTGTGGGGGCCAAGGTCGATGGCCGCCGCGTGCCGCTGTGGACCCGGGTCAAGAACGGCCAGTCCGTCGAAATCATCACCGCCGAGGGGCAGACCCCGCAGGCCACATGGCTCGAGATCGCGACCACGGGCAAGGCCAAGTCCGCCATCCGCCGGTCGCTGCGCGAGGCGGACCGCGAACGGTTCATCACGCTGGGCCGTGAACTGGCCCGCTCCGCCTTTTCCACGTTCAGAAAAAGGCGACCGACAAGGCGCTTGAGGCCGCGGCCAAGCATTTGCGGCTCAAGGACGCCGACGAGGTTCTGGCCCGGCTGGGGTCGGCCGAGTTGACGGGCCGTGATGTGGTGCAGGCGATCTATCCCGATCTCAAGCCCAAGACCGGCAAAGTGGTAGATGCGGGCCGTGCCGTCATCGGTCTGCGCCCCGGCCAGTCGTTCCAGCGCGCCACCTGCTGCGAGCCGTTGCCGGGTGAACGGATCGTGGGGATCACCTTTCGCGGCGAAGGCGTGGTTGTCCACTCCATCGATTGCGAACGGCTGATCGAATACGAGAACCAACCCGACCGCTGGCTGGACCTGCATTGGCACGATGGTTCGCACCCTGCCGTCTATGGCGCGACGCTTGATGTGACGATCGGCAACGATGCAGGGGTGTTGGGACGTATTTGCACATTGATTGGCGAGAGTGCTGCCAATATCTCAAACCTGGAATTCATCGATCGGAAACCTGACTTTTACAGGTTGCTGATCTATGTGGAGTTCCGGGACGCCCAGCACCTGCATTCGCTGATGGGCGCCCTTGAAGCTGAAAGTGACGTTGCCGCGATCCGCCGCTACCGTCGGCCGGTTGCGGAAGCCGCGCAAAAGGCCGCGGTCTGAGCGCAAGGGGAGATACGAAGCCGTTGGTGTTCAAACGCCGTGATCCCAAACCGTTTCTGCGTGGGGCGCTGGAATTGCTCTGGCCCCGCGGCGGATGGGCGCGCGCGTTTCACTATGTACGCCACCGTCTGCGGCGCATACCCGACAGTCCCGAACGGATTGCCCGAGGTATCTGGGCGGGTGTGTTTACCACGTTTTCGCCATTC
>JBCBCS010000330.1:0-2062 GCA_038530475.1 Pseudomonadota bacterium
ATGATCAGGTCGTGGTCTCGCGCCAAGGCAGCCATTGCCGCGTCATTGGGGCCGTATCCTTCATCGATGCGGTCGGGCACGTAAAGTGTTGGCGTGATCCGGAACGCGCGGAGCCAGGAAATCAGGAGCGCCGCTGACGTTCCGCCATCCACGTCGTAATCAGCAAAGATCGCGATACGGTCACCGGCGGTCGCCGCCGCCACGATCCGCGCTGCCGCCTTGTCCATATCGCGCAGGCTGCGCGGGTCGGGCAGAAGGTCTCGCAAGGTGGGGGCGAGGAACGCATGGGCGGCCTCAGACCCGATCCCGCGGGCGACAAGAACGCGACAGACGGGCAGGGGCAGCCCGGTGGTCTGCGCCATCGCTTCACCGGCGCGGTCCGCCTCTCCGTCGGGACCAATCCAGCGCCGACCCGTCGCAGAGACCTCAACATCCAGAAAGGGACGCACAATATGTTGGGGCATATTCATTGCGCCCTACATTATGCGACGTAGCCGAGATTCGCCACGCCTCTCACCGCGGTCCCTCTTTGGTTTTGAAATACTCCCGCCGGAGGCACAAATTCTCCTCAGAGAATTTGCCCAAAATTCTTTCGAAGAATTTTGCCGCCGCCCGATCAGACCGGATTGCGATACGTCATCCGCCGCACCGACCCGGTTTTTGAGCGCATCAGGATCGTCTCGGCTGTCAGGAACCCCGGTTCGCGCTTGATCCCCGCCAGGAGCGAGCCGTCGGTAACACCAGTTGCGGCAAAAATCACGTCGGACGTGACCATATCATCGCGGGTGTAAACCCGGTCGAAATTGGTGATTCCAGCCTTTTTGGCGCGTCCCTTTTCGTCGTCATTTCGGAACAAGAGTCTGCCATACATCTGACCGCCCATGCATTTGAGCGCGGCGGCAGCCAGCACGCCTTCGGGGGCGCCGCCTTGACCCATATACATATCAATCCCGGTCTTCATCGCGTCGGCGCAATGCATAATGCCCGCCACGTCCCCATCGGTTATCAACCGGATCGCCGCCCCGGTGCTGCGGATTTCCGCGATCATGTCTTCGTGTCGGGGACGATCCAGCACGCAGACCGTGATATCAGAGGTTGAACAGCCTTTGGCAGAAGCCAGCGTGGTGACCCTTTCGGACGGCGACATATCCATGGTCACAACGCCGGTCCGGTAGCCGGGGCCAATCGCGAGCTTGTCCATGTAAACGTCAGGGGCGTGCAGCATCGTCCCGCGAGGTCCCATAGCGATCACGGTCAGCGCATTTGGCATGTCCTTGGCGGTGAGCGTTGTGCCCTCCAGCGGATCGAGCGCGATGTCGACGCCCGGACCGTTGCCCGATCCGACCTCCTCCCCGATATAGAGCATCGGGGCCTCGTCCCGCTCGCCTTCGCCGATCACCACCACGCCCGCTATGTCCAGCTTGTTGAGCTGCTCGCGCATCGCATTCACGGCCTCCTGATCGGCAGCCTTTTCATCGCCGCGACCAATAAGCGTGGCACTGGCAAGGGCGGCGGCTTCTGACACCCGGGCGAGGCCCAGTGACAGCATGCGGTCGTTGAAATCGGGCTCGGACATGGGACACCTTTCAAATGTTTGTTATGTCTGGCTTAGGCGACGGGGATGCGCGCCATCAACCCCGTAAGCGCTAACGGGCCGCGGAAATCTCGGGCTCCACGGCGATCGCGCGCGACCAGAGCGCCAGCCCGGTCAGCGCAAGCACGCCAATACCGGTCGCGACCCAAAGGATCGAACTGATTTCGCCATGGCTCATTTGGCCCGCTTGATTGGTGTTGATCGCGCCAAGGGTGAGGGCCGATGCAAAGGCCAGACGCCCCACGAAGCTCTTGAGTGACAGCCATGTGGCCCGGCTGTCGTCGTTGAGTAGCGGTTGGATCCGGCCAAGTATGAAAGGGCGTGACAAGGCGTCAGGCACCATCCGCAGCAGCAGGAACGCGAGGACAATCAGGCTGTCAGTCGCGGCCATCACGGCCGAAAGGACGATCTGCAACCCAAACGCGCCCAAAAGCAAAAGCGGCAGACCCAGTGCGAAATCAGTTCGAT
>JBCBCS010000331.1:0-2016 GCA_038530475.1 Pseudomonadota bacterium
TGTCTTTGCCATTCTTGACGGACGCCACCATCGACTTCACGGAAGAGCTGATCGGCGCCCGGTTCGTGATCGACAATCCCAATGCAAGCTCCTCCTGCGGCTGCGGCGTCAGCTTCTCGATGTAGCTTCCTGCGTCAGGGGGGCGCCTCCCTCTTCATCTTGGCTCATACAACTCCCGCCGGAGGCTCCCTTGCTCTCGACGGGTGAGCGGCTACAAGTGAGGAAACCACAGCCCCATCGGGACAGCGTAATGAAAATCGCCACCTTCAACATCAACGGCATCAAAGCGCGGATTGACGCGCTGACGGATTGGCTGAAGGCCTCTGACCCGGATGTTGCCATCCTGCAAGAGATCAAGTCGGTGGACGAAAACTTCCCCCGGCAACATTTCGAAGACATGGGCTATATCGTTGAAACGCATGGACAAAAATCGTTCAACGGAGTGGCGATCCTGTCCAAGCTGCCGCTTGAAGACGTCACCCGGGGTCTGCCCGGCGGGGCTGGCACCGGCCGCGACAATGAAGACGACGTAGAAGCCCGGTATATCGAGGCCACGGTGATGGGTGACACGCCGATCCGGATTTGCGGGCTTTATCTCCCCAATGGAAACCCCGCACCGGGGCCGAAATACGATTACAAGCTGCGCTGGATGGAGCGTCTGCGCGTCCGCGCCCTTGAACTTCTTGAGGGGGAAGAGCCGTTCCTGATGGCGGGCGATTACAATATCATTCCCCAGCCCGAGGACGCCAAACGCCCCGATGCGTGGACGGACGACGCCCTCTTTCGCCCCGACAGCCGCACCGCGTTTCGCCGTCTGCTCAACCTTGGCCTGACCGAGGCATTCCGGGCCCGTACCGCCGGCGGCGGCCATTATTCGTTCTGGGATTATCAGGCCGGGGCCTATGATCGGAATGACGGCATCCGGATCGACCATTTCCTGCTGTCACCGGGCTGCGCGGACCTGCTGAAAGACTGTTGGATTGAGGCTGACATGCGCGCCAAAGGCAAACCGTCCGATCACGTGCCGGTTTGGGTCGACCTCGCCGCCTGACGCACGGGACGGCGGGAGGGGCGAGGACGTCAGTCGAGCGGCTCCGCCGTCACGTCGTGCCCGTAAAGCCAGTCCATCCGACCAAGAAACGCATTGGGTGCCAAGATGCCAAACGTCTTCAACCCCAGATGGGCGACGCGGCGCGGCACACCGGAGAGATGATAATTGCGCGCATTGGCGTTGGCGGCGGCGATGGCGCGGGTCACGCGGCCCTTTCGTGCCCCTTCATAGGCGGCCAGACCCGCCAGAACTGACCCGCGGGCATCGCAGCACCGCGCCAGAACCAGCGCGTCTTCGATCGCAAGATTTGCGCCTTGCGCCAAAAACGGCAGGGTTGGATGAGCGGCATCACCGACCAGGGCCATGGCGCCAGAATGCCAGACCTCGGCCACTTCATGTCGGAACAGCCCCCAGAGCCGGACCTCTTCGACCTTTTCCAACAGCGACCGAAGCTCCCACGCGGTATGCCGGAACACGTACCGCAAATTGTCGGGATCATCGGCGTGGTTCCAGCCTTCGGCGGCCCATTGCTGTCGCTCCTGCACCGCGACGATGTTGAGCCTGCCGCCGCGCACGGGATAGGTCACCACATGTCCGCGCGGCGCCATCCAGATCCGCGCAACCGGGTCCGCATTTTCTGCGGGTATCAGCGCCCGCCACGCGACCTGACCTGTGAAAAACGGCTCAGCGCTGCCATTCAAGGCGGGCCGCGCTGTCGACTTTATCCCATCGGCCGCGACAACGATATCACTAAATATATCAGCAGCTTCCAAGGCAGAACTCAAGTGGATCGTGACGCCAGAGGCTCTGCAAGCGTCCATCAGGATCGTGATCAGATCCGCCCGGTGACAGAACCGGTAGGGCGGGTCGGTGAACTTTGTCAGGTCAAACCGGGTGATCGGCTTGCCGCTCATCGCGTCTGTGGGCGCAACCGCCTCGGCCCGGATCCCCACGGCGTCCAGTGC
>JBCBCS010000332.1:0-1965 GCA_038530475.1 Pseudomonadota bacterium
ACAACGTGATCCGCCTGCAACTTGACCGCGCACCGCTGCCCGACCTTGATCTGGACGATTATGCTGCAATCATCCTCGGCGGCGGCCCCGGATGCGTCTCCGACGCGCCTGCTGACAAGACACCGGAGGAGGCCCGCGCAGAGGCGGCCTGCCTCACTCTCCTGCCCGAAATCACCGAACGCGATCTTCCGTTTCTGGGCTGCTGCTACGGGATCGGCGTTCTGGCCCATCACTTGGGCGCGCCCGTCTCCAAGGACCAGTTCGGGGAGGCCGTGTCCGCCGTCACCTGCACCAAGACCGACGCCGGACGGACTGACCCTGTTCTGGCCCCACTCCCCGACGCATTCGACGCCTTTGTCGGCCACAAGGAAGCGGTGCAGCAATTGCCTGAACATACCGCCCACCTGCTCGCAGGCGACGGGTGCCCGTTCCAGATGATCCGCCACAAATCAAACGTCTACGCCACCCAGTTCCACCCCGAGGCTGACGCCGCAGGATTTGAAACGCGCATTCGGATCTACCGCAACAAGGGCTATTTCGCGCCCGAAGACGCCGACCGCCTGATCACCATGTGCCATGCGGCATCTGTCGACCACGCCCCCGACATCCTGCGCAGCTTCGTGGATCGGTATCGCCAGCACTGAGGTCCCAAAGGCGGGTCGGGCGGCGCCCGGGTCGTCTTGGCACTCAGAGCGGCCAGATGAACGGGATGGCCGCCGACGCGATTAGCCCGACGCTGAGGTTGAGCGGCACACCGACCTTCAGGAAATCACTGAACTTGTAGCCGCCAGGGCCGTAGACGAGTGTGTTGGTCTGGTAGCCGATGGGGGTAGCAAAGGACGCCGATGCCGCCACCATCACCGCCACGACAAGCGCCCGGGGGTCCAGCCCCAGCTCTATCGCAAGCCTGATCGCGATGGGGGTGACCACCACCGCGACGGCGTTGTTGCTCACCATCTCTGTGAGGATCGAAGTCAGTAGGTAGATCGCCCAGACAATCAGGAATGGTGGCAGCATCGACAGCCCGGGTGCCACGGCCTCAACGATCAATGTCACCGCGCCGGAGGCTTGCAACGCAGCCCCAATCGCCAACATCGAAAAGATCAGCGCCAACAAACGCCCATCAATGAACGAAAACGCCTCTTCCGCGTCGATGCAGCGGGTCAAAAGGACCACCGCCACCGCAAATATCGACAGCATGAAAATCGGCGCGACCCCAAACGCGGCAAGCCCGACAATCCCGATCAGAGCCGCCACAGCAATCGGCGCATGGGTCCGCCGATAGGCCCGCGCGGACGGATGCGAGACATCGACAAGCTCCATATCAAACGCGAGCCGCTGGATGTCCTCGGGTGAGCCTTCAAGTAGCAGCGTATCCCCTACGCGCACGACCAGATCATCAAGCTGCCGCCCGATGTTCTGATTTCGACGGTGCACGGCCAGCACATAGACGCCGTAACGCCGCCGCAATCGCAGTGCACCCAGCGTGCGACCGACCATCTTGCAACCGGGCGTGATCAGCACCTCGACCGTCTGCGTCTCTACCGCAGAGACCTGATCGACCCGGCGGAGCTCCTTGTTGCGTTGCAGCGACAGAAGCTCGGTCATCGCGGTCCGCAGCACGACGCGGTCGCCCACCTGCAGTTCAACCCCCTGAAGCTTGCGCCTGAGCGACGAGTCGCCCCGCACCACGTCCACCAACCGAACCCCATCGCGCTTGAAAAGCTGCACGCCGGTCACTTCCCGCCCAATCAGGTTGCTGTCAGGCGGGATCACGGCCTCGGTGAAAAACCGCATCTTGGAGCGATCTGACAGCAGGTTCGCCATACTGTCACGCTCCGGCAGCAAACGCGGCGCAATCAGCCACAGATAGAGCATCCCCCAACCGACCACGATCAGGCCCAGCGGCGTGACCTCAAAGATCGTAAAGGGGGCCAGACCTTCGCTGCGCGCCACACCGTCGAC
>JBCBCS010000333.1:0-1920 GCA_038530475.1 Pseudomonadota bacterium
CAGCACGGAGGCGCCCGCCCTTGGCGGCGCGTCGGTGATGGTGGGCGACCGGGTGGTCGGCACGGTTACGTCGGGCGACTGGGGTCACCGGGTCGGCATGAACCTCGCCTATGCGTTCGTTGATGTGGACATGCCCGACGCGGTGGAGGTTGATGTGTTGGGTCAGCGCGTTGCGGCTCAGGTGATCCCGCCCAGCCCCTACGATCCGGAGTTTTCGCGGATGCGCAGCTAGGCTAGACAGGGCCGACCAGCAGGAGGCCCCGTCCATGTCCGTCTATCGCAAACACTTGTTCGATTTGCCTGAGGGGATGATCTACCTCGACGGTAACTCCTTGGGGCCATTGCCGAAATCTGTTCCTGCGCGGCTGGCTGGGATGGTGCAGGACGAATGGGGCGCGCATCTGATCAAGGGCTGGAATGTGGATGATTGGATGGGCCAACCCGCACGTGTCGGAGACCGGGTTGGGGCGCTGGTGGGCGCACTTGCGGGCACAGTGACGATGGGCGATACGCTTTCGGTGAAAGTCTATCAGGCGTTGTCCGCGGCATTGGCGATGCGTCCAGACCGACGCGTGATCCTGAGCGACAGCGGCAATTTTCCGTCCGATCTTTATATGGCGCAGGGGTTGATCCGGCAGCTGGGGCAGGGCCATGAGCTGCGGATCGTGGCGCCGGAAGACGTCGAAGGCGCGATCACGGATGAGGTTGCGGCGGTGCTCATCACCCAAGTCGATTACCGCACGGGCCGGATGCACGACATGCGGTCAATCACTAAAGCGGCCCATGCGGCAGGGGCCGTGATGATCTGGGATCTCGCGCATTCAGCGGGGGCCGTGCCAGTTGATCTGGCCGGGTCAGGCTGTGAATTTGCGGTGGGCTGCACCTACAAATACCTCAACGGGGGCCCCGGCGCGCCGGCCTTCATCTATGTCCGCGACGACGTGATCGGAGGGATTGAGCCAGCGCTCTCCGGGTGGCTCGGCCATGACGCGCCCTTTGCGTTTGAGCCGGATTATCGTCCGGCGATGGGGATAGAGCGGATGCGCGTGGGCACGCCACCCGTGCTGCAATTGACGGCGTTAGACGCGGCCTTGGACGCATGGGAGGGCGTGGACATCGCTGAGCTTCGTGCAGATTCAATCCGGCTTTGTGATCTTTTTATATCATTAGTCGAAGAAAAGTGTGCAGATTTGACGCTGGCCTCTCCGCGAGATGCCGCGATGCGTGGCTCTCAGGTCTCGTTTGCCTTTGAGCACGGCTATGCCGCGATGCAGGCGCTGATTGACCGCGACGTGATCGGAGATTTTCGCAGCCCCGACCTCATGCGGTTTGGATTCACGCCGCTTTATGTGGGGGAAAGGGACGTCCGTGCGGCGGCCGACATCCTTGCCGACGTGCTGGATCGGCGGCTTTGGGACGATCCGGCCTATTTTGCAAAATCGCGTGTGACATAGGCGCCCTGCATAATAAATAGGCACGTCAGGTTCGAGCCGTTGGTCTGTCGGGGGGAATCCTTGCCTTCCGATTTTTCGCGCCGTCAGGGTATCGGCAATGAGCCTGCCTGCCACATCATATCAACCGCAGACGCTTCCCCGTGCGATCGGCGAAGGAAAGCTGAGTGTGGGCGCAGATGGCGCGGTGACGCGGGTGGCCGAGTTGCGCCATTCCGGATGCTTAAAGGTTTTGATGCCGCGCACGTTTCGTGCCGATGCAGAAGCGGTTCTGGTCAACACGGCGGGCGGCATCACCGGCGGGGATCGGTTTGATATTGCTGCAGAGGTTGGCACAGGTGCGGCGCTGACGCTGACGTCGCAAGCGGCAGAGCGGATTTACCGGTCAAGCGACGGGACGCGGGCGCGAGTGGAGACACGGCTACGGGTTGCAGACGGTGCTCGGCTGCAATGGTTGCCGCAAGAAACG
>JBCBCS010000334.1:0-1566 GCA_038530475.1 Pseudomonadota bacterium
ATAACACCCTCCAATATCTACTTTTTAGATAACAGATTTCATCCGCTAGCGACGTCACAAAAGGTATGTGACGCGTGTCGAAAACAATCTGGAGTACCGGGCATCTGGCCCTTTGTCAGTCTTTGGTCGAGGCCCGAAAACACGCGGGTCTGGGGCAGAAAGACTTGGCGGACAGGCTCGACTGTCATCAGTCTCTCGTGGCGCGCATTGAAAGTGGCCAACGACGGATCGACGTTGTCGAGTTCATCGTATTGTCCCGAGCGCTTGGCTTCGACCTATCGGAGGTTCTGGCAATCGTCGAAACCGCCACGGAGCCCGACCACAAGATTTGAAGGCAATGCAATTTTGGGACGCTCCGCATTGTGCGTCCCCATGTGAAGTGAGCTCCTCAACAAAGAGCGGTTAGCGAACATCCCCCAAGCGCGGCATGCGGTGCAGGCGAGCACCGCAGCTCGTCACGCTGCAAAATCAGAGCCTCAGTGCAGGAAGTCAGTAAACAGTGAACGATGATAAAGGTGAGGGCGTCGCGATCGCCAATCTGATCGGGACCGATGGGTGCAGCATTGTTGGTTGGGTTTATCGCTGGAGTACAGGCGGGTATGCGGTGATGTGGGACGTCCACGGGCCCCAGCCGGTGTCGGAAATCCGGCCGGATCTCACTGCGGAACAGAAACAGGAAATTGACTTCGACGCGCTCACGCAGATCGGAAGAGACGGGGGCGGGTGAGGTGAGAGCCCTCGGTGTTTGCCGAAATGCCAAGTTGCTTGTGGACCGCGACGGGTACGCGGTGCCGTCGTACAAGTCAAAGAAGCCGAGTTCCGTGGCAAGCCAATGCGGTGGCAGGTCAGTAGTTCACCTGCTCAAAGCCGTAATTGCCTTCATAGTCACGCCAGTCGACGAAGACAGAACGGTGATAGATGCCGGGGCAATTCTGGCCCCAGCGTTCGAGACCGACATGGTCGGCTGGTAGTGCGGCTATGGAAGACCTCTGCCAGGCGAAGTCACCTTGGATGCCATAAGTGCCGAGGGCCACGGTAGCGCTACGGTTGCAGTCACCATCACGACCGGATTCGTGCTGTCGCGCATACCGGACATCAAAGACGCGGATGGACCGCACGAAGTTGAACTCTGGTCCGCTGATATCGATGTCCGCGCGATCTTGAACGAGCCGGAGTGCCTGGTCTGCGGGAGCGAGGTCATCTGGAGCTTCTGGGATGCGCCAATCGGCCGCAATTGGGTCAGCGGTATCGCGCGCTGGAAAGGATTGTCGCGGTTCAGCGCTATTGTTCTGGACGAACGCTTCAAAGATGCGGTCTGCACTGTTTGGTGCTGGAGCGGTCTCATAGGACGCGCCCATAGGACAGCGCCAGATTTGAAGCGGAGGTTCCACCGGCCACGGCGTAATGCGTCGGATGAATTCGGCTCGAGCTCTGGTGCATGGCACGGAAGCAGGCCAGCCGCCAGACAGGCACAGGAGTATCGCGCAATCGATCGGGTATGTCTGCGCGCGGACGGGCATCGGCAGCGAAAGACCTGTCACAGTCAAAGCAACCGCGGCTGAGGGG
>JBCBCS010000335.1:0-1435 GCA_038530475.1 Pseudomonadota bacterium
ATCCGTCATTGTCGATGGCAACGGCCTCCGTGCGCGACACGACCTATCTGCAGGGCTCACTGACGCAAACCGGCGGGCCGTTTGACCTCGCGATTGAAGGCGAAGGTTTCTTCTTGGTCGAGACCCCTGAGGGGGAGCGCCTGACGCGCGCGGGCGCCTTCCTGACAAATGAGAATGGCGACCTTGTGACGCCAGAGGGGTTTCGGGTTCTTGATGCGGGCGGGGCGCCTGTCTTCATTCCGCAAGGCGCGGGGCCTGTCGGAATCTCGCCTGACGGGACCATCAGCGCGGACGGCCAACCTGTGGGACAGGTTGGGCTGGTTATGCCAATCGACCCAAATTCGATGATCCGCGAGAGTGGCGTCCGGTTCCACGCCGAGGGCGGGTTTGAGCCTGTCCTCACCGGTCGGATGCTTCAGGGATTCGTTGAACAATCGAACGTCAATCCTGTGCTCGAAGTCAGCCGGATGATCGAAGTCCAGCGGGCTTACGAGCTTGGGCAGAGCTTTTTGGACAAGGAAGACGAACGGATCCGGGCGGCCATTCGGGCCCTTGGACAGTAATCGACAGGAGGGCATGAAATGCGTGCTTTACAGATCGCAGCCGCCGGCATGACGGCGCAGCAAACCCGAGTTGAGGTGATTTCCAACAACCTCGCGAATATGAGCACGACGGGCTACAACACCCGCCGCGCCGAGTTTGCGGATCTTCACTATCAGCAAATGCAGCGTCCCGGTACGATCAACGCCTCAGATGGCACGGTTCTGCCGACCGGCGTGCAGCTTGGGCTCGGCGTTCGACCCACATCCGTTTCGGTGATGCTTGAGCAAGGGTCGCTTGCCTCAACCGGGGGCGATCTGGACCTCGGGATTGAGGGCAACGGCTATCTGGAGGTCACGTTGCCGGATGGCCGGCCAGCCTATACGCGCGATGGCGGTCTCAAACGCACGGGCGATGGATTAATTGTCACATCTGACGGATACCCCGTCGTCCCAAACATCACCATCCCGGCCGATGCGCGATCGATTTCGATCAACGCCGAGGGCGAGGTCTACGCCTTTTTCGCCGACCAGGTCGAACCTCAGTTCATTGGACAGTTCACGCTGGCAGGGTTCACCAATCCCAAGGGGCTTGAGGCGATCGGGTCCAACTTGTTTGTCGAAACACCCGCCTCAGGTCCATCTACGGTGACGACGCCGGGGCAAGATGGACTTGGCATTCTGCGGCAAGGATATCTTGAGGACAGTTCAGTCGATCCGGTGCGGGAAATCACGGACCTGATCGAAGCCCAGCGCGGATACGAACTGAATTCCAAAGTCATCACTGCGGCCGACCAGATGCTCGGGTCGATGGTTCAAATCCGATGATCCGCTGTCTGGCATTCATTCTTTGTGCGGCCGGTCCTGTGGCTGCTGATACCGTTGTCGCAGCGCGG
>JBCBCS010000336.1:0-1421 GCA_038530475.1 Pseudomonadota bacterium
CTGATCCAGCGACGCGCCATGGGAAAGTATCATACGCCTGGGCTCTGGGCGAATACCTGCTGTACACATCCGGACTGGGACGAAGACGCGACCACTTGTGCCGTCCGCCGGCTCGAAGAAGAGCTTGGGATCACCGGGCTGTTTCCATCTTTCCGTGACCAGCTCGAATATCGAGCCGACGTCGGCAACGGCCTGATCGAGCACGAGGTTGTCGATCTGTTTGTTGCGCCAGCGAACGCCGCAACTTTGGAGCTTGCGCTTAATCCTGATGAGGTGATGGCGACACGCTGGATCAATATCTACGATCTGGCTGCTGAGGTCGCTCGTCGGCCGGAGGCGTTTACACCTTGGCTACAGATTTACCTACGCGATCATCTTGACCTTGTGATCACAGACCACAAAGTCGCAGCCGTCGGCGAATAGAGCTTATTCCGCCGGAATAGAGTCTGATTTAATCCCCGCCGCTTCCATCGCCATCGCTGCGATATCGACAGCTGTCATACCTGCGTCGGCATACATGGCATCTGGCGCCGCCTGATCAATGAAACGGTCCGGAAGCGTTACAGTCCGCACCTGACAGGATCCGTCAAGGCGACCTTCATTGGCAAGCGCATGCAACACCATTGCGCCGAATCCGCCTACAGACCCTTGCTCAATTGTCACCAGCGCTCTGTGATCCTTAACCAGCTGTCTGATCAGCGCGAGGTCGAGTGGCTTGGCAAATCGAGCGTCTGCAAGTGTCACGCTCAGTCCTTGCGCCTCAAGCAACCGCGTGGCTTTCCGCGCCTCACCCAAGTGAGCGCCGAAAGACAACAAGGCGACGTCGCCGCCTTCCTGTAGAATGCGGCCTTTTCCGATCTCCAGCACCTCCCCTTTGTCAGGCATTTCCATCCCGACGCCCTCACCCCTTGGATAACGGAATGCGATGGGCCCGCTGTCGTGGGCGACGGCGGTCGCGACCATGTGCACGAGTTCGGCCTCATCAGACGCAGCCATGACCGTCATATTCGGAAGCGTGGCCAGATAGCCGATATCAAATGCCCCGGCATGGGTCGCACCATCCGCACCGACAAGGCCGGCGCGGTCGATGGCAAATCGGACAGGAAGGTTCTGCAAGGCCACGTCATGGACGATCTGATCGTACCCCCGTTGAAGGAAGCTCGAATAAATGGCGCAAAATGGCTTGGACCCTCCTGCGGCCATGCCCGCCGCAAAGGTCACTGCATGTTGCTCAGCGATTCCGACGTCAAACATGCGCTTGGGGTGCGCCGCGGCAAAGATGTCCATACCGGTTCCAGACGGCATCGCGGCGGTAATCCCGACAATCGCACCGTCGGTCTCAGCTTCTTTGGCGAGCGTCTGACCGAAGACCTTGGTGTAGCTCGGCGCATTGGGCAGGCTCTTCTTTTGCGCACCGGTCG
>JBCBCS010000337.1:0-1333 GCA_038530475.1 Pseudomonadota bacterium
TGCATCCGCATCGACGGCACGGTGAAGGCCCGTGATCCTGAGCTGGTGAACGACAAGCTGCCCACTGGTGAGATTGAGGTGTTCGTCCGTGATATGGAAGTCCTCGGCGGCATCGAGGGCGACCTGCCGTTGCAGGTTTACGGCGAACAGGAGTATCCGGAAGAAACCCGGTTGAGCTACCGCTACCTCGACCTGCGGCGCGAGAAGATGCAACGCAACATGACCCTCCGCTCAGACGTCGTGGCGTCCATGCGCAAGCGGATGTGGGACATCGGATTCCGCGAATACCAGACGCCGATCATCACAGCCTCCAGCCCCGAAGGCGCGCGCGACTTCCTCGTGCCGTCGCGTCTGCATCCGGGCAAGTTCTATGCGCTGCCGCAGGCGCCGCAGCAGTTCAAGCAGCTGATCATGGTGTCGGGCTACGACAAGTATTTCCAGATCGCGCCCTGTTTCCGCGACGAAGACCCGCGCGCCGACCGCTCGCCCACCGATTTTTACCAGCTGGACCTGGAGATGTCGTTCGTCGAACAGCAGGACGTGTTCGACACGATTTCCCCTGTGCTCGCCGGTGTGTTTGAGGAATTCGGCGGTGGTCGCACAGTCGACAATCCCGCCGAGTGGCCGCAGATCAGCTACCGCGATGCCGCCAAGTGGTATGGCACCGACAAGCCCGACCTGCGCAATCCGATCAAGATGCAGGATTGTTCCGAGCATTTCCGCGGCTCCGGCTTTGCCATCTTCGCCAAGCTGTTGGAACAGGACGGCACCGAGGTCCGCGCGATCCCGGCACCGACGGGCGGCAGCCGCAAGTTCTGCGACCGGATGAACGCCTTTGCACAGAAGGAAGGTCTGCCCGGGATGGGCTACATCTTCTGGCGCAAGCAGTCACCTGACAGCATCGCGCAGGAACGCGGGATCACCGTGAAAGAGGTCAATGCCCTCATCAAATCCGGTGAGATCACGCTGGGCGAAGAGGCCGCCGGCCCGCTGGCCAAGAACATCGGGCCGGAGCGCACCGAGGCGATCCGCCAGCAGTTGGGCCTTGGCGTTGGCGACGCGGCCTTCTTCCTTGGCGGTAAGCCCAAGTCGTTTGAAACCGTGGCCGGCAAGGCGCGGGATGTGATCGGCAAAGAGCTTGGCCTCACGGACGAGAACCGCTTTGCCTTTGCGTGGATCGTGGATTTCCCGATCTATGAACGCGACGAAGAGACCGGCGAGATCGATTTTGAGCATAACCCGTTCTCCATGCCGCAAGGCGGAATGGACGCGCTGGGGGGCAACCCTGAGGACGTGCTGGGTTTCCAGTATGACCTGGCCTGTAACGGGTATG
>JBCBCS010000338.1:0-1328 GCA_038530475.1 Pseudomonadota bacterium
GTTGTAGGCAGCTAGCGCAAGACGCGGATCGCCAAACGTCTCCAGCATCATCGCAAGGTATCGGGCGGAGCCGTCGAGATTCTGCAGCGGATCATGCGGGTCAACACCGAGATCGCGCGCCGTCGCGGGCATCAACTGACCAAGGCCAATGGCGCCAGCGCTCGAGACCGCATCCTGCCGATAGGCGCTCTCGACTTCGATATTTGCACGGTAAAGGGTCAGCCAATCGCGAACCGAGAGATCCGTGCGCCGAAGCCCGGGATGCCCGGCGTAGCGAAGCGCCGTGGCCTCGATGGCCGCCAGAACATCGGCGCGGGGCAGGGGAGCGGGCCGCGAGAGGGCTGCCATGTGGACTTCGTCTTGCCCAGGGTCAGTCTCACCGAGGATTGCCAGATCATCAGCCGCAGAACCCTGGCCAATGCCGTCATTGTAGTTGCGGGCAAAGCTGTCCTGGGAGCGGGACGGGGTTAGAGAGCCGTCGCTCTCCATGACCAGCACCATCTGCGCAGTGGCGGGACCGGCTAGATACCAGAAAAGGAGAAGGCTACTTGCTGCTGCCCTTGTCCCTCGCAGCCAGCTTGTGCGTCGTCCGCTGGCCTTCTTCGAGCGGGACATCGGCGTGAGAGAAGCCGATTCCGATGAGGAAAGACACCACACCCGTGATGGTCTTGAATTCGCGGATCTTGATGTCGTTATAGGTCGTCCGGGTACGTGCTGTGACCAGCAGCTTCTCCACGCCCTCGTCAGAGACGACGCGCATGACCCAGACCCCGTAATAGCTCGGGCCCTTCTTGTGTGCCGACTCCTGGCACAGGATTTCAGCGCTATAGCCACTTTCCACGAGTTCGCGGAAACGTGCTTCCGTAACCACATTTGGTGCTTCGATGTCCCAGTTCATGGCCCGGCTCACGCTTTCTCGATGGGCGCAACAACGGGCATTCCGACTTGAAGCCCAAGGTTACGATAGTATATTATTAACCGCAAGATATAATGCGGCAGATACGGCTGTATCTCGGTTACTCAAACTCTAGGCACGGCCATTGGCGTCTATCAAGGAAAATAGGGGTTTCAGAAACCTGCGGTTGAGCCGATGGGTGACGATGCAGGCTGCGGCCTTGCTGATGCTCGTTCCGGTCGCAAGCCACGCAGAATCCTGTCTCGCCCCAGTCCGTCCCTTCGTTCCAAGCGATTCGCAGGCCGCCCGGGATTATGCCGACATCATCCGACGGGACTTTGAGATCTACATCGCGGACATCCAGGATTACTTCCGCTGCCTCGAGCAGGAACGTGCGCGCGCTTTCGAGGAAGCCCGCGAAGTCAGTCAGGAC
>JBCBCS010000339.1:0-1138 GCA_038530475.1 Pseudomonadota bacterium
GACAATGTCCACCAGAGCATCCGAGCCCAAATCGTGAAACTTGCCTTTCCCCTTGCAGCAGGTGTTTTGTCCGCGGCCATCGCGGCGGTGACGTTCTTTGCGTTGACGCAAGGCGACCAGATCTCTGAGACTGACGCCTTCTCGGCGCCGGGGCTTGAGCCTTTGACAATCGGCGAGGCCCGGTCGGAGTTCTGGCGGCTCACCCCCGCGCTTTTGCTGGTGGTCTATGAGGCGTTTGGCCAGTCGCAGGAGGATGAGATTTACGACACGCTGGCGAGTGTGACCCATGGCGACGCCTTGGAATATCTCTACCTGGAACGGGTGGGCGCGATGAAAGGCGGCGGTCTTGAAGAGGTCGATCAGACCATCCATGAGATCAAGCTGCTCGATACCCAAGTCACCCGAGACGACAGCGCGCTTTTGATCGACGCTTCATGGCAGGTCATCGGCACCGTTGGCCATGCAGAGCATCTGCATGTGCGCGGCAACACCTATAGCGCGGATTTGACGGTCACACCGGTCGATGGCGCGTGGCGGATCACGGATTTCGAATTGCTCGATGTCAGCAGGGACGCGGCGGGGGAGACGTTCCTTGCCCCGCAGGAGGAGTGATGGTTCGGATCGAAGACCTCACGTTCGGGTATAGCGGCGGCGGGTTTCGGCTTCGCGTTCCGGACTTTACCTTGGGCGATGGGGAACGGCTGGCTGTTGTTGGCCCCAGCGGCAGCGGGAAGACGACGCTTCTCAATCTTATCGCGGGGATTCTGACGCCTGAGGCCGGGCGTATCGACGTGGCAGGGACCGAGGTTTCCAGCCTGTCCGAGGCGGAGCGCCGCCGGTTCCGGGCGAGCCAGATCGGCTTTGTGTTTCAGGATTTCGCGCTGCTGGATTACCTCTCCGCCCGGCAGAACATCTATTACCCGTACCGGATCACGCCTGCGCTGGTTCTTGATGACGCGGCCAAAGAGCGAGCCCAACAACTTGCCACAGCATGCGGGATTGGCGACAAGCTGGACCGGCATCCGGGCGGCCTCAGCCAGGGGGAACAGCAGCGGGTGGCGATCTGCCGGGCGCTGATCACCCAGCCGAAGCTGATCCTGTCGGATGAAGCGACGGGCAACCTCGACCCGGACAGTAA
>JBCBCS010000340.1:0-987 GCA_038530475.1 Pseudomonadota bacterium
GGAGCAGGGCCATCTCGATTACCTGATCAGAACGGCAATATCCCAAGGCGTGTCGCCGGTCGCGGCCTATCGCGCGGCGTCCTTGTCGGCGGCTGAGGCTTTCGGGCTAAAGGACCGTGGCCTTTTGGCACCCGGTCAGCGCGCGGATATCGTGGGGGTCGGATCGCTTGACGCGTGCGACGCAAAGATCACGCTCTGCGGAGGGCAGCGGGCCGCCGAGGCGGCCTTTGACGCGCGCCGGATCACTCCGCCGATCGGGCGCAATTCCGTCAAGGCGCCGGCCGTCACAGCCGAGGATTTCCGAACGTCGTCCAATCGCGCTGAGACCGACATCATCGGTGTCATCCCCGGCAAGATCATCACCGAGCACCTTCACGACACCATTGCACCAAAGGACGGCGACAAAGCCCCGGACATCACCCGCGACCTTATCAAGATCGCGGTCATCGAACGGCATGGGATCAACGGCAACATCGCGACCGGCTTCGTCAAAGGCTTTGGTCTTCAGCGCGGTGCCATTGCCTCAACCGTGTGCCACGACCATCACAACATTGCAGTGGTGGGCGCGGATTATGGGGATATGGCGCTGGCCGCCAACCGGCTGTCAGAGATCGAGGGCGGCTTTGTCGTCACCCAAGGCGGGCAAGTTCAGGCAGAACTTGCGCTCCCCGTTGCGGGGTTGATGAGCCTTGAACCCTTTGAGGCTGTCCGCGCCGACCTTGAAGATTTGCGTTGTGCGGCAAAAGACCTCGGCGTGACACTGGAAGAGCCCTTCCTGCAACTCGCCTTCCTGGCCCTGCCGGTCATCCCGATGCTCAAAATAACCGACCGTGGCATGGTCGACGTGACGAAGTTTGAGATCATCTCGTAAAGGGTAGTCAGCCAACCGTTCCATCCGGTCTGAGCGTCACATCTGCCGGCAACGCCTTGTCGACGACACTTTGCGCGTTGGGAATATCGTTTCCTTCAGCACGCCGGGTCGCGGCG
>JBCBCS010000341.1:0-961 GCA_038530475.1 Pseudomonadota bacterium
GTCGAGATGAACAAGGACCGACTGCACGCCGACGCCCATACGCTCAAGGCCGAAGTGCTTGAGTTCATCTACATGGGCGACATTTTCCGCACCCGCCTGCGGGTCGCGGGCAACGATGATTTCGTGATCAAGACACGCAACGCCCCCGATCAGGTCCGCCTGAAACCGGGTGAGCAGATCGAGATCGGCTGGTTGCCACAGGATTGCCGGGCGCTCGACGCCTGAGCAAAGTCACGAGGCCGCGGCGACGCCCGACGCCCGACCTCACGAACATTCAAACGGGCTAACAATGTGGGAGTAAGAGAATGAAACTCACCAAGACCCTATTGGCCACATCGGCTCTGACGGTTGCCGCGGGCACCGCCTTTGCCGACGGTCACATGGCCAGCGACATGACGCTCGTCAGCTGGGGTGGCGCCTATCAGGCCAGCCAGCAAAAGGCATATGTCGAACCCTATATCGCCATGAATGAAGGCGTGAGCGCCGTGTGGGACGAAAGCTCGGCCGAAGCTGTGGCCAAGCTGCGCGCCATGAACGAGGCGGGCAACGTCACATGGGACGTCGTTGACGTGGTGGCCGCGGATGCGATCCGCCTGTGCGACGAGGGCCTCGCGCTGGAAATCGACCCGGACGAAGACCTTGCCGCAGCGCCTGATGGCACCTCTGCCTCCGATGACTTTGGCGACCTTCTGGTCTCCGACTGCTTCATCCCGCAGATCGTCTATTCGACCACCTTCGGCTATCGCACCGACCTCGTGGGTGACACCGCGCCGACATCTGTCTGCGCCGTGTTCGACACCGAAGCCTATCCCGGCAAGCGCAGCCTCGAAAAGCGCCCCATCAACAACATGGAATGGGCGTTGCTGTGTGACGGCGTGGCCAAGGATGACGTCGTCCTTGATGGTGTCGAGCTTGTCAAGCGCCTGCTGCTGGCCCTCTTCGGTGGCGAGCACATCATAGA
>JBCBCS010000342.1:0-653 GCA_038530475.1 Pseudomonadota bacterium
ATCGACTTCATGGAGTGGGAAGACGTGACCGTGGGCCTGATCAAGGCGGTCGTCTTCGGCGGCGTGATCGCGATCATGGGCTGCTACTTCGGTGACGGATCGAAGGCCGGCGCGACGGGCGTTGGCCGGGCCGCGACGCTCTCCATGGTGGCCGCTGCGGTGCTGGTGCTGGCGCTGAATTATGTGATGTCCACCCTGTTTGAGGGGATTGGCCTGTGACGAGCCCCATCCTGGAACTGCGCGGCGTCGAGAAATCCTTCGGCACCAATGATGTGCTCAAGGGTGTGAATCTGGACGTGGCGCCGGGACAGTCGCTTGTCGTGCTGGGCGGGTCCGGCTCTGGCAAATCGGTGATGCTCAAGAACGCCCTCGGCCTGATGACACCAGACGCAGGCCAGGTGATCTTTGACGGCGAAGACGTCACCCATGAGCAAGGCCGCGAGCGCGAGGAGATGCGCGCGCGCATCGGCATGCTGTTCCAGTCTGGCGCGCTGTTTGATTCGCTCACCGTCTGGGAGAACGTCGCCTTCCGCCTGATCAATGCCGACCGCATGAAACGCAGCGAGGCGCGCGAGCGGGCGATCGAGGCGCTGAAGAAGGTGCGCCTCGGCGCCTCGGCGGCCGATCTGCGCCCGGCTGAGATATCCGGCGGG
>JBCBCS010000343.1:0-628 GCA_038530475.1 Pseudomonadota bacterium
GATCTGACTATCCAACCGGGAGAAAGCGTCGGCCTCGTTGGCGAGTCCGGCTGCGGCAAGTCCACGTTGTTGCGGATGATCGCGGGGTTGGAAGAGACGTCGCGCGGACAGATTATGATCGGTGACCGCGATGCGACGGCCGAACCACCCTCTAAGCGTGGTCTTGCCATGGTGTTTCAGTCCTATGCGCTCTACCCGCATATGTCGGTGCGCGATAATGTGGGCTTTCCGTTGAAATCGGCTGGCCTGCCGAAGGCTGAGATCGACGCCAAAGTGGATGAAGCGGCGCGGGTGCTCAAACTCGACGCCTACCTCGACCGCCGGCCCAAGGACCTGTCAGGCGGCCAGCGCCAACGGGTCGCGATTGGCCGCTCGATTGTGCGCGACCCGACAGCGTTTCTGTTCGATGAGCCCCTCTCCAACCTTGATGCCGCCCTGCGGGTTGAGATGCGATACGAGATCGCCAAGCTGCACCAGACGCTGAAATCGACGATGATTTACGTCACCCACGATCAGGTTGAAGCAATGACGCTCGCTGACCGGATTGTGGTGCTCGAATTCGGCAAGATTGCAGCGTCTGGTGCAGCTTGGCGATCTCGTATCGCATCTCAACCCGCAGGGCGGCATC
>JBCBCS010000344.1:0-618 GCA_038530475.1 Pseudomonadota bacterium
CGACAGAGCCTTTGGCGGTGGCGGAAACGACCTGATCGCAGGCGGTGCTGGTCCCGATACGCTGGAGGGCGAGGCCGGAGACGATCGCATCTTTGGCGAGGACGGCAATGACTTTATCGATGGCGGCGACGGCGACGATTATCTGGTCGGTAATGCGGGTGCGGATGTGATTGCTGGCGGCACCGGCGATGATGATGTGCAAGGCCGCGAGGGCAATGACCGCATCTACGGCGGAGACGGCAACGACCGTCTCCTTGGCGGCGACGGCGGTGACTATCTGGTCGGCAATGATGGAAACGATATTCTGGACGGCGGCGCAAACAATGACGAACTGTTTGGCCGAGGCGGCAATGATACGCTGAACGGCGACGCGGGCAATGACACGCTCGACGGCGGGGCGGGTGATGACATCCTGCGCGGTGGGGACGGGATAGACGTGCTTCGCGGCGGGGAGGGCGCCGATTTCATGCGCGGCGGCACCGGCAATGACCTGCTCGATGGCGGGGCGGGCAACGATTCCCTGCGCGGCGATGATGGCAATGACCGCCTCTTTGGCCTCGATGGCGACGACTATATCCTCGGTGGCGAGGGTGATGACTATCTCGTCGGCAATGCTGG
>JBCBCS010000345.1:0-611 GCA_038530475.1 Pseudomonadota bacterium
CCAAAGCCCGCGCGTGTGTCAAACGGGATTCCCATCTCCGGGCCAAAAAAAAGGCGGAAGCAAAAGCTTCCGCCGAGGCGTTGGGTGATGGTGGGTGTCTCCAAGAAAGAAGACACGCTCCGTATGCCGCCGGAGTGGTTAATGGCGGGTAAACGCTTAACCAAAAATTCGCCGAGATGAATCAGGGATTGCGAAATGGCCCGCAATCGTTTCGCGCGCCGGCATTGGAGTTAGTAGAAGTGAGTGATTTGGAGGCCCCGGCCGGAATCGAACCGGCGTACACGGATTTGCAATCCGCTGCGTCACCACTCCGCCACAGGGCCGTCCGGTTTGGTGAGCCGCCTTCCTTACTCGCACTCGCGCGGGGATGCAATCGCCGCTGAACCGCGCTCAGTCAGCTTCCTCGTCAGGCGGGCTTTCTGGCGTCTCGCGCTCTTCGATCGGTTCATCGGGCCCACCATAGTCGCGCGTCCACTGAATGGTGAAACGGGGCGTCACTTCGGCGCCGAACTCGGCGCCGACCTCAACATTCTGGCGCGGGGTCCATTCCACGCCGAGGCCCGGCGCGCCGCGGGTCGTCGTCCTCACTTCCAGGTAGACATCCTCGGCAA
>JBCBCS010000346.1:0-595 GCA_038530475.1 Pseudomonadota bacterium
GAACGGCGATGGGGTCTACCCCATCGTGGTGACGGCGACGGATCCCGATGGCAATCAGGTGTCGCAGACCGTTCAACTGACGATCACGAACCCCGCACCCACCGCAGATGATGATGCGGTGGAGACCGCGCTGGACACGCCGGTGGTGATTGCGCCGCTGACCAATGACAGCGATCCCGATGGCGATCCGCTTGAGGTGTTGAACACGTCCGATCCGGCCAATGGCACGGTGGTGATCAACCCCGATGGTACGGTGACGTATACGCCGGATGCGGGCTTCACGGGTGTCGATACGTTCACCTACACGGTGGATGACGGCAATGGTGGTCAGGACACGGCCACGGTGACGGTGAATGTCGATACCGACAATCCCGATGCACCGGAGGGTGTGGATGCACCGCCACAGACTGTGGAGGATGGCACGCCGATCACGCCGATTGATGTGCCGGCCCTGTCGACCATCACCGATCCCAATGGTGATCCGCTGACGTATACGGCGGAAGGTCTGCCGCCGGGTCTGACGATTGATCCAACCACGGGCGTCATCTCCGGCACACCGGAGCCCGATGCCTCGGAAGGTGGCCCCAATGATGAC
>JBCBCS010000347.1:0-589 GCA_038530475.1 Pseudomonadota bacterium
AACCGCCTGCGGTTCTACTCGAACGAAGATGCCGCCGGCCGCCGCGGTTTCCGCGAGATCGACGTGGGGCCCGAGCACCCAACATACGCGGCATTCCTGCCGCTGCCGAACTTCGCGCTCGGCTATAACGAGGGCAAGATCATTGAGATTGCCGAAGTGATCAAATCCATCACGACCAAATCCCCAATGTGGCCAACGTTCGAGAACGGTCATCACATCTGCCAGATCGTGGATGCCTGCATGGCCTCATCG
Organism: Pseudomonadota bacterium; assembly: GCA_038530475.1. Classification (GTDB taxonomy): domain Bacteria; phylum Pseudomonadota; class Alphaproteobacteria; order Rhodobacterales; family Rhodobacteraceae; genus Octadecabacter. The sequence continues at coordinate 253 of JBCBCS010000347.1, forward strand.
GGCGCGCGTGCTTGGGTCGATATCTCCTAAAGCTGAGGAAGACTTATGTCGCTGTCTGTCCCGCAAGAAATCCTCGATGCCTTGACCGATGTGGTCATGCCGCGCCTCAAGCCAGAGCCTGAGACCGGCGAGCGCCTCTCGGTCTGTGGCTTTGATGTCCCCGTCCACAGGAGCGGCGCTCTGGTCATCGGCAGTGGCGCTGCAGGCTTGCGTGCAGCAGTGGAGATGAAGCGACGCGACGTGGACGTTACGATCATCAGCCAAAGCGCGTGGGGCGGCACGTCCGCCTGTTCGGGCTCTGATAAGCAGACCCTGCATACGGCCAACACCAAGGATC
>JBCBCS010000348.1:0-528 GCA_038530475.1 Pseudomonadota bacterium
GGCGCGACAATGATCTCCTTGAGGGTGGTGAGGGCAATGACACGCTGAACGGTGACGACGGCAATGACGTGTTGGACGGCGGGGCGGGTGATGACATCCTTCGCGGCGGGGACGGGATCGATGTCCTGCGCGGCGGGGATGGTGCGGACTTCATGCGGGGCGGCACCGGCAATGACCTGCTCGATGGCGGGGCGGGCAATGACTCCCTGCGCGGCGATGATGGCAATGACCGCCTCTTTGGCCTCGATGGCGATGATTATATCCTCGGCGGCGAGGGCGATGACTATCTCGTCGGCAATGCCGGCGACGACCTCCTGATCGGCGGCAATGGGAACGACAATTTGCAGGGGCGCGAGGGCAATGACCGCCTCTTTGGCGAGGCTGGAGACGACCAGTTCTACGGCTTTGCAGGCGAAGATGAGCTCTATGGCGGGGCCGGGAATGATTTCCTGGCCGGCTATGAGGGCAATGACCTGATCTATGGCGAGGACGGCGATGACCTGGTCTATGCCATGGATGATGACGACC